>JAIYDY010000034.1 GCA_027487245.1 Hyphomicrobiales bacterium
AAGCACCTCGACGAGATGGTCGCAGCCTTCCACCTCGAGAAGATCGGCGTGAAGCTGACCAAGATGAGCAAGGAACAGGCCGATTATATCGGCGTGCCGGAACAGGGCCCGTTCAAGCCTGATCACTACCGCTACTGACAAGATGTAGGGCGTGCTCCGTTAGCGCCCACAACATGTCGATATCCAGCGACCGCCGCCCGGCAAGGGCGGCGGTCGTTGCCGTTTTTTACCCTGCTTTAACCACTTCCCGGCGGAATCGAAGGCTGGTTAGTGTGGAACGGTGATTCGGCGTTCGGGTCCGGTCCGGCGAGGGAGCCTGCCTGCGATGGCGCGGCACCCGCTCAGGGCCGACCGGAAGGACTGGTTGTCTGGCGGATCGGTTTTCAGGTCGCGTGATTGTGTGGGGAGCCAGCGTGGCGGAAGCAACAGCTTCCGTATGGGCACGCGCCCGGCTCGGCTCTGGTTCAGCAACGGCAGCAGGTGAGATGACGAGCGCAAGGCATATCAGGCAGGCGGGCAGGGCCGAGAGCCGGGGCGGTCAGCCCCTCCGGGTCGCCCTCGGCCACGCCGCCTCGACCATGGCCCTTGCGTGCGCGGCCGGGATGGCGAGCCTCGCCGGTGCCACGCCCGCCGCAGCCCAGATCGCCACGCTCCCGTCCGGTGAACTGGCGCGGTCGCTGTTTCCCGATTTGCTCGGGGCGTTCTCGATGTCGATGGTGGTCGGTCTCGCGGTGTTCGCGGCCACGACGGCGATCCTGCACGTGCGCGAGCGCGGGCGCTGGATACGGCGCGAGGCGCAGCTTGCGGCCGATCTCGACAGCGCCATGGCGCGCGCCGAGCAGGCGGAAATCTTCGGCTCCACCGAAGATCAGGTCACCGTGATCTGGGCAGCCCCCGCCGCCAAGGCCGAGATTCATGGCCAGCCGGAATTCCTGCTGGTCAACGGCACGCGGATGTCCCCGCTGGCCTTCGGATCCTGGGCCAGCCCCGATCAGGTCAAACTCCTCGGGGATGCCGTCGATCAGCTCAAGGCGCGCGGCGAGCCCTTCGATCATGGCGTGCACAGCCGCGCCGGGCATTATGTCGAGGCCCGTGGCCGCGCCGTCTCCGGCCGCGCCGTGCTGCACCTGCGGGACGTCTCGCAGACCCGCCGCAGTCTGCTCGAGGCCGAGCAGGACCGGGCCGCGTCACGGGCAATGACCGCGCGCCTCACGGCCATGATGGACGCCAGCTCCTGCCCCGCATGGTTCCGGGATGGCACGGGCGAACTGGCCTGGGTCAACGCGGCCTATGCCCGCGCCGTCGATGCGGCGAACCCCGCCGAGGCATTGGCTGCGCGCCATGAATTGATGGGGCGCGACGAGCGCGAGCGGTCTGCTGCCGCGCGGGCACGCGGCGAGGTCTTCCAGATCAGGGCTCCTGCCGTTGTCGGCGGCCAGAGGCTGATGCTCGATCTGGTGGAGCGGCCGGTTGCCCAGGGCTACGCTGGCCATGCCATCGATGTCAGCGAACTCGAAGCGGTGCGCCTTGATCTGGCGCGTCAGATGGAGGCCCATGTCAAGGTGATGGACCGCCTGCCAACGGCCGTCGCCGCCTTCGATTCACGCCAGCGTCTGGCCTACCGCAATCTGGCCTACGAGAAGCTCTGGTCGCTCGACCCCGCCTATCTCGACACCCAGCCCAGCGACAGCGAGATCCTGGACCGCCTGCGCACCGAACGGCGCCTTCCGGAGGCAGGTGCCTACAAGGACTGGAAGGCCGACCGGTTGAAGGCCTATACCGCCATCGAGACCAGCGAGGACTGGTGGTATCTGCCCGATGGCCGGGCCATCCAGGTGACGACCAGCCCGAACCCGCAGGGCGGTGTGATCCATCTCTTCGATGATGCCACCGAGCGTTTTTCGCTCGAATCCAAGGTCAATGCCCTGTCCCGCACCCAGCGCGAGACACTGGACGGGCTGCGCGAGGGCGTTGCCGTGTTCGGCTCCGATGGTCGCCTCAAGCTCAGCAACCCGTCCTTCGCGGCTTTGTGGAAGCTTTCGCCTGCCGTTCTCGATGCCCACCCGCATATCGACGAGGTCGTCGCATTGTGCAGGCTCCTGTGTCCTGCCGAGGAGGCCTGGGCCACCTTGCGCGGCGCGGTCGTCGGCGTGCGCGACCGGCGCGAGGACCTGGCCTCGCGCATGGTGAGGCAGGATGGATCGGTGGTGGACTGCGCCCTCGCCCCGCTGCCCGATGGCGCGACCTTGCTGACCTTCGCCGATGTCACCGACAACGTGAATGTCGAGATGGCGCTCACCGAGCGCAATGAGGCGCTCGTCAAGGCGGCCCAGTTGCGCGACGATTTCGTGCACCATGTCTCCTATGCCCTGCGTTCGCCGCTGACCACGATCATCGGTTTCGCCCAGTTGATCGGCGAGGAGATCGCCGGGCCGCTGAATCCGCGCCAGCGCGAGTATGCGCAGCTGATCCTGCGCTCCTCCGGCACGTTGCTGACGATCATCAACGACATTCTCGATCTGGCTTCGATCGACAATGACGAGTTGCAGCTCGAACGCGAGAAGACCAGCGTGGCCGACCTCGTCGGCAGTGCCGTGCGCGGCCTTGAGGAACGGCTCGCGGAAACGGGGATCAGTCTGGAGCAAGCCATCGCCGATGACGCCGGCAGCTTTGTCTGCGATGCCAAGCGCTTGCGGCAGGCGCTCTACAACCTGATGTCGAATGCCATCGGCTTTTCCCAGGCCGGTCAGGTCGTCGAGGTTCACGCCTTCCGCGAGGGCGGCGAGATGGTCTTCAAGGTCGTCGACCATGGCCGTGGCATCCCGGAAGACATCCAGGACAGGATCTTCGACCGTTTCCAGACGCACACCGCCGGCTCCCGCCATCGCGGCATCGGTCTCGGGCTCGCCATCGTTCGCTCGTTCATCTCGCTGCATGGCGGCACGGTCGATATCCAGTCGAGGCCCGGCACCGGCACCACAGTGACCTGCCGGGTGCCGGTCGATCCTCCGCTGCTGAACGAAGCTGCCGAATGACCGGCCAGATGCCGAGCGCGTCCGTTCTCATCCTTGCGCCTTGTTGCCGCCAACTTCCCGAGCCCGGTGACGGGGCACATGTCCGACGCCCCTGCCAGACGGAACACCTGTCTTGACCAGTCCTGCCAATCTCGCCCGCTCCTGGGCCCTGACCTTCACTTCGGAAGCGGAGACGCTGCGCCTGGCTGATGACATCGCCGGTATCGTCAAGCCTGGCGATGTGGTGGCGCTGTCGGGAGATCTGGGAGCCGGCAAGAGCACCTTTGCAAGGGCGCTGATCCGCCGCCTCGCTGATGACGGGTCCCTCGAGGCACCCAGCCCCACCTTCACCCTGATGCAGGCCTACGACACGCCGCGTGGCCGGATCCTGCATGCTGATCTTTACCGGATCAAGGACAGCGGCGAACTGGTCGAACTGGGGCTGGCCGAGGCGCTGGAAGACGCCATTGGCCTGATCGAGTGGCCCGACAGGGGCGGCGACATGCTCGATACCGCCTCCCGCCTCGACATCGTCTTCGAACTGGAACCTGATGCTGGCGACGAGACCCGCCGCATCACCCTGATCCCCGGCCCGTCCTGGGCCGACAGGCTCGGCCTGACGCTTGGTGCGCGCCGGCTGATCGACGCCGCCGGCTGGGGAGACGCGTCGCGCATCCACATGCTCGGCGATGCCTCGACCCGCGCCTATGAGCGGCTCAGGCGGCCTGATGGCGAGACGGCCGTGCTGATGATCTCACCGCCGCGCGCCGATGGCCCGCCCGTGCGGGGCGGCAAGCCCTACAGCGCGATCGCCCGGCTGGCCGAACGCGTCGATGCCTTCGTTGCCATCGACAAGGGGCTGAGGGCGCTCGACCTGTCCGCGCCAGAGATCATCGCCAGCGATCTGGTCAATGGCCTGCTGCTGATCGAGGATCTGGGTTCAGGGACCGTCCTCGACGAGAACGGCCCGGTGCCGGAACGCTACGAGGTTGCGATCGAGGCGCTGGCCATCCTCCATGCGCGGCCCCTGCCGACGATCCTGCCCGTCGCCGACGGCCGCGAACATGTCATTCCGGATTTTGACCTGGAGGCGCTGACCATCGAGACCGAACTGCTGCTCGACTGGTACGCGCCGCACATAGCCGGCGTCGCCCTGCCGGCTGTCGCCCGCGCGGAGTTTGCCCGTGCCTGGGCTCCCCTGTTCGACATTCTGGCCGAGGGCCCGCGCACCTGGGCGCTGCGCGATTTCCATTCGCCAAACCTGATCTGGCTGCCCGAGCGTGAAGGGGTCGCCCGCATCGGCATTATCGACTTCCAGGATGCCGTGATCGGACACCCGGCCTATGATGTCGTCTCGCTGGGGCAGGACGCGCGCGTTGATGTGCCCCCGGCGCTGGAGCTGAAGCTGTTGTCCCGCTACGCCACCTTGCGGCGGGCGCAGGATCCGGACTTTGACCTAGGCTCCTTCGCCACGGCCTATGCCATCCTGGGTGCGCAGCGCAACACCAAGATCCTCGGCATCTTTGCCCGGCTCGACAAGCGCGACGGCAAACCGGCCTACCTGCGCCATCTGCCACGCATCGAGGCCTATCTGCGCCGCGACCTCCAGCATCCGGCGCTGTCCGGGCTGAAGGCCTGGTACGAGACCCATCTGCCGCGCCTGTTCCAGGGTGCATGAGCCGCTTTTTCCGCTGCGGCAGGGCGTCGATCCGGGCTAAGCTGCTGTCAGTGATTCCAGCTCATCGAGACTGCCCGTCATGACCGCACGCTTCGTTCCGAGCCACGCCATGGTGCTGGCGGCTGGCCTTGGCCAGCGCATGCGGCCGATCACCGATGTGATCCCCAAGCCACTGGTCGAGATCGGCGGCAAGGCCATGCTGGATCATGCGCTGGACCGCCTTGCGGCCGTTGGTGTCGCGGAGGCCGTGGTCAACGTGCATCATCTCGCTGGCAAGATCGAGGCGCATCTCGCCGGACGAACGCGCCCGCGCATCACCATTTCGGACGAGCGCGCCGAGTTGCTGGAAACCGGCGGCGGTGTCACCAAGGCTCTGCCGCTGCTGGGGCATGAGCCGTTCTTTCATCTCAATTCGGATTCGCTCTGGGTCGAGAATGGAGTGCCGAACCTCCAGCGCCTGGCCGAGGCCTGGCAGCCCGCGCGGATGGACATGCTGCTGATGTTGGCACACGTCTCGCGCAGCATGGGCTATGACGGGACGGGCGATTTCCACCTCGCGGGCGATGGTCATCTGACCCGGCGCAAGCCTGGCGAAGAAGTGCCGCACATCTATGCCGGCGTGGCCATTCTCAAGCCAAACCTGCTGGTTGATGCGCCAAAGGGGCCGTGGAGCCTCAACCTCCTGTTCGACCGGTTGATTGCCGAAGGCCGGCTCTGCGGCCACGTCATGGACGGCGAGTGGCTGCATGTCGGCACGCCCGAGGCCATCCCCGAGGCGGAAAAGCGCTTCGCCGCCCGGGCGGCCTGAGCGTGGTGGCTGGCAAGGGCCTCGATCCGTCATGGCCGTAGCACAGCGCAGGGAACGGCCGAACCTTTACAATCTGCCAGCGGGCACGGCCTTCCTCGACGGTCTCGCCGCCGCCATTCTTGAGGACAGACTGGATCTCGGCATCGATGTGGCGGACCCGGCAGCGCTGGCACGGCTGACGGTCTATCTGCCGACCCGGCGCGCGGCGCGCGCCTTCGCCTCCGTGCTGGTCAGGGCCAGCGGCCGCAAGGCCCTGATCCTGCCACGCCTCGTGCCGCTCGGCGATCCGGGCGAGGCCGAACTGCACGATCTTCTGGCGGACGGCGCCCTGGCCGAGGGGATGCTGGCCGAAACCACGGGTGCCGCCAGCATCCCGATCGATCCGCTGACGCGCCAGATCCTGCTGGCGCGTCTGGTGCAGGCGGCCAGCAAGGCCAGCGCGCCTGCCTCGCCAGATGCCGGGGCCTCCGTCACCTCGTTCGCTGCCGACAGCATGGGCAGCGCCTTTGGGCTCGCCGGCGACCTCGGCGCCATCCTCGATGCCATGCAGGCCGAGGACGTGCCCTATGAGCGCCTGCGCTCGATCGACGCGGCGCGCTTCGACCAGCACTGGCAGATCACCGCACGTTTCCTGGCCATTCTCGGCGAAATCTGGCCGGATGTTCTGAAGCAGCGCGGCGAGGTCGATCCGGTCGCCTGGCGCAACGATTTGCTGGCCGCTCAGGCCAGGCGCATGGCCGCAGACAAGGCGGCTGGGCCTGTCATCGTCGCCGGCTCGACCGGGTCCATGCCGGCCACGGCGCGGCTCATGGCCACGGTGGCGCGGCTGCCGCAAGGGGCCGTTGTGCTGCCCGATCTCGATCTTGTCAGCGATGAGGCAGACTGGGTGGCCCTCCAGGCTGCGGCGTCTGCTTCGGCGGACCGCGCGGCCTCCCACCCCCAGGCCCAGCTGATCAGACTGCTCGACACGATGCAGGCCACGCGCGCCGACGTCTGCCCGCTTGATCGGGGTCCGGCAAGCCCGCGCCAGATCAGGGGCCGTCTGGCGCACGAGGCCTTGCGGCCTGCCGGGACCACGCCGGCCTGGCAGGAGATCGCGCAGCGCATCGCACCGCCGGATCTGGCCAGTTCCCTTGCCGATCTGACCATCATCGAAGCTGCCGACGAGCGCCAGGAGGCGGTGGTCATCGCGCTGGCGATCCGCAAGGCCCTGCTGACCGATGTCGCTTCAATGGCCCTTATCACGCCGGATCGCGCGTTGGCCGAGCGCGTTGCACTGGAACTCGCCCGCTGGCAGATCACGGTCGATGACTCCGCCGGCCAGCCGTTGTTGCGCACCGTGGCGGGACATTTGCTCGCACTGGTGTTCGACCTCATGCAGACCGGAGCGGCGAGCGCAGCCATCCTCGACCTGCTGCATCACCGTCATCTGGCGCTTGGCCTTTCGCCGGAGCTGTTCGGGAGGGGCCGGCAAGCGCTGGAAATCGGCGCGGTGCGGGGCGCGCGCTCTTTCCGGGGTCTGGCAGGGCTGCGTAATGCCGTGGCGGCAATGCCAGCCCGCATCGCGGATGTCCGTGCGCCGCGCCCGCGTCGTCGCCTGCTGCCGGATGATGTGCGGGCTGCAACGACCGTCACCGACAGGCTGGCCGAGGTGCTGTTGCCCCTCATGGATCAGGTGCCCGACGCAGCGGGCGAGGTTGATCTCGCGGCCACGATGGCGCTGATCCGCACGGCGCTTCAGGCCCTGACGATGACGCCAGACGGGGTAAGCTTTGCCTTCGAGGACGAGGATGGCGCGGCGATGGAGGCTGTCCTTGGCGATCTGTCCGCCGCTTGTGATGGGCTCAGGGGCACGATCGCCGATCTCGCCCACATCGCCCGCATGGTGATGTCCGGCCAGGTGGTGCGCCTGCGCGGCAAGGAGCATCCCCGCGTCATGCTGCTCGGCCCGCTCGAAGCACGCCTGATGTCGCCCGAACTCGCCATTCTTGGCGGCCTCAATGAAGCGACCTGGCCGCCGGCCACGCGCACCGACCCCTTCCTCAACCGCCCGATGCGTGCCGAACTCGGCCTGTCCTCGCCGGAACGCCGGATCGGCCAGAGCGCGCATGACTTCATCGAGGCGATCAGCGCCCCGCGCGTCATCATCACCCGCGCGGCCAAGAGCGGCGGCATCCAGACCTTGCCCTCCCGCTTCTGGCAGCGGCTCAAGGCCGTGGCCCCGCCGCCCCTGTGGAGCGCCGCTGTTGATCGGGGCAAGGAACTGGCCGATGTGGCAGCGGTGCTGGACCAACCGGCAAAGGTCGAACCGTGGCGGCGGCCCAGGCCCACGCCGCCGCTGCCGCTTCAGCCGACCCGGTTCAGCGTCACCGAAGCCGAAACGCTGTATCGAGATCCTTATGCCGTGTTCGCGCGCCGTATTCTCGATCTGGCACCGCTTGAACCCGGCGTGGTCGAACTGGGCGCCGCCGATCGCGGCACGCTGCTGCACGGCGTCATGGAAGCCTTTGCGCGTGCCTGGCCCGGCACCTTGCCCGCCGATGTTCCGGCCGAGGTGCTGCGCACCGGACGCCGTGTGTTTGCGGATCTCTGGCATGAGCCCGATGTCCAGGGCTTCTGGTGGCCGCGTTTCGTCCGGCTTGTTCCCGCCATCAGCGCCTGGGAAGTGGCACGCCGGCAGAATGCCGAGCGCGTCGGGGCGGAGTTCCGCATCGAAAGCCGTTTGCTGCTGGCTGATTGTGGTCATGTCAGCCTGTCGGCGAGGGCCGACCGCATCGAGGCGCAGGCCGGCGGGGCCCTCGCCATCATCGATTTCAAGAGCGGAGCCGTGCCGACACCCAAGCAGATCAAGGCTGCATTGGCCCCGCAACTGCTGCTCGAAGCGGCGCTCGGGCCGCTGGCACCGTTCGTGCCGGGCGATCCGGAGCGAGCGGAAGCCGGCTTTGGCCCGGCCGCCGTGGCTACCGCGGCCTATGTCGCCCTGAAACCCGACAAGGACGGGCTGAAGCAGGTGTCCGTGGTTGCGGACACCGAGCTTGCGGCGCGTGCGGCAGAACATCTCGACGGCTTCAAACGCATGGTCGTCGGCTTTCGCTCCGGCGAGCGGCCCTTCACCTCGCGCTTTGCGGCGCAGTTTGCGCGCTTTGATGGCGATTACGACCATCTCGCGCGGGTCAAGGAATGGTCCGCTGCCGGCCATGACAGCGAGGATGAGCCCGGATGAGCCCGTCCTCGCCCGTCCCTGGAACCCGTCCCCGCGTTGTGCCGCCCGATACCCGGCTCAAGCAGGCCCGGGCCTCCGACCCTGCCGCCAGCGCCTGGGTCTCCGCCAATGCCGGCTCCGGCAAGACGACGGTGCTGGTCCGGCGTGTGCTGCGGCTGATGCTCACCGGCGTCGATCCTGCCCGCATCCTGTGCCTGACCTACACGACCGCCGCAGCAGCCAACATGGCCAATCGGCTGTTCGACACGCTGGCAGGCTGGTCGCGCCATGATGATACGGCCCTTGATGCGGCACTGTCAGCACTGCTGGACCGCGCGCCTTCAGTCGCTGAGCGCTTCAGGGCGCGTTGTCTCTTTGCAGAGGCGCTGGAGACGCCCGGTGGGCTCAAGATCCAGACCATTCACGCCTTCTGCACGCGTGTCCTGCAAAGCGCGCCATTCGAGGCCGGCATCCCGGCCCATTTCGAGGTGATCAGCGAGACAGCTCGGCAGGCCGCCATCGAGGCGGCCATTGACCGGACCTTGCGGCGCGCCAGCGACGGCGCGAGCGATCCGGATGGCGCGGCTCTCAAGGCCTCGCTCGACCTGATCGCCGGGTCCGTCGATGACCAGCGTTTCCGCTCTTTGATCGACAGGGCCCTCGGTGCTTCGCAGTTTCTTTTCGATGCGGAAGGGCAGGTCCGGCCAGCCGACGAGATCAGGGCAGCTCTCGACGAGGCGCTGGCCATCGATCCGCGATGGACCCTGCCGGCGCTGTATCGGCAGGCCGTTGCCGAAGTCGAGCAGCATGTCGCGCTCGATGATCTGGCAGCAGCCTTCATTGCACACGGAACGGCGAAGAACCGGGCAGACTGGACAGAGCGGCTGGCCGCGTGGCGCCTCGCCAAAGCCGGACCGGATGCCGATGCGGCCCGCTTCGGCATCTGGCGCAAGACCCTGCTGACCGAAAAGGACCAGCCACGCGCCACGATTGCGACCGCCGGCGTGCAGAAGGCGGACCCTTCGCTGGACGGGCGATTGGCCGCCGCCCAGGACGCAATGACGGCAGGTCTTGATCGAATCAAAGCCCTCAGCACCGCCGGGCTGAGCGCCAGCCTGTTCGGGTTGATGCGGCTCATCCTTGAGGACTATGCCGCCACGAAGCGGCGCATGGCGATGCTGGACTTCGGCGATCTGATCCTCCGGACGCGCGATCTGTTCCAGAACGGCAATGCGGCATGGCTGCTCTACAAGCTTGACGCAGGCCTCGACCACCTCCTTGTTGATGAAGCCCAGGACACCAGCAAGGACCAGTGGGCCATCCTCAACGCCCTGACATCGGAGTTCCTGGCCGGTGAGGGCCAGCGCGATCCGCGCCTCGCCCGCACCATCTTCGCGGTCGGTGACGAGAAGCAGTCGATCTACGGCTTTCAGGGTGCTGCGCCAGCCGAATTCGGGCAGCAGCGCAGTGACCTTGGCCGCCGCGTGCGCGACAAGGGCGACGCTTTCCACGACACGCGCCTCGTGGTCTCGTTCCGCTCGACCCGCGACGTGATCGAGGCCGTGGATGCGGTCTTCGCCCAGCCGTTTGCCTTCAAGGGCCTGTCATCCGATCCTTCCGAAACCGCGACAGTGCACGAGACCGTCCGCGCGGATGATTGCGGCGCGGTTGACCTGTGGGATCTGGTCGAGCCCGAAGACAGGCCGGACGAGGAGGTCTGGAACCTGCCGGTCGACACGCCGGAGCGAAAAGCCCCGTTGCAGCAGATGGCCCGGGTGATCGCCACCACGATCAGCGGCTGGATCAGGGACGGCCACGACGATCTTGGTCATCCGTTCGACCCCGGCGACGTGCTGATCCTGATGCCGCGCCGCAAGACCGCCTTCGGCATCGTGGTGCGTGCGCTCAAGGATGCCGGCGTGCCGGTGGCGGGCATGGACCGGCTCAAGCTCGCCAGCCATATCGCGGTCGAGGATCTGGTCGCGCTCGGCCGCGCGGTGTTGCTGCCTGATGACGACCTCACCCTCGCGGAGGTGCTGAAATCACCTCTGTTCGGCCTCGATGACGATGACCTGCTCCGGATTGCGCCGGGAAGGGCCGGCTCGTTGCGGCAGGCGCTGGCCCACTCGGATGAGGCGCGCGACCGGCAGGCGCATGCCCTGCTGGCCGAGATCGAGGAGCTTGCGGGTCGGCTCGGACCTTTCGCCTTCTATGGGCATGTCCTGTCGGTGATGGGCGGACGTCGCCGCATGCTGGCCCGGCTCGGCGCCGAGGCAGCTGATGCGATGGACGCCTTTCTGGCCCGCGCGCTGGACCACGAGCAGCGCGAAGGCCCGTCGCTGCGGCGCTTTCTGGACGCGGTCGAGGCCAGCTCCGATGACGTCAAGCGCGATCTGGCGACCGCCTCCGGTGAGGTCCGCGTGATGACCGTCCACGGGGCCAAGGGGCTGGAAGCCGGGACCGTGTTCATCGCCGACATCGGCATGCCGCCGACCCAGCAGAACGAGAGCCCTTTGCTGGATGTGCCCTTGCCCGGCTCCAATCTCGGCGCTTCGGTGACAATCTGGTCGCCGCGCAGCGGCGATGACCCGCCGGCGGCCAGGGCTGCGCGCCTGTTGCGGCAGGAGCGCGCCGTCGAGGAGCATCACCGCCTGCTCTATGTGGCGATGACGCGCGCTGAAAACCGCCTGATCGTCTGCGGTGTCCGGCCCGCGCAGGCCGGCCAGTTGCCACAGTCGTGGTATGGCCTGATCGAGAGCGGCCTCGGCGCCACCCCTCAGGGGCTTCAGCGGATCGAGCCTGTGGTGGCCGGGATCGGCCGTCGTCGCTTCAAGGTGACGCCGCCGCGCCCCGTCCCCGAGCGCGCGCCGGCAACGCAGCGCACCCTGTCCGGGCCGGTGCCCGACTGGCTGACCGCCCACCTGCCGGCGGAGGCCGCGATGCGGCCACCGCTGCTGCCAGCCACTGCGCTGGCTGCCGCCGGTCTGGTCACCGGCAGCGCCGATGAGGGGGCACCTGCCGCCAGCATGGCCGCGGCCGCAGCGCGCGGGCGGCTGGTCCATCTCCTGCTGCAATGGCTGCCGTCCGCAAGGCCCGCGTCACGTGCCATGGTTGCGGCGCGTCTGGCAGAGCGTCATGCGCCGGGTCTGCCGGGGCCGGAGCGCAGCGCCCTCGTCGTCCAGACGCTGGCAGTGCTTGACCAGCCGGCCATGGCCGCCCTGTTCGGTGAGGACAGCCTGGCCGAGGTCGAGATTGGCGGCGACATCGCGACCCGCACTGGGTCGCTGGCGGTGGCGGGCCGCATCGACCGGCTGCTGGTGACGCCCGATCAGGTCATCCTTGCCGACTTCAAGACCACACGCAGGCCTCCGCGCCATGCCGATGCGATCAGCGAGACCACGCTGGCGCAGATCGCCACCTATCGCGCCCTTCTGGCCGAGCTCTATCCGGGCCGGCCGGTCCGGGCGCTGGTGATCTACACCTCAGGTCCTCTGGTGCTGGAAGCCAGCGCCGCGCAGCTCGATGCTGCCTTCGCGAGTGTCACGGACCCGTGACGTCGCAGCCCGCAGCCTTGACCGCAAGGCTCTGCATTCCTAGCTTGCGATCAACATGTGTCGCGGCTGTTCGCGGCCACACGGGAAGACCGGGAGAGCCCCATGAGTGCCGCCGCAAAGGTTACCGATGCCAGCTTCGAAGCTGATGTCCTGAAGTCCGCCGAGCCGGTCGTCGTCGACTTCTGGGCCGAATGGTGCGGCCCTTGCCGCATGATCGGGCCAGCCCTCGACGAGATTGCCGCCGAGATGGCGGGCAAGGTCAAGATCGTGAAGCTCAATGTCGACGAGAACCCCGCCACGTCCGCCAAGCTCGGCATCCGTTCGATTCCGACCCTGATGGTGTTCAAGGGTGGCAAGCTGGTGGCGCAGAAGGCCGGCGCAGCACCCAAGAGCGACCTGTCCAAGTGGATTACCGCCAGCGCCGCTGTGTGAGTTCGCGGAAATGGGGTGAAGCTTAACCCACCCTTAAAAGCGCCATGTTTCACTGTGCCTGAGAGCCCGTGTCCGGTCAGCCTGCGCTGGCTGTGGCACGGCTGTTTCGGGAATCAGGGCGCAGTGTTTCATGGCTGACAGAGACGGATCGCGGCGCGAACCGACCTTTGGCGAAGGCAGATCGCGAGGATCGGTGCGGGAAGACCTGCGCCTGTCGCCCGAGGACCGTGTCGTACCATCTCGCAAGGGCGGTTCGGCGCGCGGGGGCCAGACCTCCAGCCGTGGCGGGCGTGGACCCGAGGCTGATCCGCCGCGCAAGCGCAAGCGCACCCGGCGCGGCTCGGTGTTGGGCCGGATCACCTACTGGTCGTTTGTGCTGGGACTGTGGGGCGTGATGGGTCTTGGCGGTGTGATCGCCTACCATGCGGCGCAACTGCCCCCCATCGACCAGCTCACGGTGCCGAAGCGCCCTCCGAACATCGCAATCCTGTCTGCAGACGGCACGCTGATCGCCAATCGTGGCGAAACCGGCGGGCGGACTGTCTCGATCAAGGAACTGCCCCCGGCATTGCCCCGCGCCTTCGTGGCCATCGAGGATCGGCGCTTCTACAGCCACTACGGCCTCGATCCGATCGGCATCACCCGCGCCATGGTGCGCAATCTCAGCTCGCGCGGCGTGGCCCAGGGCGGTTCGACGCTGACCCAGCAGCTCGCCAAGAACCTGTTCCTGACCCAGGACCGGACCTTCTCGCGCAAGATCCAGGAGGCCATCCTCGCTGTCTGGCTCGAGCGCACCTATTCCAAGGACCAGATCCTCGAACTTTATCTCAACCGGGTCTATTTTGGCTCCGGAGCCTACGGGGTCGAGGCCGCCGCCCAGCGTTACTTCGGCAAGTCCGCCCGCGCCGTCAATGTGGCGGAGGCCGCGATGCTGGCAGGTCTGGTGCAGGCGCCCTCGCGGCTGGCGCCGAACCGCAACCCGGCCGCCGCCGAGCGCCGGGCGCAGATGGTGATTGCCGCCATGGTCGAGCAGGGCGTGATCACCGAAGGCTCGGCCAAGGCAGCGCTCGTCGAGCCCGCAGAAGCGGTCGAGCGCGACGGGCCCAACACCATCTCCTATTCCGCTGACTACGTGATCGATGTGCTCGATGATTTCATCGGGGCGGTCGAGGGCGATGTCACGGTGCTGACCTCGATCGACCCGCGCATCCAGCTTGCGGCGGAAACCGCCCTGACGGAGGCGCTCGCCCGCGAGGGTGTCAAGCAGGGCGTGTCGCAAGGCGCGATGGTGGCGATGGCACCTGATGGTGCAGTGCGGGCCCTGGTCGGTGGCCGCAGCTACGCCCGCAGCCAGTTCAACCGCGCGACGGCCGCGCGACGCCAGCCCGGCTCGTCTTTCAAGCCATTCGTCTATCTCGCAGCGATCGAGGCAGGACTGACGCCCGATACCATCCGGGATGATTCCCCCGTCACCGTGCGCGGCTGGTCGCCGGAGAATTACTCGCGTGATTTCCGGGGTCCAGTCACCTTGCAGACGGCCCTGTCGCTGTCGCTGAACACGGTGGCGGTCAAGCTCGGGCAGGAGGTGTCGCCGCGTTCGGTGGTGCGTGTGGCGCAGCGGCTGGGCATCGCCTCGCCCTTGCAGGCCAATGCCTCGCTGGCGCTGGGCACGTCGGAGGTCACGCCGCTGGAGATGACGGCTGCCTATGCAGCCTTTGCCAATGGCGGGCAGGGCGTGACCCCTTACATCATCCGCGAGGTCAAGGCGGCCAATGGCAAGGTGCTCTACAAGCGCGAGGGCTCCGGCATCGGCACGGTGATCGACGGCGCGCGCCTGCCGATGATGAATGGCATGATGCGGGAGACGCTGCTGACCGGAACCGGCCGCAAGGCCGAGATTCCGGGCTGGGAAGCGGGCGGCAAGACCGGCACGACCCAGGATTTCCGCGATGCCTGGTTCGTTGGCTACACCAGCCGGCTGGTGGCCAGCGTCTGGCTCGGCAATGATGACAACTCCCCGATGAAGCGCGTTTCCGGTGGTGGCTTGCCGTCGGAGATCTGGGGCCGCTTCATGCGCTCCGCCTTGCAGGGCGCACAGCCTCAGGGCCTGCCCGGCGGGCTCTGGCGCACGTCGCCCGGCCTTGCGCCCTTCGGCACACAGCCATCTGCCAGCGCACCCATGGCCAGTGCCCGCCCGGTGCCGCCCGCCGCCGTCGGCGCGGAGCGCAGCCGTGTGCCGGCGCAGGAAAAGGGCTTCTTCGAGCGTCTGTTCGGGGGATGATCTTCGGCGGGTGGACGCGTCAGGCCTTCTGGGCCAGCGCCGCCGCCCTGATGCCCCGTGTCAGCTGGAACAGCACCAGTGCTGCTACGCCGATCACCGTGATGATGATCGGCAGGGGCAGGGCCGAGCCGGTCAGAACGCGCCCCATCATCAGCCCGACACAGGCGGCAAAGATCATCTGGCACAGGCCAAGACACGAGGAGGCCGAGCCGGCCCGGTCCGGAAACGGCATCATCGCGGCGGCCTGTCCCTGCGGCATTGTCAGCCCCACACCCATCGCATAGAGCGCCATCGGCACGGTGATTTCCAGCGAGGAGCCCGTGCCGATCGCCGTCAGTGCCAGCATCAGCGCGCCACCACCGGCCAGACACATCACGCCGAGCCGGATCACGCCATCAAGACCGCGTGCCTTCACCAGCCGCTGCGCCAGGATCGTGCCACTGATGAAGCCCAGGACGCCGAAGGCGAAGGACAGCCCGAAGGCTACAGGGGACAGCCCGTAGACGCCCATCAGCACGAAGGACGAGCCGGAAATGAAGGCAAACAGGCCGCCATAGGCGAGGCTGACCAGACCGACATAGGCCCGGTAGGCGCGGTTCTGCAGCAACGCCCCGAAGCCCCTGATGATGGCCATGAACGAGAGCGGCTCGCTGAGCTTGCGGGTGTTTGTCTCCGGCAGCGCCAGCGTGATCCACAGCGCCAGCGCACTGGCAAAGGCCAGCGAGGCGAGAAAGGTCGAGCGCCAGCCGAACGCATCCTGCAGGACACCGCCGAGCACCGGCGCAACCGCAGGCACCACCCCCATGATCATGCCCATGCGGGCCAGTTCCTGCCCGGCACGCGGTCCCTCATATAGATCGCGCACCATGGCACGGCCCAGCACGATCGGCCCCGATGCGCCCAGTGCCTGGACGAAGCGCGCGCCGATCAGCATGTCGATGGAGACGGCCATGGCACAGGCGATCGTTGCAACAATGAACAGCGCAAGGCCGACCAGCAGCACAGGCTTGCGGCCCAGCCTGTCCGACAGGGGCCCGTAGATGATCTGCCCGGCGGCAAAGCCGAACAGGAAGGATGACAAGGTGGCCTGCGCGCCAGCCGTGCCTGTTCCGAAGAAGCGCGCGATGTCCGGCACCGAGGGCAGATAGAAATCCGTTGCCAGCGGGCCAAGCGCCGTCAGCATGGCGAGGGTCGCGGTCATCGCCAGTGTGTCGGGGCGTAGTCTGGTCATCCGTTTCCCTGATCAGGACAGCGTACAAAAGAGAATGGCCGGGCTTGCGGCCCGGCCATGATGGTGTTGTCAGGGTCGATCAATCGCGGCGCGGGCGACGATCGCGGCCGCCGCGGTCATCCCGCCGCGGACGCTCGGTGCGCTCCTCGCGCTCCTCTTCCGGGCCTTCGCCACGCTCGGCCCGCTCGGCATCGCGCTGGGCCTTGATCTTGTCGGTGATGTCCTCGCCGGTTTCCTGGTCGACAACCTTCATCGACAGGCGGATCTTGCCACGTTCGTCGAAGCCGAGCAGCTTGACCTTGACCTTGTCGCCTTCCTTGACCACGTCGTTGACCTTGGCCACGCGCTGCGCGGCCAGTTCGGAGATGTGGATCAGACCGTCCTTGGCACCGAAGAAGTTGACGAAGGCGCCAAATTCCATGGTCTTCACGACGGTGCCTTCGTAGATCACGCCGACTTCAGGCTCGGACACGATCGACTTGATCCACTTGATGGCGGCTTCGATCGACTTGCCATCGGCAGAGGCGATCTTGACGGTGCCGTCATCCTCGATGTTGATCTTCGCGCCGGTCTTTTCGACGATCTCGCGGATGATCTTGCCGCCTGAACCGATGACTTCGCGGATCTTGTCGACCGGGATCTTCATCGTCTCGATGCGGGGCGCAAACTGGCCAAGCTCGGAGCGGGCAGAGGTCAGTGCGTTCGCCATCTCGCCGAGGATATGCAGGCGTCCATCCTTGGCCTGGGTCAGTGCGACCTGCATGATCTCTTCGGTGATGCCGGCGATCTTGATGTCCATCTGCAGCGAGGTGATGCCGTTCTCGGTGCCTGCCACCTTGAAGTCCATGTCGCCAAGGTGATCTTCATCACCCAGGATGTCCGACAGGACGGCAAAGCGCTTGCCCTCGAGAATGAGGCCCATGGCGATGCCGGCGACCGGACGCTTCAGCGGAACGCCCGCATCCATCAGGGCCAGCGACGCGCCGCAGACCGTGGCCATCGAGGACGAGCCATTCGACTCGGTGATCTCGGAGACAAGGCGCAGCGTGTAGGGGAACTCGTGGTGCGGCGGCAGCATCGGACGCATGGCGCGCCAGGCGAGCTTGCCGTGGCCGATTTCGCGGCGGCCCGGGGAGCCCATGCGGCCTGCTTCACCCACCGAATAGGGCGGGAAGTTGTAGTGCAGCAGGAAGGTTTCCTTGCGGGTGCCTTCCAGCTCGTCGATGTACTGCTCGTCATCGCCGGTGCCGAGCGTGGCCACGACCAGCGCCTGGGTTTCGCCGCGCGTGAACAGCGCCGAACCATGGGTGCGCGGCAGGATGCCGACTTCCGAGACGATCTTGCGGACCGTCTTGACGTCGCGGCCATCGATGCGGATGCCGTCATCGAGGATGTTGAAGCGCACGACCTTGGCCTGCGCGTCCTTGAACACGGCCTTGACCTGGTCCTTGTCGAACTTGGCCTCGCCACCTTCCGGCAGCATCGTTGCCATGACCTTGGCCTTCACCGCATCGACCGCGATGTAGCGTTCCTGCTTCTGGGTGATCTTGTAGGCCTTGCGAAGATCCTTTTCGGCGATCTTCATCAGGGCCTTCTCGACAGCCGAGTGATCCGGCGCGGTGTAGTTGCGCGGCTCCTTGGCGGCCTTCTCGGCGAGACGGATGATCGCGTCGATCACGGGCTGGAAGTGCTTGTGGCCGAACATCACGGCCTGGAGCATGATCTCCTCGCCCAGTTCCTTGGCTTCCGATTCCACCATCAGCACGGCGTCCTGGGTGCCGGCAACAGTGAGGTCGAGGTCAGATTCCTTGAGTTCGGCAGAGGTCGGGTTCAGCTTGAACTGACCATTGATGTAGCCGACCTTGGCGGCGCCGACGGGGCCCATGAAGGGCACGCCGGAGAGCGTCAGGGCGGCGGAGGTTCCGATCATCGCCGGCACGTCCGGGTCGTTCTCGAGATCGTGCTGGAGCACGGTCACGACGACCTGCGTCTCATTGCGGTAGCCATCGGCGAAGAGCGGACGGATCGGACGGTCGATCAGGCGCGAGATCAGCGTCTCACGCTCGCTGGGACGGCCCTCACGCTTGAAGTAGCCACCGGGAATGCGTCCGGCCGCGAAGGCCTTCTCCTGGTAGTTGACGGTCAGCGGGAAGAAATCGATGCCCGGCTTCGGCTCCTTGGCCGACACGACGGTGGCGAGCAGCACGGTCTCGCCATAGGTGACCATCACCGAGCCATCGGCCTGGCGGGCGACCTTGCCGGTTTCCAGGGTCAGCTTGCGGCCGCCCCAGATCAGTTCTTCAGTCTGGATATCGAACATGGTTTTTCAGCTTTCATCGCGGGCGCGAAGGCAAGCCTGCCTTGCAAACCGGGACTGGCAACCATGGGCAAGACGGCGAACGACTGGCATTGATCCAGTGGTTTGCGATCCTGTCCATGGACGCTTGCCTCCCGGAGGACAAGTGGCTTGATGGACTGAGCCATGGCCCTGTGCGCGCCCGTGGGCAGCGGCCGTGGCTCGACCGGGCAGGCACCCTGTGCGCCTGTCCGGAATGCAAAAACCCGGGCGGTGCCGAAACACCGTCCCGGGGGATTGGCGATCGATCAGCGGCGGATGCCGAGCTTCTCGATCAGGGTCCGGTAGCGGGACTCGTCCTTGCCCTTGACATAGTCGAGCAACGAACGGCGCTGCGAAACCATCTTGAGCAGGCCGCGGCGCGAATGGTTGTCCTTGACGTGGCTCTTGAAGTGTCCGGTCAGGTTGTTGATGCGCGTGGTGAGGATCGCAACCTGGACTTCCGGAGAGCCGGTATCGCCGGGCTTGGTGGCATATTCAGAAACGAGCGCGGTCTTGCGCTCAGCCGAAATCGACATCGTGTCATCCTTTCAAAAAGGGGTTTCAGAATCGGCCTTGCCGGGATGTCGTCCAGCAAGGTCGGGTGTCAGGGCATATGACCCCGGACGGCTGCGCTATAGGCGAGAATAGCAGGCAAGGCCAGAAAAATCCGCGCTGGCATTGCCAGAGCCCCCTCAATACCCCCGCGTCCGCTCGACCGGATATTCCAGCGGCAGGCCGCGTTCCAGCCGGTCGATCTGGCGGGCGATCAGGGCGCAGATCGCGTCCGGATCGCTCATCGCCGCGTTGTGCGGCGTGACGGTGACGCCAGGATGCGACCAGAAGCGCGAGGCGGCGGGCAAAGGCTCGGTGCGGAACACATCGAGCGTGGCATGCTGCAAGGTGCCGTCATCGAGGCAGGCGAGGATGTCGTCCTCGTCCTGCGATGCGCCCCGCCCGGCATTGATCAGCATCGGCGCGCCCAACCGCCCGTCGCGGGCGAGCTGCGTGAACATCCCGCGATTCAGGATGCCCGCGGTATCCGGGGTGGCCGGCAGCAGGTTCACCAGAATGTCTGTGCGGCCAAGGAAGGGTCCTAGCCCCTCCGCGCCCGCAAAGCTGGCGAGGCCCTGCACATCGCGGCGGGTGCGGCTCCAGCAGGCCACATCGAAGCCCAGCGCCATCAATTTGCCGGCGGCGTCGAGACCGAGCACACCCATGCCGAGGATGCCGACGCGGACATCGCGCGCTGCGGGCTGGTTCCGGTCATCGATCCATGTGGCTTCGCGCTGCTGGCGGTCATAAAGCCGCTGCTGGCGCAGGGCGATCAGGCAGTGCAGCACGACATATTCGCTCATCCGCGCCGTCAGGTCAGGATCGACGACGCGTGCCAGCGCCACATCCGGCAGGCTCCTGTCGGCGAACAGGTGATCGACGCCGGCACCGAGAGAAAAGATGGCCTCAAGCTGCGGCAGGCCAGCAAGCGAGCCTTCTGGATGCTTCCAGGTTGCCGCGAAGCGCACGCTGCGTCGGTCGAACGCTTCGCCCAATGCGACGATCTCGAGAGCTGGCAGATGCCGCTGGAAGCGCTGCCGCCAGCTTTCCAGATCCCAGCCGGTCATGGCGATCAGTAAGCTCATGCGCCGATCCGTTCGATGATGGCCGAGGCTGGCAGTGCGCCGCGCGCGTCCGACACCGTATAGGCGGCGGCGAGCCGGCTGGCGGCCCGGGCCAGCGAAGCCTCGTCCTCGGCATGGATCAGGGCCAATGGGCGGTTCGGGCCGACCTCATCGCCCAGCCCCGCCAGCGCGGTCAGCCCCACGGCATGATTGACCGGGTCCTGCGAGCGTGTCCGTCCGCCGCCAAGTTCGACCACGGCGATCCCGACCGCGCGGGTGTCGATGGCGGTGACGAAGCCGGGCTGCGGAGCCCATGCGGCCTGCACCAGCGGCGCGGCGCGAAGGTGGGTATCAGGCCGCGACATCAGGTCGGACGGACCACCGAGCGCGCTGACCATCCTCTGGAAGACCTCAGCTGCCGCGCCCGAGGCAATGGCCCTCTCCATCCGGCTGCGACCATCATGCAGGCTCGTGGCCAGATTGCCGAGAACCAGCATTTCCGCCCCAAGAGCCAGCGTGACCTCGTGCATCCGCGCCTCGCGCCGGGTACCGGTCAGGTAGTCGATGGCATAGCGCACTTCGAGCCCGTTGCCCGCAGCATCGGCCAATGGCGCGTCCATGTCGGTGATCAGGGCGGTGGTCGCGAGGCCGGCCCCGTTCGCCACCGAGACCAGCGCCCGCGCCAGTTCGCGCGAGCGTTCAAGCGTCGGCATGAAGGCGCCGGAGCCTGTCTTCACGTCCATGGCCAGCCCGTGCAGGCCGGCGGACAGCTTCTTGGACAGGATCGACGCCGTGATCAGCGGCACCGATTCCACCGTCGCGGTCACGTCGCGGATGCCATAGAGCCGCTTGTCTGCCGGGGCGAGATCGGCCGTCTGGCCGATGATCGCGCAACCGGTCTCGCGCACCACCTTGCGGAACAGGGCGTTGTCGGGCTGCGTGACATAGCCGGGCACGCTGTCGAGCTTGTCGAGGGTGCCGCCGGTATGGCCGAGCCCGCGGCCCGAAATCATTGGAACGAAGCCGCCGCAGGCAGCAACCGCAGGCCCCAGCATCAGCGACACCGTGTCACCCACCCCGCCGGTCGAATGCTTGTCGAGCGCCGGGCCGGGCAGGTCGCTCCAGTCCAGCACGGTGCCGGAATCGCGCATCGCCTCGGTCAGCGCCACACGCTCGGAGGTGGTCATGTCTCGGAAGAATACGGCCATGGCAAAAGCCGCCGCCTGTCCCTCGGTGACGCGGCCATCGGTCAGGCCAGCGATCATCTGGCCGATCTCGGCTGGCGTCAGTTCCGCGCCGTCGCGTTTGCGACGGATGACTTCCTGCGGCAGAAAACCCATCAATAGACCCCGTCGCCGCTTTCCGCGCCCTTCTGGCCGCCGATGACATCCACCAGCACCTGATGCAGTCCGCTCGCTCCGAACCGGAAGTTGCGCGGGTTGGCCCACGAAGGACCCATGATCTCGTCCGCCAGGTCAAGGTAGACCCTGGCGTCGGCCAGCGTGCGGATGCCGCCCGAAGGCTTCAGCCCCACGGGTTGATGGCTGGCCTTGATCGCCTCCAGCATCACCCGGGCCGCCTCCGGTGTGGCCGATTGCGCGATCTTGCCGGTCGAGGTCTTGATGAAGTCGGCTCCGGCCCGGATCGCCAGATCGCTCGCCGCCCGGATGCTGGCGATGTCCGGATAGGCACCGGTTTCGAGAATGACCTTGAGCAGTGTCGATCCGCAGATCGCCTTGATCTCGGCGATCATGTCGGCGGCCACCTCGGCATCGCCCTGGAGGAAGGCCCTGTAGGGCATCACCAGGTCGATCTCGTCGGCGCCGTCGCCGATGGCCTCGGTCGTATCGCCCGAAATGCGGCCGACATTGGTCCCGCCGGCGGGGAAGTTCACCACCGTCGCCACCCTGACGGCGCTGCTGCCCAGCGTGCGCCGGGCGAGACTGACGAATTGCGGCCAGATGCAGACGGCGGCGACGGCCTGCGGCGCAGCGACGGCCCTCGCGCAAAGCTGCAAGGTGCCGGCCTCGCTGGCCTGATCGCCCAGGTCGGTCAGGTCCAGCAGCGCCAGCGCGCGGCGCGCCAGAAGGGCATCGGCCCCGGGCTTGCTCTCAGCCATGCTCGCTCTCCTTCAGAAAGGCTCGCACCAGCCGCTTGAGGCGCGGCGCGGCGGCATCGGCCACATGCTTGGTTTCCATGTGGTTCGGCGCGACCACCTGCATGCCGGTGCCATAGTTGGTGACGATCGACAAGGCCGCGATCTCGAGTCCGAGCCGCCGCGCCATGATCACCTCCGGCACCGTCGACATCCCGACAAGATCGGCACCGACCCGCTGCGCAAGCCTGATCTCGGCCGGCGTCTCGAAGCTGGGGCCGGTCCACCACATGTAAACGCCTTCGGCCAGCGCAAGTCCCGCCCGGGCAGCCGCACGCTGCAGCCGCGCCCTCAGCGCCGGGCTATAGGCCTCGGCCATCGGCACAAAGCGCCGTTCGTCCGTGTCACCCACCAGCGGGTTGGGCGCGCCAAGGCTGATATGGTCGCTGATGGCCACCACGTCGCCGGGGGCCATGGCCGGATTGACCGATCCGGCGGCGTTGGTGGCCAGCACGGGTGGTGCGCCGAGCCGGGTCAGAAGCCCGAGCGGCACCTTCATCACCGCCGGATCGCCGCCCTCGTAGTAGTGGGAACGGCCGGCAAACACGATCACGCGGCGGCCTTCGAGCATCCCCGAGACCAGCGCCTTGGCATGGCCCGACACCTGTCCGCGCGGAAACCCGGGGATTTCGGCGAAGGGAATGGTGACCGCTTCCTCGATCTCGTCCGCCAGCGAGCCAAGGCCCGAACCAAGGATGATCGCCAGTTCCGGCGTCTCGACGCCGTGCGCGGTCACGAAGGCCGCCGCCTCGCCAAAAAGGCTTTCGGGGTGATCACGCCAGGCCATGGACCGCTCGTTCTTGTCAGGATGCCAGATTGTCGGGGCCGAAGGAGGCCGGCAGAAGCTCGTCGACCGTGAAGCTGCGGCGGATACCACCGCGATCGGCGACATGCACCGGCGTCGTCAGCGCGGCGAATTCGCGCAACCGCTGGCGGCAGCCACCGCACGGCGTGCACAGGCCGGTGCCATCCCCGACCACGAGCGCTTCGATGATGGTGGTCTCGCCCGCCATGATCATCGCGGCGATGGCGCTGGCCTCGGCGCAATTGCCGACAGGATAGGCGGCATTCTCGACATTGCAGCCGGCATGGATCGCGCCACTGGCAGACCGCACGGCGGCCCCGACCCGGAACTTCGAATACGGCACGTAGGCCCGTTCCTGCGCGGCCCTGGCGGCCTCGAACAACGCTGTCAGGGCGGGAGTCATGGAAGCTGTCATGACCGGTCCTTGAGATAGGGCACGCCGACGGCCTTGGGCGGCGTCGCCTTGCCAATGAAGCCGGCCAGCAGCACCACGGTGAGCAGGTAGGGCAGCGCCTGGATGGCCTGCACCGGAACCTGTCCGATGCCGGGAAAGCTGACGCCCTGGATGCGCAGGGCCACGGCATCAAGCAGACCGAACAGGAAACAGGCACCCAGCGCCGGCACCGGCCGCCACTTGGCGAAGATCAGCGCCGCCAGCGCGATGAAGCCCTTGCCCGCCGTCATGTCGGTGATGAACCCCGCCGACTGGGCGATGGCCAGATAGGCACCCCCGAAGCCGCAAAGGATTCCGGCCATGATCACCGCCGAATAGCGCAGGGCTGTCACCGAAAGGCCCGCCGTGTCGACGGCGGCGGGATTTTCGCCGACAGCGCGCAGGCGCAGCCCCCAGCGGGTGCGATAAAGGATGAACCAGGTCAGTGGCACCAGCGCCAGCGCGCCATAGACCAGCACCGAATGGCCCGAGATGACCTCCGCGTAGATCGCCCCGAACACCGGGATGGCGCGCGCGCTCTCGGCAAAGGGCAGCACGATCTCGTTGAAGCGCGCCCCGCTTGGCAATTGCGGCGTGCGGCCGCCCTGATTGAACCAGGCATTGCCGAGGATCGCCGTCAGCCCCGATGCCAGCACATTGATGGCCACACCCGCGACGATCTGGTTGCCGCGTTGCGTGATCGAGGCAAAGCCATGCACCAGTGCGAACAGCACCGAAGCCAGCACTGCCGCAAGCAGGCCCATCCAGGGATTGGGCACGAGGCTGGCGGTCGCCCCGGCGGCAAAGGCCCCGATCAGCATCTTGCCCTCAAGGCCGATGTCGACCACCCCGGCGCGCTCCGAGTAGAGCCCGGCCAGACAGGCGAAGAGCAGCGGCACGGACAGCCGGATGGCGGAGTCGACGGCAAGCAGGATGATCTGGAAGGCTTCGCTCATGCGCTCACCGGCTGGCCGGCAAAGCGCTGGTAGAGCGCTGCGATCCTGTCCGCGAACATCATTTCAAGCGCGCCAGCGAACAGGATCACGAAGCCCTGGATGACGATGATCATCTCGCGGGTGATCTTGGGCTTGTCGAAGGCCAGTTCGGCCCCACCCTGATAGAGCACCCCGAACAGCAGGGCGGCCAGCACGATCCCGAACGGATGGCCCCGGCCCATCAGCGCCACTGCGATGCCGACGAAGCCGGCCCCTGCCGTGAACTCGTTGATCAGCCGTCCTTGCACGCCGAGGATCTCGTTGGTCGCCATCAGGCCGGCCAGCCCGCCCGAAATCAGCAGCGCGATCACGGTGATCCGGGCCGGCGAGATGCCGGCATAGACCGCCGCGTCCGGATTGGCTCCGACGGTGCGGATCGCATAGCCGAGCCGTGTCCGCCAGATCAGCACCCAGACCGTGATGGCTGCAAGGATGGCGAACACGAAGGACAGGTTCAGCGGTGTGCGTGTCAGCGTGAGGCCAAACCAGGCCGCCATCTGGTTCATCAGCGGCAGCGTTGCGCCCGGCACGAACTTGGCGGTTTCGGGGGCCATGGAACCTGCCATCTTCATGGGCCCGACCAGCAGGTAGACCAGCAGCGTGGCGGCGAGGAAATTGAACATGATCGTGGTGATCACGATGTGGCTGCCGCGATAGGCCTGGAGATAGGCCGGGATCAGCACCCAGGCAGCCCCTGCCAACGCCGCCCCGAGCACGCAGAGGGGCAAGAGGATCGGCCATGGCAGGAACGGCAGCGACAGGGCCACAAGGGCTGCACCGAGCCCGCCCATCAGGGCCTGCCCCTCGCCGCCGATGTTGAAGTGGCCGGCATGGAAGGCCACCGCCACGGCAAGGCCCGTGAAGATGAAGCTGGTCGTGTAATAGAGAGTGTAGCCCAGCCCGTATTGCGAGCCGAGCGCTCCGCGCAGCATGATCTGCAGCGCTTCCAGCGGGTTCTCGCCGATCAGCGCGATGACGAGGCCCGCGGCCAGGAAGGCGACCGCGACATTGACCAGCGGCACCACGCCAGCGGTCAGCCAGAGCGGTGCTGGCCGGGCGCTCATGCCGCTTCCTTGGGCTGTTCGGAGGTCACGCCGGCCATCAGGAGCCCCATGTCCTGCTCGTTGGTCTGGTCCGGCAGCCGCTCACCGGTGATCTTGCCGCCGCACATCACGAGCACGCGGTCTGACAGGGCCAGCACCTCGTCAAGTTCGGTCGAGACCAGAAGGATCGCCTTGCCGGCATCGCGCAGCGCGATGATGCGCTTGTGGATGAACTCGATCGCGCCGATGTCGACGCCGCGTGTCGGCTGGCCGATCAGCAGCAGTTGGGGATCGCGCTCGATCTCCCGTGCCAGCACGATCTTCTGCTGGTTTCCGCCCGAGAACAGCGCCGTCCGCAGGCCGGGATCGGCGGGCCGCACGTCGAAGGCCGCCATCTTGGCCGCGCAATCGGCCATCACCAGATCGCGGTCGAGAAACAGCCCCTTGCCGAAGCGCTCCTCGTCGGAACAACCCAGCATGGCGCTTTCCGCAGCCGCGAACGGCTTGACCAGACCCATCCTGTGGCGGTCTTCCGGCACGTGGCGCAAGCCCTTGGCGCGCAGCGTCCGGGGATCGTCCGTCCCGCCGCAATCCAGCGCCTCGCCCTTGAGGCTGACGCGCCCGGACGAGGGCTTGCGGATGCCTGCGATGGCTTCCAGCAGTTCGGACTGGCCATTGCCCGAGACGCCGGCAATGCCGACGATCTCGCCGGCTTTCACCGAAAGGCTGACATGGTCGAGCCGGAGCGTGCCGCGCGCATCGCGGACGCACAGGTCCTCGACGGCGAGCACGACTTCGCCGGGCCGGGCCGGGCCCTTCTCGACAGTGAGGACCACGCGCCTGCCGACCATCAGCTCCGCCAGATCGGCGGGGCTGGTGCCGGCCGTCTCGACTGTTCCGACCATCTCGCCGCGCCGCATCACGGAGACACGGTCCGTCACGGCCATGATCTCTTTCAGCTTGTGCGTGACGATGATGACCGTCTTGCCCTCGCTGGCGAGGCGGCGCAGCAGCACGAACAGGTTGTCGACCTCGGTCGGCGTCAGCACGGCGGTCGGCTCGTCAAGGATGAGGATGTCGGCGCCCTTGACCAGTGCTTTCAGAATTTCGACACGCTGCAATTCGCCGACAGCCAGATCCGACACCACCGCATCGGGGTCCACGTCCATGCCGTAGGCTTGCGACAGCTCCAGCAGCTTGCTGCGCACGGCAGCCGCGCCGCGTGCGGTGAACATGCCGCCTTCCGCGCCGAGCATCACGTTCTCGACCACGGTGAAGGTCTCCACCAGCATGAAGTGCTGGTGCACCATACCGATGCCTGAATGGATCGCGTCGGCGGATGTGCGGATCAGGCTCGGCTTGCCGTTGATGGCGATGCTGCCGGCATCCGCCGCGTAGAACCCGTAAAGGATCGACATCAGGGTCGACTTGCCGGCCCCGTTCTCGCCGATCAGCCCATGCACCGTGCCCTTCGTCACCGTCAGATCGACGGCCCGGTTGGCGTGAACCGCCCCGAAGCGCTTGTCGATGCCGGTCATCTGGATGGCGGGCGGGATCATGCAGGGCTTTCAAAATCAGAATGGCCGGAGTGTGCCCCGGCCATCCGTTTGTCACAAGACCCGGCGCAGCGTGACTGCGCCGGGCTCACTGCAAAGGTTCACTGCACCGGGCAGGCCTGGTTCGACATGAAGTCATGCACCACCACTCGGCCAGCCTTGATGTCGTCGGAGGCCTTGGTCACGGCAGCACGCATCTCGGCGGTGATCAGCGGCGCATTGTTGCTGTCATCAGCCCAGTCCACCCCGCCTTCGGCGAGGCCGAGAACGGTGGTGCCGGCCTTCCAGGTGCCGGCGCGGGCGGTGGTAAACGAGGTATGCACGGCGTTGTCGACGCGCTTCAGCATCGAAGTCAGGACCTTGCCCGGATGCAGGCCGTTCTGGTTCGAATCAACACCGATGCCGAGTGCGCCGCCATCGGCAGCCGCCTGCAGCACGCCGATGCCGGTCGCGCCCGAGGCGTGATAGATCACGTCCGCGCCCTGGGAGATCTGGCCGCGGGCCAGTTCGCCGCCGCGCACCGGATCGCGGAATGCTGCGCCCGTGGTGCCCGTCATGTTCTGGATCACGGTTGCGGCCGGCTTGGCGGCCTTGACACCCTGCACGTAGCCGCAGGCGAAGCGGCGGATCAGCGGAATGTCCATGCCACCGACGAAGCCGACGGTGTTCTTCTTGGTGGCCAGGCCGGCCAGCACGCCGACGAGATAGGAACCCTCATGTTCACGGAAGCGGATGGACTGCACGTTCGGCAGATCAACCCCGGAATCGATGATGGCAAAGCGGGTATTGGGGAATTCCTTGGCAACGTTCTCGAGCGCCGCGCGGAATGAGAAGCCGACTGCCACGATCGGGTTCTGGCCGCGCTGTGCGAAGTTGCGCAGGGCCTGCTCGCGCTGGGCATCGTTCTGGATCTCGAAATCGCGGTAGTCGACACCGCTCTCGCGCTTGAAGCGCTCGGCACCGTTGAACGCTGCTTCATTGAACGACTTGTCGAACTTGCCGCCAAGGTCATAGACCACGGCAGGGGTGACGGCCTGCTGCGCAAACGCAGCGATGGCTGACATGGCGACGCCCGCGAGCGCCAGACCGAGTGTTTTCAAACGCATGTGATACCTCCCAAATGACGACGGAACACGTGAGGCCGCCGTGACTGGCACCTACGATGGCATGGCACATAGGCCCCGGCAAAGAGCCCGCAAGGCTCAGGTGCCGATTTGCCTGCATTTTCCACATTGCGGCGCACTTTGCCGCGCTTTACGCCTCATCGAGGGGCGCAGCAGGAAAGGCGAGAAAGATGAGCTTCGATGCCGCCGAGATCGAGCGCTATGCCCGACACCTTGTCCTGCCGGAGATCGGCGGCCCGGGCCAGGCGCGGCTGGCCGCAGCCCGCGTGCTGGTGGTCGGTGCCGGTGGTCTTGGATCGCCGCTGATCCTGTATCTGGCCGCAGCCGGCGTCGGCTGCATCGGTGTGGTCGATGATGATGCGGTCTCGCTGTCCAATCTCCAGCGCCAGGTTCTGCATGGCACGCCGGACATCGGCCGGCCCAAGGTTTCGAGCGCGGCGGATGCCGTCCAGCGCCTCAATCCCGGGGTCCGTGTCGAGCCCCATGCCCACCGCCTTGACGGCCACAATGCCCGCGCGCTGATCGCCAACTATGACCTGGTGGCCGATGGCTGCGACAACTTCGCCACCCGCTATCTGGTGGCCGATGCCTGCCTTGCCGAGCGCAAGCCGCTGGTCACTGCCGCCCTGGGCCGCTTCGATGGCACGCTCACGACGCTGAGGCCCTTTGAGGCGCGGCCCGATGGCCGGCCCAACCCGTCCTACCGCGACCTGTTCCCCGAAGCGCCCGCGGCGGGCGTGGTGCCGGCCTGCGCCGAGGCCGGCGTGCTCGGCGCCCTCGCCGGGGTCATGGGCTCGATGATGGCGCTGGAAGTCATTCGCCAGATCACCGGGTTTGGCGAGGGGCTCGTCGGCCGCCTGCTGATGTTCGACGCGATGGGGATGCGGGTGGACGAGGTGGGGTATTAGTCGCGACGTACTGTGGACTCGGTGCGTGCGCCCAGTGTGGGATGCTCGCTCTGCCTGAGATATTGAATGGCAAAAACCAGCGACGCGACGAGCGAGGGAGTAGCGACCTGCTGGCTCTCCTTTATGTTCTGAAGGAACGTCTGGAGATCATCTGCGCATGCGCGGCTGGTCTCCGTTGCAACGCGCGTGTAGCAAATCTCATGAACTCGGCGCTTTTCGTTCCGCGGAACTTTGCGGACTACGTCATGATCAGCTGGAAGCACGCAGAAGCAGAAGAACTCAGGCTTGCCGGCGCGGTGCGCGAACCGCGCGTAGCCCGTGATGCGCAGGTCGGAAACACGAAGTGCTTTCGGTGGGGTCGACGTCTCTTCGAGGAGTTCGCGCCGGGCCGCGAGCCGAACGAGGTTGAAGAAATCACCGGCATGCTCGGCCATCGCGCTTTCAACGTCGCGCCAATCTGCGGAGCCGGAAGCGGACGGACCAAGCTGGTGGGCTCCCTGTTCCTGCTGCCCTTGGCGTTGATGAAGGAGATATCCGTCCTGCGTAATCGCCATGACGGAGACGCCGATGTGGTTTGAGGCGATGCTGTTGCCGAGCCCGATCAACTGGTTATTGGCGAGGAGATAGCCGCGACCATCAAGCAGGATCGACCCGTCGGTATTATAAAGTGCTAAGTTGAACGCCTCGTTCGTGAGAAGAGAGGAGTAGTAGTCGGTTTTCTGGATCACCACCTCTGATTGGCTACGCCGAATGAAGTTACTGTCGATGTCTTCGCAAAGCCTGATCTTTTCCTCATTATTCGTATCTGGCAACAGACGTTTTTCCTCAAAGAGGTTTCCATACTTTGTTCGCAAGGGTTCTGGTATGAGGTATCGATCTTTCTTGATCCTCATCTGCGCCCGAAGCTGATCTAGGCGGTCATTGATCTCAGGTTCGAAAAACGCGTAGTCTTCGCCCAAGTCCAGTGATTTTTTTCCACCGCGATCCAGCGGGTCGTTTAGGCTTTGCAGATCAAACCTGATCTTGCGAGGTTTGAAACTCCGATGTTCACGCCATGTGTACCAGACATCATAAATTGAATATATGACTGTCAGAGCAGTAAAAAGGCTGCCCCATAGCGTATCAAATGTGAACGTTACGATCGCGATAAGGATCACCGCAATGTTGAGATAGAATCGCTTCTTGTAGCGCAACGCGAACACGAAATAGCGGTCCCACCGGGCTTTGATGATACGGATAGGGGACATGCGCGGGCTCCAACTTGCAAGGGACGTTTCCGGTAGCAGAGACCGCCCCTCACCCCACCTTCCCCTCGATCGCATCCCACACGTCCACGGCCAGATCGGGCCCGCCCAGCCGCTTGATGGCACGAAGGCCGGTGGGCGAGGTCACGTTGATTTCGGTGAGGTTGCCGTCGATCACGTCGATGCCGACGAAGATCAGGCCACGCGCCTTCAGGTCCGGCCCGATCCGCTCGCAGATCTCCATCTCGCGCCTTGACAGGTCGGTCGGCTTCGCCGCCCCACCGCGCACCATGTTGGAGCGGATGTCGTTTTCAGCCGGCACCCGGTTGATCGCGCCCTTGACCACGCCGTCGACCAGGATGATGCGCTTGTCGCCTTCGGTGACCTTGGGCAGGAAGCGCTGCACCACCCAGGGCTCCTTGAACAGGGTCGCGAACAGGTCATAGAGCGAGCCGAAATTCGGGTCGATCCGGCCGACCTTGAACACGGCGGCCCCGCCATTGCCGTAGAGCGGCTTCATCACGATGTCGCCGAATTCGGCCCTGAAGGCCTCGATCTCGGCCTTGTCGCGCGTGATCAGCGTTGCCGGCATCAGGTCCGGGAAGTCGGTGACGAAGATCTTCTCGGGCGCATTGCGCACATGGGCCGGGTCGTTGACCACCAGCGTCTTCGGGTGGATGCGCTCCAGAAGGTGCGTGGTGGTGACATAGCCCATGTCGAATGGCGGGTCCTGGCGCAGCAGCACCACATCGACATCGCCCAGATCGATGCGCTCCTCGCTGCCGAGCGTCGCGTGATCGCCCTCGACATCCCTGACGCTGACCGGCCGCGCCATGGCGATGACCTTGCCATCGCGCATCGACAGCTTGTCGGGTGTGTAGGTGTAGAGCGAGTGGCCGCGCGCCTGTGCTTCGAGCATCAGTGCGAAGCTGGAATCGCCGGCGATCTTGATGCGTTCGATCGGGTCCATCTGGACGGCGACGGTGAGGCTCATGGGGCAATCCTGCGTTGCGGGTTCGGCTGCCCTTATCGGCGGCGCGGCGGCTTCAGCGCAAGCCCTTCAGGGCCAAGTCCCTCACTGCACGTCGAGCGGAAACACGTTCTCGACATGGCGTGGCCAGCGCCGCTGTCCGACAAACACGGCATCGGCGCGCAGCACGTGGCCTTGAGCCCAGGCGTTGCGGCTGCGCCAGTCGTTGATCCGCCGTGTCATCAGCCGGATCTTGTCCGGCGTGATGGCGAGAGCCGCGTCATCGATGGCAGCGCGGGCCTTGACCTCGACAAAGACGATGCAGGCCCCGCGCCGGGCAATCAGGTCGATCTCGCCGCCCTTTCCGCCGAAGCGCCGGGACAGGATGCGGTAGCCCTTCAGGGTCAGCAGCGCGATCGCCAGCCATTCGGCTGCGATGCCGGTTTTGACCGAGCGGCGCGCGCGCGTACTGCGGTCAGGGGGCGCCATTCAGGGTGCGCGGGTCAGTTCGAGGGCGCGGGCATAGACCTTGCGGCGCGGCAGGCCGGTATCGGCCGTCACCTGCGCCACAGCTTCCTTCAGCGACATCGCTGCGAGCGCAGCCTTGAGTTTGCCGTCGACCAGATCCTCGGTGGCGGGCGAGGCTGCGCCGGCCTCGGCCTGCCCGATCAGCACCACGATCTCGCCGCGCGCCGTCTCGCCGGCTGCATACAGTGCGGCCAGTTCCGGCAAGGTGCCGCGCTTGACGGTTTCGTGCATCTTGGTCAATTCGCGCGCCACGGCGGCCGGCCGCGCGCCGAGCATGGCGGCAGCATCAGCCAGCATTTCCGCCAGACGGCGCGGCGATTCGAACAGCACGATGGTGGCCGGAATGGTGCCGAGTTCGGTCAGGCGTGCCCGCCGCGCTGCCGTGCGCGGGGCGAGAAATCCTTCGAAGAAGAAGCGGTCCGTCGGCAGTCCGGCCACCACCAGCGCGGCCAGCACGGCGGACGGGCCCGGAACCCCGGTCACGGCATGCCCGGCCTTCACGGCATCTTCGACCAGGCGATAGCCAGGGTCCGAGACAAGCGGTGTTCCCGCATCCGACACCAGCGCCAGCCTGTCGCCAGCCGCCAGCCGCGCCAGCACGCGCGGGCGCATCTCGTTGGCGTTGTGCTCGTGATAGGCAGCCAGCGGCGTGGAAATGCCGTAATGTGCCAGCAGAACCTTGGTGACGCGGGTATCCTCGGCCAGAATCAGGTCGGCGGCCGCCAGCGTTGCCAAGGCACGCAGCGACATGTCCCGAAGATTGCCGATGGGGGTGGCCACCACATGCAGACCGGGTGCGAGCGGCTCGGCTGCGGCCCTGATGCCGAAAGCGGTGAACGACCCGTGCGGATGATCCGGTTTGCTCATGGCAGAGCAGTGCCATGTTCGCGCCGTCGAGGCCAGCCTGTTCGCGTGCGAAATCAATACAATGCCGTTTTGTCCGCGTTAAGATGCTGTTAACGAAAGGTTTTCCGAAGCACTGCCTGCATTCAAGCTGTGACAGCGCGGGAAAACTTGTTATAGTGAATGAACTATCGCCATGGGGAACTGCAACTTGACAGATCAGCGTCTTGATCGCCGCACCGGCCTGAAGGTTCTCGGCCTCGCGGCGCTGTCCTCGAGCCTTGGGGCTTGCGTCGGAGGGCTTCCCAGCTTCGAGAGTGGCTCCGGCCCTGCTCCCGGGTCTGCCTCGCCGACGGGCCCGCAAGGCGGCGTTCCGGTCGCGCTGATCGTGCCGCTGACCGCTGGCGGGCAGGGCGGCACCGTGGGCAATGCGCTGAAGAACGCTGCCGAAATGGCGCTGGCCGAGTTCCAGAATCCCAATATCCGGCTGATCATCAAGGACGACAAGGGCTCCGCCGACGGCGCGCGCGCTGCCGCCCAGGAGGCGCTGGCCGAGGGTGCCGAACTCATCATCGGCCCGCTCTTCGCTACGTCCGTGCAGGCTGCCGCCTCCGTGGCGAAGCCGGCTGGCCGGCCGGTGATTGCCTTCTCGACAGACACGGCCGTGGCCTCGCCCGGCGTCTACCTGATGTCGTTCGTGGCAGAGCTGGAAGTGCAGCGTGTGGTCAACTTCGCGGCCCAGCAAGGCCGCCGGTCCTTCGCGGCACTCATCCCCGACACCGCCTATGGCCGTGTGGTCGAGGCCGCCTTCCAGCAATCCGCAGCCCAGCGCGGCGTACGTGTGGCCGCCATCGAGCGCTTTGCCATCGATCAGGGTCAGATGGAGGCCGCTGTCGGGCGGCTCACTCCCGCGATGGGCCAGATCGACGCGCTGTTCGTTCCCGAGAATGCCGACACCTTGCCGGCCATCGGCCAGGCCCTGCAGAGCGCCGGGCTCAACAGCCAGCGCGTCAAGCTGCTCGGAACCGGCGTCTGGAACGATGCCCGCAACTTCCGCGTGCCGCAATTGCAGGGCGGCTGGTTCGCAGCGCCCGATTCAGGTGGCTTCAACGCCTTCGCCCAGCGCTACCAGGCCCGGTTTGGGGCCTCCCCGATCCGGCTGGCCTCCTTGTCCTACACGGCCATGACGCTGGTTGCCGCCCTGGCCCGGCAGCAGGGAGCCCAGCGCTTCTCGCAGGCGGTGCTGACCAACCCGTCCGGCTTCGACGGGGTCGACGGCTTGTTCCGCTTCCGGCAGGACGGCATGATCGAGCGTGGCCTCGCTGTGCTCGAAATCCGCAATGGCACATCCGTGACGGTCAACGCGGCCCCGCGCGAGTTTGGCCGCTCGGCCTGATCGGGCGCTGTCAGGCGGCCAGATCGGCCACGACTGCATCAAGCACCAGCGCGCCATCCGGCGTCGCCGCGATGCGGCCATCCGGCCGGAGTGTGATCAGGCCATCGTCGATCAGCGACGCCACGCGCTTTTCAGAAAAGCCGTGGCCCGCCAGCGCGGCGTAAGTGGCAGGGTCGATGCCTTCGCTGAGCCTGAGGCCCATCAGCAGGAATTCATCGCCCGCGGATTCCGGCGAAAGCGGGTCATCCTCGACCAGGGCATGGCCCTGCGCGGCCACCGTGGCCAGCCATGTCTCCGGGTGCTTCTCGGTGGACTGGGCCCTGCGCACGCCGTCCACCACCAGCCGCCCATGGGCGCCGGGACCGATCCCGGCATATTCGCCATAACGCCAGTAGACGAGGTTATGCCGGCATTCCGCGCCTGCGCGGGCATGGTTCGAGATTTCGTAGGCGGCAAAGCCGTGGCGATCACACAGTTCCTGCGTGGTTTCATAAAGAGCGCGCGCCAGATCCTCGTCTGGCACCGGCAGCTTGCCGGCGGCGTGCAGCGCATGGAAGGCCGTGCCCGGTTCGATCGTGAGTTGGTAGAGCGACAGGTGCTCCACCGCCCTTTCCAGCGCGCCGCCCAGTTCGCCGCGCCATTCGGGCACGCTCTGCTGGGGCGAGCGGGCATAGATCAGGTCGAACGACATGCGCTCGAAGTGCCGGGCGGCGACGGCCACGGCGGCCAGCGCCTCCTCGGTGCTGTGCAACCGCCCAAGCGCCTTCAGGTCACGGTCGTTCAGCGCCTGCACGCCCAGCGACACCCGGTTGACGCCGGCGCTGCGATAGCCCGCAAAACGTTCGGCATCGACACTGGTTGGGTTGGCTTCGAGCGTGACCTCGATGTCGCGTGCGGTCGGCCACGCTTCGGCCACTGCATCGAGCAGGGCAGCCACCGTGGCAGGCTGCATCAGCGAGGGCGTGCCGCCACCCAGGAAGATCGAGGTCACTTCCCGGCCCGGACTGAGCGCGGCGCGGTGCGCGATCTCGCGCCGGAACGCCGCAGTATAGGCCGCTTCGTCGGGCTTGCTGTGCCGCACATGGCTGTTGAAGTCGCAGTAAGGGCACTTGGCCGCGCAGAAGGGCCAGTGCAGGTAGACACCGAAGCCGGCGGTCGAGGTCGGATGGTCGATCATGCCGTTCCCTTGCGCGCAAGCGGGCCGCAGCGCAAGCGGCCATGGGCCGCAAGGTGCGCGCAAACCTTCCGCTGGGCCTCGGCGAACCATCCGGCGTAGCTGCCTGCGTGCTGGCACAAGCATGACGACGCCAACCCAAGCCGTGGTATAGCGATGCCGCTTTCAACAAGGAATCACGGCCCCATGTTCCCTGTCCCCGTGGCACGGCTCCTGCCCAACACCGCCGCCTATGAATCCCAGCCGATGGTCAAGCCCACCGGGTTTCGCGAATATGATGCGCGCTGGCTGTTCGAGAAAGAGATCAACCTGATGGGCGTGCAGGCGCTCGGCATCGGCATCGGTACACTGGTGCACAGGCTGGGCGTGCGGCCCGACATCGTGGTCGGGCATGATTTCCGCGGCTATTCCGCCGCCATCAAGTATGCGCTGATCGCCGGCCTGATGGCATCGGGCATGCGGGTCAAGGACATTGGGCTTGCCCTGTCGCCGATGGCCTATTTCGGCCAGTTCGCACTCGATTGCCCGTGCGTTGCGATGGTCACCGCCTCGCACAATGACAATGGCTGGACCGGGGTGAAGATGGGTGCCAACCGGCCCATGACCTTCGGCCCTGAGGAGATGGGCGCCCTGCGCGACATCGTGCTCGGCGGCGAAGGCGAGATGCGCGAGGGTGGGGCCTACCAGTTCATCTCCGGCTTTGCCGAAACCTACATCGCTGACCTGCTCAAGGATCGCCGCATCACGCGCCCGCTCAAGGTCGTTGCGGCCTGCGGCAACGGCACGGCAGGCGCCTTTGCGCCGCAGATGCTGGAGCGCCTCGGTGTCGAGGTTATCCCGCTCGATGCCGAGCTTGACCACACTTTCCCGCGCTACAACCCCAACCCCGAAGACCTGAAGATGCTGCACGCCATCGCCGACAAGGTCCGCGAAACCGGTGCCGACGTCGGCCTCGGCTTCGATGGCGACGGCGACCGCTGCGGTGTGGTCGACAACGAGGGCGAGGAGATTTTCGCCGACAAGATCGGTGTCATGCTGGCGCGGGACCTGGGCAGGCTGCATCCCGGCGCGCGCTTTGTTGTCGATGTGAAGTCGACCGTGCTTTTCGCCACCGATCCCGTGCTTCAGGGCCTCGGCGTCCAGACCGACTACTGGAAGACCGGGCATTCCTACATCAAGCGCCGCGTCAAAGAACTGGGCGCGCTGGCCGGTTTCGAGAAGTCGGGTCACTTCTTCTTCAACACGCCGGTCGGGCGGGGATATGACGACGGCCTGCTGACCGCCATCGCGGTGCTCGAGATGCTCGACCGCAACCCCGTGCGCTCGATGGCCGATCTGTATCGCGCCGTGCCGCGCACATGGGGTTCACCCACGATGTCGGCCAAATGCGCCGACGAGATCAAGTATGGCGTGGTCGACGATGCCATCGCCCGCTTCAAGGCCATGGCTGCCGCCGGCGAAGGGGCGGATGGCCACGGCATCCGCGATCTCAACCTGGTCAACGGCGTGCGTTGCACCATGACGGATGGCACCTGGGGGCTGGTGCGGGCCTCGTCCAACAAGCCGGAGATCGTCGTGGTCGTCGAAAGCCCGGTTTCCGATGCCCGAAAGCACGAGATGTTCCGCCTCGTTGACGGCATTCTCCGGCTCAGGCCGGAAGTCGGCGACTACAACCAGACGCTGTAGCGGTCCGACCGGACAAAGCCGGACTCAGACCGGTTTGCACAGGGCTTGGCCGGTGCGCTCGACCTGCTCCGTGCCGTTCTCGCGGTTGCCCGCACGCGGCCGGAAGTACAGTGTCTTCGCATTCATCTCCATCTCCGGGCTGATGATGCCCTTGAAGTCCAGAACCGTCGTGGTGACGATGTAGGAGATGCCCGGCTCGGCCATCTGGAGGTTCGGCAGTGGCACAACGGTGCCCTTGGTCAGCCCGCCGATGGTCTTGAGCAGCGGTCCGGGCCGGCCATCTTCCCTCGCTTCGCTCCAGCAGACGCGCGCGATCTTGTCGTTGCCGACGATCACGCTGGAAATCGTCATGCGCGGCAGCTTGCCCTCGTAGGGAGACAGCACCACGGCGCTGGCGGTGAAGATGTTGTCGAGCTGCGCGGTCGTCAGGGTCGCTGTCTGCGAGGACAGGTCTGCGAGCGCCTTGTTGAGGTTGACCATGCGCCAGTTGATCGACACCGCGTTGCTGATGTCGACGATGCCGATCAGCATCAACAGCATGATCGGCGCAATGAAGCCGAACTCGATGGCCGCAACGCCACGGTCGTCACGCCCGAGCCGGCGGCGCTGGTGGGTCAGGCGAGACAGCAGCGAGGGTGTGCCCCGCATGCCGGCGCTTTCCAGGGTGAGGGGGGCCGGTGTGGCCGGGCGGCGGACGCACCGCAGGAGGTTCTGCAAGCTGATCATGGCTGTTGCCTCACAACACGTAGGGTTCAGCCTGGAAGGCCACGACGGCCTGCAGGACGCTGGAGCCATCATCGAGCGCAGCCATCGTCCCGAAGAAGCCCTGCACCAGAACCGGCATCTTGATGGCAACGCGCACGACAGCCACTTCGGATGGCGCGACCGGGCGCATCATGAACTTGGACGGATCGATCTTGTTGCCGGAGATCATGGTGGCGGCCGCATTCGGCGGGAATGAGGCGCCCATCGGCTGTACGTCGACGAACAGTCGGGTCGCGCAATCGCTGCCAATCTTCATGTTGGCGCAGATCGCGTCACGGAACTTTCCCGTCTGCTCGGTGGTCGTTCCCTTGTAGAGATTGCGGCTTTCGCCGGTCAGGATCGTGCGGGCCGCCTGCGAGGTGGCCTCCTGCAGGACCTGCCGCGTCCAGAAGGACATCGACGTTTCGACGATCATCATCAACATGATGAAGAACGGCATGGCGAGCAGTCCGAATTCGATCGCGGTTGCGCCCTTCGCATCCTTGCGAAAGCGCATGATCACGCGGCGCGGGCGGATCAGGCAAGACCTGATAATATCCCTCAACATGGCATTCAATCTCCAGCTTGGGCTGAAGACTAGCCAAGATTGTTTTCGGAAGTGTTAGTTCGGCGGCAAGGGCGCAGGCAAAGAAATCAACCGCCGTTTAACCACGCTCACCGTGCGGGCGCGGACATCTGGTTGCGGCTGCTGGCCTGACCGCCGACATCGCCGAAGAACTTTGCGGAGTCGCCGAGCTGGATCGCCGGCTGGCACTGGGGTGCGCAGGAATAGGACTCGCGGTCCATGCCGCGCTGCACGGTCACGACAGCTTCGGTCGCCGCCCGCACTGTCACGCGCGATTCGGCCAGCATGCTGCCAGAGGCGTCGAGAGCGATGAAGTTCGTGACGCCGAAGCTCTTGCCGGTAACGATCAGGATGCCGTTCTTCTGAACCGTGATGTCGGCAATCATCGGATTGCCCACGATCACGGTCTGGGTCTTCTCAGGCAGCTTGATCACCTTGGCGTGGTCGACAACCACAGCCACGGAATCCAAGCGTTCGGTGGCTGCGGCCGGCAACATTGATGCTGACCAGATTCCGAGCACGGCGAGGCTGACGGCAGCCGGCATGAGGATTGCCAGTGAAAGACGTGCCGAGGAAGGACGGGCGGTCGTTGGCCCGTCTCGATCGCAAAACTGTTCCGGCATCGGCATCATGTGTCCAGGCCCCGTGTGATGGGATCATCCACTGGGCTTATGCGCCTTGCATGGTGAAGAATTCGATAACGCGGCACTCTGCGATGCACCGCAGGTTGCTGCATGGCGCGCTGAGCGGGGGCGCGAGCCGCGGACAGGTCCTGCGCAGAGTGTTGCGGCCCGCTGGGAAGGCATTGGCCCGCCGTGCGATTTGCATAGTCCCGACCGATCATGGCTGTCCTTGATCGCAGTTTGGCATGACATCTGCGGTTCGCGATCGGAATGCAAATAAACAAGACCTCTATTCGATCATAAGGCAAAAATCGATAGCGAAAAGATGAAATAGAATTTCAATTTAGGATTTCATAAACGATGATATACTGAGTATAATTTCAACTAAATTAGCAGTTAACCATATATAATACATGGCGCTGTGTTGCCAAAATTGATGTTTGATTTAACCGATCTGCAAGAGATGGCATGTACGGTCAGCTCAGTCGACGATCTTCGGGCCTTAACACCGGTGACGATCGACGAAACCGTGGTGTAAAAGGAGTGTTCCCATGAAGAACCTGATGAATCGCTTTGCCAAGGACGAGTCTGGCGCAACCGCAATCGAGTACGGCCTGATCGCCGCCCTCATCGCCGTGGTCTGCATCAGCGTCTGGACGACTGTTGGTACCAACCTGAAGGCCCGCTTCGAAGAAGTGCGTGACGGTCTGGTCAAGAAGTGACGAAAACGTCCAGGCCGACGCTTCGGTGTCGCCGGACACGGGTGGATCGCTCCTCGTGGGCGGTCCACCTTTTCTTTCTTGCAATTGAGTGCTGTGCAGTCCGGGGCAGGGGCTTGGGTTTGCGCGGTCGTATGGGGCGATCGGGATCGCTCGCGTGGCTGGATAAAGGGGTGCTTCCGTGAAGAATTTGATGAATCGCTTTGCCAAGGACGAGTCTGGCGCAACCGCAATCGAGTACGGCCTGATCGCCGCCCTCATCGCCGTGGTCTGCATCAGCGTCTGGACGACTGTCGGTACGAACCTGAAGGCGCGCTTCGAACAAGTGCGTGACGGTCTGGTCAAGAAGTAATGAGATCTCTCAGGCTGACGCTTCTGCGTTCCTGACCAAGCTTTGGATCGCCCTTGCGGGCGGTCTGATGTTCCTTTTTTCGCACCCTGTGCTGCTCGGGTGCAGGCCCGGCCGGCGCCCTTCCTGTGTCGGATACCGGATCTTCACCACCCGCATGCTCAGGTGTCCGGACCTCGGATCACTTTTGTCGGAGATTTTTGATGTCGATCATGACACTCGCGACCTTGCTGATCTTTCCGGCCTTCATGGCTTATGCGGCAGCCAGCGACCTCGTGTCGATGCGCATCTCCAATCGCATTTCTCTTGGCCTGATCTCGGCCTTCGTCGTGTTCGCGCTGGTCTGCCAGTTGCCGTTGGCGCAGCTGGGCCTCCACCTCGGCGCAGGCGCGCTGGTCCTCGTCATCTGTTTCGGCATGTTTGCCGCCGGCTGGATCGGCGGCGGCGATGCCAAGCTGGCCGCTGCGACGGCGCTCTGGATCGGTCCCGAGCTGCTTCCGGCCTATGTGATGATCTCGAGCGTCGCAGGTGGCCTGCTGACCTTGTGGATCCTGAACATGCGCACCTATCCCTTGCCGCGCTTTGCGCTGGGCTGGACCTGGCTTGAGAGGCTGCACTCTCCGAGCAACGGGGTGCCCTATGGCATCGCCCTCGCCATGGCCGGGCTGTTCATCTTTCCCTATTCGACCATCTGGAAGTCGGCGGCCATGATCGGGTGAGACCGTCGGGTTGGACGGGCGGGCGCGAAGGCCGCGCCATCAACGCACGGTTAACCATAATTTGACGATTCCCCCGGCATGGTGATGGCACAAGTCGTCAGTACGGGTGGTCACCATGTTGGGAATCTCAGGCGCCAGAGCCGTTGTGTTGGGCATTTCGGTGCTCACCATGATGGTGGCATATGTCTTGATCACGCCGGGTGAAGCGCCATCGACCGTCAAGGTCGTGAAGGAAGTCGAACCCAGCCGCACCGTCGACGTTCTGGTGGCCGGTTTCGACCTGCCGCTCGGCAACACGGTCACGCAGAACGATATCCGCTGGCTCGCCTGGCCTCAGGACAGCGTGCCGCAGGGTGCCATCCGCAAGGCAGAGGCTGCCACGCTCGACAAGGAAGTGATCGGGGCTCTCGTGCGCTCCTCCTTCGTCGCCTTCGAGCCGATCCGCAAGGAAAAGCTGATCCGGCCCGATGGCTCGGGCTTCCTGTCCGCAGTCCTGCCCTCCGGCAAACGCGCCATTGCCATTTCGATCGACCGGGCCGGCAACAGCACGGCGGGCGGTTTCGTGCTTCCCAATGACCGGGTCGACATCATCAAGACCGGTCGGCAGGACACGGCGCCCACCAATGTCGAAAGCTTCGTCAGCGAAACCATCCTGACCAACATCCGGGTTCTGGCCATCGGCCAGAACATCCAGGAGCGCAATGGCGAGAAGGTCGTGGTCGGCGAGACGGCGACGCTCGAACTTGATCCGCGCCAGGTCGAAACCGTGACCCTTGCTCAGAAATCGGGGGCCATTTCGCTGGCACTGCGCAGCCTGGCCGATGCCGGCGAGGTCGCACCTGTCGATACTGCCGAGCGTCAAGGCCTGACGCTCGTGCGGTTCGGCGTCACAACCCAGTCAGCAAAGCCGTGAGGGCATCATGAACCGGTCCGTCAGCCTGTTGACCCGTCCCGTCCTTGCCGCTGCCATCCGGAAGCGTGCCCTGCATTGGGCCGCTGTTTCGGCAGCCGTGCTCCTGCCATTGCAATTGGCCATTGCCGAAGCGCAGGCCCAGAGCGGCTCTTCCAGCCATCGGATCACCACGCGCAGTTCCGGTTCCGGCGCCCAGAAGCTTGATCTGTCGATCGGCAAGTCGCTGATCGTCGATCTGCCCCGCGATGCCAAGGAAGTGTTCGTGGCCAACCCGCGCGTCGCCAATGCCGTGGTGCGATCGGCCCGCAAGCTGTTCATCATCGGCGTGGCCGACGGTGCCACCTCGATCTTCGCCATGGATGGTGACGGCCAGCAGATCGCAGCGCTGGAAATCTCGGTTGGGCGTGACCTCAACGTCCTGCGCCAGACCCTGCGCACGGCCCTTCCGCGCGCCGAGATCGAGGTCAAGCCTGCCGGCGATTCGATCCTGCTGATTGGCCACGTGCCCAACGCTTCAGACGCTTCACAGGCCATCGACATCGCCAAGGCGTTCGTCGGGGTCACTGCCGGGTCAGCCGGTGCCAGTTCCGGCGCGGTGATCAATTCGCTGACCATCCGTGGCCGCGATCAGGTCCTGCTGAAGGTCACCATCGCCGAGGTCTCGCGTCAGGCGATGAAACAACTCGGAGTCGATGCGCAAGGAAGCTGGGTCACCCGCAGCTTCAATCTCGGCGCAAATTTGAACAACCCGTTCACTGTCGGGCTGTCCCAGCCGGACTCCAGCATGACCCTCGGCAACACCCAGAACGGTTCGGTGCTTCGCGCCATGGAGCGTGCGGGTGTCTCGCGCATTCTGGCGGAACCGACTCTCACGGCTGTTTCCGGAGAAGCGGCGAAGTTCACCGCTGGCGGCGAGCTGCCCGTGCCTGCCAGCCAGTCCTGCACGCCCTCGGCGATCCCCGGCGTCGCACCAACCTGCCAGATCGGCGTTGAGTTCAGGCCCTATGGTGTGTCGCTGAACTTTACCCCCATCGTTCTTTCCGAAGGCCGCATCAGCATGCGTGTGGCGACCGAGGTCACGGAGGTGGACGTTGAAAGCTCGCGCTCGATCGGTGCGATTCTCGTGCCTGGCTTCCGCGTCCGAAAGGCCGACACCACGGTCGAGGTCCCGTCCGGTGGGACCATGATGACCGCCGGTCTCATCCAGCAATCGTCGCGTCAGGCCATCAACGGTTTTCCGGGCCTGCTGAACCTGCCGATCCTCGGCGCGCTCTTTCGCTCGCGCGATTACCAGCGCAGCGAAACCGAGCTGCTGATCATGGTTACGCCCTACCTGGCGAAGCCGGCTGATCCCAGGCAGATCGCCCGGCCGGATGATGGCTTCGTCGATGCCCATGATGCCCAGTCCATACTGCTTGGCCGCCTCAACAAGATCTACGGCAGTGGCAAGCCGAGCGCCGGACAAGGCTATCGCGGCCGCATCGGCTTCATTGCAGATTGAAGGGGTTGATGACCGCCATGACACGTCTCGACACGTCACGTTCCGGAGCCCCCATGATGCCGCATGCCCGCACATTCGTTGCCGTCGTCGCGCTCGGCCTTGCGCTGGGAGCCTGTGCGAGCCGCAAGACGGAGATCACCGGCTCCGTGCCGCCTGATTACCGCGAACGTCATCCCATCGTGCTGGCCGAAGCGCCGCGCTCGCTGGAGATCTATGCCGGTGCGCGACAGCTCGATCACCGTCAGTCCAGCGACATCGCCGCCTTTGCCGCCGAATACCGGGCGCATGGCCGCAGCCAGATCATCGCCGAAGTGCCGACCTATGATGGTCGCAGCACGGCGGGACACCATGGGTTGCACGCCGTGCGCAGCGCACTCTCACGCAACGGCGTCGCCGGCTCGGTGGTTCAGGTGCGCGGCTATCCGGCGCCGGACCATACCATTGCGGCGCCGATCCGGTTGTCCTTCGCCAAGCTCCAGGCGCAGGTGCCCCATTCGTGCGGCCACTGGCCGGAAGACCTCGGCGCATCGAACTGGCGCTTCTCCGCCCAGAACCATTCGTACTGGAACTTCGGCTGCGCGTCGCAGAACAACCTTGCCGCGTTCGTGGCCGATCCGCTTGATCTTGAGCGTGGCCGCCCCGAGGGCCGCATCGATACGGTCCGGCGCATGACCGCGATCGAGAAGCTGCGTGCCGGCCAGGATCCTTCGACCACCTACCGCGATGCCGCAACCCGCATCAACCAGTCCGTCGGAAACTGATCATGACCCAAGACAGTGCAGGATCGTCTGACACCAATGCAGAAGTGATCGCGCCGGTTCCGCGCATCACCTTGCAGGCGTTCTGCGAGAGCCATGACGTGGCGGCGGCGATCCAGGCCGCCATCACCGATCGGCGCATGCAGAAGGCCATCTCGAAGGTCCAGATGGGCGGGCCTGCCGCCGCCGTGGAAGCCTTCCAGGATGCGCCGACGCCCAATGCGCTGATCCTCGAGAACACGCAGGACCGGGCGCAGCTTTTTGCGCATCTCGAACGCTTGTCCGAGGTCTGCGATGCCGGGACGCGCGTCATCGTGGTTGGCCATGTCAATGACATCTCCCTGTTCCGCGAACTTACGTCGAGGGGTGTCAGCGATTACCTGATCGCGCCGATCGATGTTTTGGATGTCGTGCGTTCGGTCTCCCAGCTCTTCGGCGCCCCCGGCGCGGCCAGTCTCGGCCGCACCATTTCGATCGTTGGCGCCAAGGGTGGGGTCGGGGCCTCGACCGTGGCCCACAACATCGCCTGGGCCATTTCCCAGAGTCTCGATGCCTCCACGGTGCTGGTCGATCTCGATCTCGCCTTCGGCACCGCCGGGCTCGACTTCAACCAGGATCCGCCGCAGGGCGTGGCCGATGCCGTCTTCGCGCCCGACCGCCTCGATCAGGCCATGGTCGACCGGCTGCTGTCGCGCTGCTCGGAGAACCTGAGCTTGCTCGCCGCTCCGGCGATCCTCGACAAGACCTATGACATGTCCGAGGAGGCGATGGACCACCTCATCGAGATCCTGCGTGGTCTCGTGCCGACCATCGTCATGGATGTGCCGCATGTCTGGAACGCCTGGACGAAGCGCGTGATCATGACCTCCGACGATATCCTGATCGTCGCCACGCCCGATCTGGCGTCCTTGCGCAATGCCAAGAACCTGATCGACCTGTGCCGGCAGACCCGCACCCACGATCGTCAGCCGCAACTGATGCTGAACCAGGTCGGCGTGCCCAAGCGGCCCGAGATTGCCGCTGCCGAGTTTGCCAAGACCTTCGGCCTTGAACTGGCCGGTACCATCCCCTTCGATCCGCAGCTTTTCGGCACTGCGGCCAACAACGGTCAGATGATTGCCGAAGTCCAGCCCAACGGGCCGATTGCCCAGAACTACGTCAAGCTCGCGGCGAGCCTGATGGGGCGCATCGAAGCGAAGAAATCCAAGCGCAGCCTGATCGAGCCACTCGTGGCGAAGCTCCTGCGGCGCAAAGCCTCCTGATCCGTCAGAACAGGCGAGGACTGAACCATGTTCGGCAAGAGAACGACGAGCGGCACCGCAGGCCCCGCAAGCCCGCCACCGGCGGCAGCGATGGTGCCGCGCGGGATGGCGTCGGCAGCGGCGGTGCGCCAGGTCGATCCGGTCCGCCAGCCCGAGGCTCCGCGCGTCGCGCCCGTGATGCAGGAGATCGTGCGGTCGGAGGAGTTCTACCAGACCAAGAGCATGATCTTCGGCGCGCTGATCGAGGCTATCGATCTGGCCCAGCTCGCGAAGCTCGAATCCGACAGCGCACGCGAGGAAATCCGCGACATCATCAACGAGATCATCTCGTTGAAGAACGTCGTACTGTCGATCGCCGAGCAGGAAGACCTGCTGGCCGACATCTGCAACGACATCCTTGGCTACGGCCCGCTCGAACCCTTGCTGGCCCGCGATGATATCGCCGACATCATGGTCAATGGCCCGAACAAGACCTACATCGAAGTCGCGGGCAAGATTCAGCAGACCACCATCCGATTCCGTGATGGCCAGCAGTTGATGAACATCTGCCAGCGCATCGTCAGCCAGGTTGGTCGCCGCGTCGATGAATCATCGCCGATCTGCGATGCGCGCCTGCCAGATGGCTCCCGCGTCAACGTCATTGCCCCGCCGCTCGCCATCGATGGCGCTGCTCTCACCATCCGCAAGTTCAAGAAGGACAAGCTGACCCTCGATCAGCTCACCCGCTTCGGTTCGATCTCTCCGGAAGGCGCGGCGCTGCTGAAGATCATCGGCCGTGTGCGCTGCAATGTCGTGATCTCCGGCGGCACCGGCTCGGGCAAGACCACCTTGCTCAACTGCCTGACCAACTACATCGACGAGGACGAACGGGTCATCACCTGCGAGGACGCAGCCGAACTGCAATTGCAGCAGCCCCATGTGGTGCGGCTCGAAACCCGCCCGCCCAACCTTGAAGGCCAAGGCTCGATCACCATGCGTGATCTGGTCAAGAACTGCCTGCGCATGCGTCCCGAGCGGATCATCGTCGGCGAAGTCCGCGGCCCCGAAGCCTTCGACCTGCTGCAGGCCATGAACACCGGCCATGACGGCTCGATGGGCACCTTGCACGCCAACTCCCCGCGCGAAGCACTCTCCCGTATCGAATCGATGATCACCATGGGCGGCTTCTCGCTGCCCTCGCGCACCATCCGCGAAATGATCGTCTCGTCGGTCGATGTGATCGTCCAGGCCAGCCGCCTGCGCGATGGCTCGCGCCGCATCACACACATCACCGAAGTGCTCGGCATGGAAGGCGATGTGATCATCACCCAGGATGTGGTGGTCTACGACATCTCGGGCGAGGACGCGAACGGCAAGCTGATCGGCGCGCATCGCTCGACGGGCATCGCGCGGCCGAAGTTCTGGGAACGGGCACGCTACTACAACGAAGAGAAGAACCTCGCGGCTGCGCTCGACGCCATGGAAGTCAGGCCCGAATCCCGATAGCCCGCGCTGCGCGCCGCTCCGGCGGCGCAGGCGACGCAGGCGAGGAGCGGGCCGAAGCACCGGCGAGCAACAGCGATCAGGGCCCTGCCAATTCCGGCAGCGGCCTCGATGATCGGGGATGGGAGTTTCCGGCATGCTTGCCACCCTTGCGCCTGTCCTGCTGATCGCCGCCGCCGCTGCGGGCATCGCCTATGCGCTGCTTTTTCCGCTGTTGTCCGGCCAGGCCCGCTCCGAGAGCCGGCGACGGGCGCTGGCGCTGACGCCCGAGACAGTGCGGCCCACCCGCAATGCCGGCCCGGCCCGGACCAAGCGCGATCAGGTCGCGCAGAGCCTCAAGGAAGTCGAACAACGCGAGAAGGCACGCGGCAAGGTCACGCTCGAAGACAAGTTCTCCCAGGCCGGCCTCAGCATCGACCGCAAGACCTACTATATCGCCAGCCTTGCCAGCGCCGTTGGCGTCGGGCTGCTCGCCTTCACCACGATCGGCTCGTCCATGGCCGTCATTCCGGGCCTGATCGTGGGCGGTCTGGGCTTGCCCAACTGGTATCTTGGCATGCGCAAGGCCAAGCGGATCAAGAAGTTCCTGCAGGAGTTCCCGAACGCGCTCGATGTCATCACGCGCGGCCTGAAATCCGGCCTGCCGCTCAACGATTGCATCCGCATCATTTCCTCGGAGGCCGCGGAACCGGTCAAGTCCGAGTTTCGCGCCATGATGGATGCGCAGGCGGTCGGCCTGTCGTTGGGCGAAGCCATCGAGAACCTCTATCGCCGCATCCCGGTCGCGGAAGCCAACTACTTCGGCATCATCATCACCATCCAGCAGAAGAGCGGCGGCAATCTGGCCGAGTCGCTCGCCAACATGTCCCGCGTGGTACGCGAGCGCCGCAAGCTGAAGGGCAAGATCCAGGCCCTCAGCGCCGAGGCCAAGTCGTCGGCGGGCATCATCGCCTGTATGCCGGTGGCCGTTGCGGGCCTCGTCTACTTCAGCACGCCAAGCTACATCGAAAAGCTCTGGCTGACACAGGCCGGTCAATTCACGCTGGTCGGCTCGGCGATCTGGATGCTGATGGGCGTTCTGGTGATGCGCAAGATGATCAACTTCGACGTCTGAAGCGAGGCCACCGTGATCGATTTCATCATCCAGAAATTCATCGATCCGAAGTTCATCGCTTCGCTGATCTTTGCCATCGCCGCCGCCGCCACCGTACTGACGCTGGCGCTGCCCTATCTCAACACCGACGGCCTCAAGCGCCGGATGAAATCTGCTGCCAGCGAGCGCGAGAACCTGCGTGCACGTGAGCGAACCCGTGTGCATCAGGGCTCCCGCCTGCGCCAGGAGCCCAAGGCCTACATGAAGGACGTGGTCGAGCGCTTGCAGCTTGCCAAGCATCTTGGGGTGGATGATGCCCGTGCCAAGCTTGTGCAGGCCGGCTACCGGGGTCAGGGCGCGGAAATCGCCCTGCTGTTCTATCGCCTGATCGCACCTGTCGCGGGTCTCTTCATCGGCGCGTTCTATTTCCTGTATCTCGACGTGCTGACGCAGAGCACCACGGTCAACCTGTTGGCCACGATGGCGTCGATCTATATCGGCCTCAAGCTGCCCGAAGTGCTGCTCAGCAACCAGATTTCCAAGCGGCAGCTGTCGATCAAGAAGGCCTTTCCGGATTCGCTCGACCTGCTGCTGATCTGCGTGGAATCCGGCATGTCGATCGAGCATGCCTTCCGCCGCGTGAGTTCCGAGATCGGCACCCAGTCGATCGCGCTGGCCGAGGAACTGGTCCTGACCACGGCCGAGCTGTCCTATCTCCAGGAACGGCGGATGGCCTTCGAGAACCTGGCCGCCCGGACCGGTGTCGAGTCGGTCAAGTCGGTCACCACGGCGCTGGTTCAGGCCGAGCGCTATGGCACCCCGCTCGGCACGGCATTGCGCGTTCTGGCGCAGGAAAGCCGCGACATGCGCATGTCGGAGGCGGAGAAGAAGGCCATGTCACTGCCGCCCAAGCTGACCGTGCCGATGATCCTGTTCTTCCTGCCCGTGCTGATGCTGGTCATCATGATGCCGGCCGTGATCAGCTCGATGGGGCTGAAATAAGCGCAGAACGCCCTCGCGGACTGTCCTCGCAAAGACAGCAGCCCCACTGAATCAAATAGTGTGAGCCTGGCTCAGCCGGCGGGCTTCGGCGGCGGTGTCCGTGCTGCGGCGCTGCCCTGGGGGCGTGGTCCGGCAGGCTTTCCGCCTTGCCGCAGCATGTCCCAGCTGTTGGGCTGGCTGACCATCTGGCGTAGCTGGGCCATCGCCTTGGCTACGTCTGCCGGCGGCAGGTCGGTCGCCGCGACACGTTCCGCTTCGGCGAAGCGGCCCTGAAGTCCCAGCACCAGAACGAGGTTTTGACGCACGCGCTTGTCGGCCTGTGGATGCCGAGAGGCCTCGCCCAGTGCGCGCTCGGCCTCAGGCAGCCGCTTCGACAGCGCATAGGACAGGCCAAGGTTGGACAGGATCGTCGGCTCGCCGGGATTGATCCTCAGGGCGGCCTCATAGAAGCCTTGCGCGCGCTGGTGGTCACCGAGCTGGTCGGCGACGGCACCTTGCGCCGACAGGATGCGCCAGTCCGGTCTTTCAGGCAGATGGGCCCGGGCCAGCACCTCTTCGGCCTGCTTGAGCTGGCCGGCATCCATCAGCGCCCGTCCGAACGCACCCAGCAGTTCCATGTCCTTCGGATGGCGCAGAATGATGTTCTGCAGGACGGCCACCGCCTGCGAATTCTGGCCAAGGGCCCGCAGTGCCCGGGCATAGCGGAAGGCGGCTGTGCGGTCGCCCTGATTCGCGTCGTAGCGCTGCTGCCAGGTTTGCAACTCCGAGCGCCACTGTGGCTCTGTCACCGGCGTGGTCGAACCACCCAGCGAGCCTGTGATGTCAGGCAGTCCGCGGCCCACGCAGCCACTGAGCGCCAGCGCCAGTGCCGTCATCGAAACGATGCCGCGAAGCCTGAACGGGTTGATCCGCCCCATGGTGTTGCCTCTGCTCCAGCCCGATCCGGTTCCCCGCCACCTGGCAGGTGGCAGCGTGGACCCGATGGTCACCTTGGTGATAAATCGTTAACCCTAACGGACTGTTAAAGGTGGCCGCTGCCATCACCGCTCCCTCCTGGAAGGACACCGCGTCTTGACTGACCTGCTGATCACATCCTCGCCAACCGCCATTCCTGTCCACCTGTGCAACACCGGCGATTGGGACTCGGTGAAGGCGCGCCTGCCGCGTGCGCTTCAGGCCTTTGCGGAAGCCTCCGGGTTTTCCGGACAGAATGGCCGGCATCTGGTCATGCCGGACAGGAGTGGCAACATCGCTGCGGTGCTGCTGGGCGTGGAGGCGAGCGATGCCCGCCACCGTGATCCGTTCGGGCCCGGAAGGTTGTCCGGCGTCCTGCCCGCCGGTGACTATGCTTTCAAGGGCAAGCTTGCCGATCCAGCTGCCGTGGCGCTGGCCTGGTTGCTCAACCCCTACCGGTTTACGCGCTATCGCGAACAGCCCTTGCCGAAGGCGCGGCTGGTCTGTCCGCGCGGCGTCGATCATGCCGAAGTCGTCAGGATGGCCGACGCCGTGGCGGCCTCGCGCGATCTGGTCAACACACCGGCCAACGATCTTGGCCCTGACGGGATCGAGGCCGCGATCAGGGCCCTGGCCGCCGATCATGGCGCGCATGTCGAGGTCACCCTCGGCGATGACCTGCTCACGCGCGGCTTTCCGATGATCCATGCCGTCGGTCGCGCCTCGGTGCGGGCCCCGCGCCTGATCGACCTGACCTGGGGCAAGCCCGATCATCCCCGCGTGACCCTCGTCGGCAAGGGCGTTGCGTTCGACACGGGTGGTCTCAACATCAAGCCCGATAGCGCCATGCTTCTGATGAAGAAGGACATGGGCGGCGCAGCGGCGGCCATCGCCGCGGCCCGGATGGTGATGGGCGCGAAGCTGCCTGTTCGCCTGCGCCTCTTGGTGCCGGCGGTCGAGAACGCCATTGCCGGCAACGCTTTCCGCCCGGGTGACGTGCTGGCCAGCCGCAAGGGCCTTTCGGTGGAAATCGGCAACACGGATGCGGAAGGCCGGCTCATCCTCGCCGATGCGCTCGCCCTTGCCGATGAAGACGAGCCGGCCTTCATCGCCGATTTCGCCACGCTCACGGGCGCTGCCCGCGTGGCGCTCGGCCCCGATCTTCCGCCGTTCTACACCCATGATGACCGGCTTGCCGCGGATCTGGCCCGTCTCGCGCCGAAGGTCAATGATCCGGTCTGGCGGCTGCCGCTCTGGGGCCCCTACGACAACCTGCTCGAGTCGCGCATTGCCAGCCTGAATCATATTTCCAGCGGGGCATTCGCCGGCTCGATCACAGCGGCGCTGTTTCTCAACCGCTTCGTGTCGCGCGCCGCATCCTATGTGCATTTCGACATCTTCGCGTGGAACCCGACTGCCAAGCCGGGTCGGCCCGATGGCGGCGAAGTGCAGGCGGCTCGGCTGATCTATGCCTGCCTCAAGGAACGCTACCCCGCCCCTTGAGGCTTCTTTCACCATCGGTGGGGCAATCTGCGGCGGTTTCTGGCTGGCAAGGGCGACATGCAGGACATCAGACCGGCACAGGCGCTGTTCATGTGGCGCGACGTCAATCTCTCGCTGGTCCGCGCCGGCGCGCCGGATCTGTCCTCGCGCCAGTTTGCCATCCTGCTGATCATCTATCTGGATCTGCCGCCACATACCGTTCGCGGCCTTGCCGAGCGCCTGGCGGTCACCAAACCGGTCATCACGCGCGCGCTCGACACCATGGGCAAGCTTGGCCTGGTCACCCGCGAGCGCGACCCGCTCGATCGCCGCAATGTCATCATCAAGCGGACGGTGGCCGGCGCCCAGGCAGTGGACCATCTTGCCGGTCTGATCGTCACCCACCTCAAGGACCTCAGCCGCTGATGACAACCCTCGATCGCCGCCTGCATGCCTTCCGCCCCGATCTCGCCGACCTCGCCCTGAAGGGCCGCGTCGAGGCCGAGCGCTTCGTTGCCGGCGAGGTGATGCAGGTGATCACGCACACCGCGCCGCTGCACCGCGAGCCGCGCAAGGATGCCCCCCTCGACACCGAGGCGCTGTGCGGCGAACGGGTCAGCGTGTTCGAGCTGGCCGAGGGCTGGGCCTGGTGCCAGCTCGCCTCTGACGGCTATGTCGGCTACCTGCCCGCCGAGCGCCTGTCTGCCCCCTCGCCCCAGGCAAGCCACAGGGTCAATGCCGTTCGCAGCTTCGCCTATCCCGGCCCCTCGATGAAGCTGCCTCGGGCCATGACCCTGTCACTCGGCTCGCGCGTGCATCTTCTCGAGCGGCAAGGTGATTTCGCCATCGTCGCCGGCGTCGCCGGTCTCGCCCGCTCCTATGTCTGGGCCCAGCATCTGAAGGCGCTCGATCACCATGAGCCCGATCCGGTCAGTGTGGCGGAACAACTGCTGCATGCGCCCTATCTGTGGGGCGGCAAATCGAGCCTCGGGCTTGATTGTTCCGGGCTGGCCCAGCTGGCCCTTGATGCCGTCGGCATCGCCGCGCCGCGTGACAGCGACATGCAGGAGCGCAGCGTCGGCGCGCCGCTTCCGCTCGGTGACGGCCTGCCGCCCCTGAGGCGCGGCGATCTGGTGTTCTGGAAAGGTCATGTCGGGCTGATGCAGGATGCCCACCAGTTGCTGCATGCCAACGGTCACCACATGCTGGTTGCCAGCGAGCCCCTGCAGGTGGCCATCGACCGGATCGAGGCTAAGGGCGGCGGCACGATCACCAGCATCCGCCGGACGGGTTGACGCGCCCGGCCCTGCCCGGCAGACCCCTTTCCACAAAGCGGTCTGGCCATGCCAGCTGCGCCAGGCAAGGTTCAGGAACAGGGAACAGGTGCGATGCGGATTCTGCTGACGGGGTCGTCCGGCTGGCTCGGCCGGTTCCTTGCGCCCCGGCTGCATCAGGCCGGTCATGCCGTGATCGGCCTTGATGTGGCGCCGGGCGCATGCACCGATGTCATCGGCAGCGTGGCTGATCGATTGCTGGTCGAGCGCACCTTTGCGGATTTCGGCATCGAGGCCGTGATCCATGCCGGAGCCCTGCACAAGCCGGATATCGTCCGCCATCCCACGCAGGACTTCGTCGATGTCAATGTCACCGGCACGCTCAACCTGCTCACGGCAGCGGCCCGCGCCGGCCATGACCGCTTCGTCATGACCTCGACCACCTCGCTGATGATTTCGCAGGCCATCCGCGATGAGCGCGCACCCGAAGCGATCTGGCTCGACGAGACGACAGGACCGCTCGCGCCGCGCAACATCTACGGTGTCACCAAGCTGGCGGCGGAAGGCCTGTGCCGCCTGTTCCACGGCGAGCATGGCCTCAATGCGATCGTGCTCCGCACCGGCCGTTTCTTCCCGGAGGAGGACGACACGCTCAAGGGCCGCTCCGGCCCCAACCTCAAGGCCAACGAGTTCCTCAACCGCCGGCTGACGGTCGAGGACGCCGCCGAGGCCCATCTCGCCGCGCTGGAGCGCGCGCCTGCCATCGGCTTCGGCTGCTATGTCATTGCCGCGCCCACGCCGTTCCGGCGCTCGGATGCCGCAGCGCTGAAACGCGACGCCGCAGCGCTTATTGGCGAGCTTTTTCCGGATGCCGCGGCGCTCTATGCCGCGCAGGGCTGGCAGTTGCCGGCCCGGATCGGCCGTGTCTACGATGCCGGTCTGGCCGAGCGCGAACTCGGGTTCCGCTGCCGCACCGATTTTGCGGCCATCCTCGATGCCCTGCGAGCCGGCACAGCCCTGCCCTTCATCGACGATCCGGCCTATGTCTCGCCCAAGGAAGCGGCGGCTTCGGGCATGCGCCGCTGATCGGCCCAGGCCGGGACGCGGCAGGGCCTCACATTGGCGCCGCGAATGGCGAGACCTCTCGTTCGAGAAAGACCCCGTCGCCGGGCGAGCCGACCACGCGGCCATCCTCGACGATGACCTTGCCCCGGAGGATCGTCATCACCGGCCAGCCCTTGACGGCAAAGCCCTCCCACGGTGTGTAGTCGCAATCGTGGTGCAGCAGGTCCTGCCGGATGGTCTCATGGCGCTCCGGATCCCACAGCACGATATCGGCATCGCTGCCGACCGCGATCGTGCCCTTGCGCGGATAAAGGCCATACATCCTGGCGTGGTTGGTCGCGGTCAGTGCCACGAACGTGTTGGCGCTGATCCTGCCCTTGGCGACACCTTCCGACCACAGGATCGGCATCCTCGTCTCGACGCCCGGAATGCCATTCGGCACCCAGCGGAACGACGTGCGCCCCTTCGGCACAAGCTTGCCCATCGGATCGTCGAAGCGGAAAGGGCAGTGGTCCGAGGAGAAGGTGTCGAACAACCCCTCGCGCAGGCCTTCCCAGATCGCGGCCTGGCTGGTCGTGTCGCGCGGCGGCGGCGAGCAGACATATTTTGCCCCGCTGATGTCCATGTTGAGGCCCTTGAGGTCGTCGGCCGTCAGCGTGATGTATTGCGGGCAGGTCTCGGCATGCACCTTCAGGCCCTTGGCCCGCGCCCAGCGGATCTGCTCCATCGCCTCGCGCCCGGAGACATGGACGATCATGATCGGCACGTCGACCAGTTCGGCATGACTGATGGCCCGGTGAGTCGCCTCGCGCTCGACGACTTCGGGCCGCGACACGGCGTGGTAGTAAGGAGCGGTCTTGCCCTCGCTCTCCAGCCGGTCCGAAAGGAACCGGATCGCGTCGTAGCCCTCGGCATGGACCATGACCAGTGCCCGCTCGCGCCGCGCCACCGCGAACACCTCGAGCAGCTGGCGGTCCGAGAGCACGAGGTCGTCATAGGTCATGAACACCTTGAACGAGGTGCAGCCATCGGCGAACAGGGCCGGCAGTTCCTGGTTGAGGACGGTCGGTGTCGGGTCCGAGACGATAAGGTGGAAGCCATAATCGACATGGGCCTTGCCGCGTGCCTTGGCGTGATAGTCCGTCACGCAGGCGCGCAGGGACGAGCCTTTCAGCTGCAAGGCAAAGGGGATCACCGTTGTCGTGCCACCCGCCGCCGCTGATCGGGTGCCACTCTCGAAGCCATCGGCCATCACGATGCCCTCACCAGAAGGCTGGTCGAGATGCACGTGGCTGTCGATCCCGCCGGGAAGCACGAAAAGGCCCTTGGCATCCACGACCCGCGCCGCATCGGTGAGGTTCTCGGCAAGCGCGACGATCCGGCCGTCCCGGACCCCGACATCGCAGCGTGTGGTGTCGCCAGCCGTGATGACCGTGCCGCCGCTGATCACCAGATCCAGTCGTGCCATGTGAAGTGCCCCCCTGTCGCGTTTCCTTGCGCAAGTCCCATCCAAGACGCAAGTCCCATCAACGACGCAAGCCCCATGCAAGACTCGTGGCCATGCAGACGTCAATCCGCCACCACTATCCGGCAAGGCGGCGTGCAGCCGCGAACCAGCCCTTGTCGGCACCGGGTCTGGCTCCGCGAATGGGGCCGACGGCTTTCATCATCGTCACCTTCAGGCCGGTGAAATCGAGGATCTGGCGGCGCAGGGCACCCAGCCAGGCATTGTGATAGACCAGCCAAAGGAACCAGACAGGTGTGTCGGTGGTCACCAGCACGCGGGCCGTGCGGCCGGCAAGCAGCTTGTCCGGCAAGGGCTTGCCCTCGACATAGGCAAAGGCGAATCCGGGCAGCAACGCCCTGTCGAACAGCCCCTTCAGCTTGGCCGGCGGCCCGCCCCACCATAGCGGATGCACCAGGATCATTGTCCCGCACCAGGTCAGGTCTTCCTGGAAGGCGATCAGGTCAGGCTCAAGGTCCTTGCGTGCCCGGTAGCCTTCCGTCAGGTCCGGGTCGAAGGTCATGTCCTGGAGATGCCTCAGCCGCACCTCGGCTCCGGCCTCGCCGGCGGCCTTTGCCGCCTCTTCAGCCAGAGCCGCACACAGCGAACTGCGCGAAGGATGCCCGTTGAGCACCAGCATGCGCCGGCGGTCCGTCGTCGTGATGTCCGTCATGATGCACCCCTTCAGGCCCCCGCCTGATCGGTAGATGGGGTGACGACATCGCCCTGACGACGTGTTGATCGAAAAACAGGCAAGAGCTTTGGATTTGATCGACAAAGCAGCAGCATCGCCCGGCAACCGGTGGGCAGGACCAACAGCAGACCGGTGTCAGCGTGCGTCGCGGATTACAGGTGTTAACGTCTTGTTAACGAATGAGTTATTCGCCCTCGGACGAAATGCGCCGACTGTTGATGACGCGATTCGGCTCAGCGGGAGGGCAGGACAAGTCCTGCGGATCAGAAGAAATACCTACGACGATTGTCACAGCCAGCTTGGCACGTGCCTTGCGGAGTGCTCATCCGGGCCCGCCATTGGCCGGGCATCCCAACCTGGAGATTGTCGCATGGGTTTCACAAGACGTGGAGTATTGAGCGCAGCACTGGGCGGTGCCACTGCGCTGGCGACCGGCTATCGGCCCGCTTTTGCGCAGGGCGCACCGATCAAGGTCGGAATCCTGCATTCGCTGTCGGGCACGATGGCCATTTCGGAAACGACGCTGAAGGACGTGATGCTGATGCTCATCGAGCAGCAGAACGCCAAGGGCGGGCTGCTCGGCCGCAAGCTTGAGCCGGTGGTCGTTGACCCCGCCTCCAACTGGCCGCTCTTCGCGGAAAAGGCTCGCGAACTGATCTCGAAGGAGAAGGTCTCCTCGGTGTTCGGTTGCTGGACCTCGGTCAGCCGCAAGTCGGTGCTGCCGGTGTTCAAGGAACTCAACAACATCCTGTTCTACCCCGTCCAGTATGAGGGCGAGGAGAGCGAGCGCAACGTGTTCTACACCGGCGCTGCCCCGAACCAGCAGGCAATCCCGGCCGTCGATTACCTGATGTCGAAGGATGGCGGCGAAGCCAAGCGCTGGGTTCTCGCCGGCACGGACTATGTCTACCCGCGCACCACCAACAAGATCCTCGAGGCCTACCTGATCTCGAAGGGCGTCGCGCCCGCCGACATCATGATCAACTACACGCCGTTTGGCCATTCCGACTGGCAGACGATCGTGTCCGACATCAAGAAGTTCGGTTCGGCCGGCAAGAAGACCGCCGTGGTCTCCACCATCAACGGCGACGCCAACGTGCCGTTCTACAAGGAACTCGGCAATCAGGGCATCAAGGCGACCGACATTCCGGTCGTGGCCTTCTCGGTTGGCGAGGAGGAACTCGCCGGCATCGACACCAAGCCCCTGCTCGGCCATCTGGCTGCCTGGAACTACTTCCAGTCCGTCAAGGATCCGGCCAACGACGCCTTCATCAAGGCCTGGAAGGCCTACAAGAAGTCGGACAAGGCTGTGACCAATGATCCGATGGAAGCCCATGTCATCGGCTTCAACATGTGGGTCAAGGCGGTCGAGAAGGTCGGGACCGTCGACATCGACAAGGTCATCGATGCCTTGCCCGGCATCACGGCCCCCAACCTGACCGGTGGCGTCTCCACCATGCTGGCCAACCACCACATCACCAAACCGGTGCTGATCGGCGAAGTGCGTGCCGATGGCCAGTTCGATGTGGTGTGGAAGACCTCCGGCCTGGTTCCCGGCGATGCCTGGACCGACCACCTGCCCGGCTCCAAGGATCTGGAAGCCGACTGGGTCACGCTCAAGTGCGGCAACTACAACACCGTCCTGAAGAAGTGCGGCTGATCCAGATCCGGGATTACCCGCGCAGCGAGGTGGCCCTGTGCCGCCGGACCCGGAGGGCCGCATCTGCGGCTCTTCGGATCGCGTCCCCCGCTCGCCGTGACGGTCCCGGTATCGACCATGGCATCATGGCGAGGTCCGGTGCCTTGCCATGATCCATGTTGTGTTCAACCGCTCGCCACCTCAAGGTCTCGACATGCCATTTGCGCCGCTTCTGCGGTCCTTCATGCTGTGCTGTCTGGTCGTGTTGAGCGCGCTCGCTCTCGCCGCCACTCAGGCCCAGGCCCAGGCCCAGACACCTGCCGCGATGCCGGCGCAGGGCGAACGGCTTGCGGCCGGCCTCGAACGCTTCAAGGCCGACAGCTTTGCCGACACGGAAGCCGCGGTTGCGGCGATCGCCGCCGCCGGCTCGGCACAGGGCGTCGCCATCCTGTCCGCATTGGCCGACCGGCGCCTGTTCGCGGGGGCAGCAGGCGTGTTCTATCGCGATGCGGCAGGGCAGGCCTTCGACGCCCTCACGGGCCAACCTGCGACCATTCCGGCGGATGCCGCCATGGTCCGGCTCAACAACCGCCTGCGCAATGTCGTGCAGGCTGCCTTGGGCACGATGACGTTGCTTTCACCCGATCCGGCGCAGCGCGTCCGCGCGGCGGAGGCGGTGTTCCGGTCGCGCGATGCCAGCGCCCTTGTCACCATCGAGGCAGCCTTGACCAGCGAGCAGAACCCGCGCGTCAGGCGGGCCTTCGAGGAGGCGCGGGCCGCCATCCTCCTGGCATCGGCCGATGCGCCGGAAGAATTGCTCATCGCGGCGGCCAGACGCATCGCCGAAGCAGGCGACAACGATGCGATCAGTCTCCTGCGCCAGTTCGCCGGCCAGACCACCGGCGGACTCAAGGCTGTCATCGATCAGGGCATTGTGTCGATCGAGCAGGCCCAGCGCATCCGGGCCTGGGGCCAGACGCTGTGGTTCGGCATTTCGCTCGGCTCGGTGCTGCTGCTGGCGGCCATCGGACTGGCCATCACCTTTGGCGTGATGGGCGTGATCAACATGGCCCATGGCGAAATGGTGATGATCGGAGCCTATGTCACCTTCGTGGTGCAGGAGCTTTTCCGTAACCACGCGCCCCATCTGCTCGACTGGTCGCTGCCGCTCGCCATCCCGCTCGCCTTCATCACGGCCGGGCTGGTCGGCATCGCCATCGAGCGCGGCGTGATCCGCTTTCTCTATGGCCGTCCGCTGGAAACCCTGCTGGCGACATTCGGCATCAGCCTCGTGTTGCAACAAGCCATCCGGACCTGGTTCGGGCCGACCAACCGCGAGGTCAGCGCACCGAGCTACATGGCCGGCTCTTTCGAGTTCGTGGGGCTTCAGATCACCTATGGCCGGCTCTGGATCGTGGTCTTCACGCTGTGCGTCTTCGCAGCCCTGCTGCTGGTCCTCAAGGCCACGCCGCTGGGACTTCAGATGCGCGCCGTCACCCAGAACCGCCGCATGGCCAGCGCCATGGGAATCCGCACCCGCTTCGTCGATGCCATGACCTTCGGGCTCGGCTCCGGCATTGCGGGTGTCGCCGGCGTGGCGCTGAGCCAGATCGACAACGTCTCGCCCAACCTCGGGCAGAGCTACATCATCGACAGTTTCATGGTCGTGGTCTTCGGCGGGGTCGGCAACCTCTGGGGCACGCTGGTGGCGGCCTTCACGCTCGGCATTGCCAACAAGCTGCTGGAACCTTTCGCCGGAGCCGTGCTCGGCAAGATCATCATCCTGGTGTTGCTGATCCTGTTCATCCAGAAGCGCCCGCGCGGGCTGTTCGCGCTCAAGGGCAGGGCGGTGGAACAGTGAGGGGCTATGTCCAAGCCTGTGGTGTCATCCCCGGCGGCCCGCAGGGCCGGGAAGGGGATCCACTCCTGCTCGCCCTTCGCAACATGGATCCCCTTCCCGACGCTGGCGCGTCGCCGGGGATGACACCGTGTGCCAGGAGGGTCAGTTCATGCTGACCGCGCGCTTTTTCAGGATGATCGAGGGCAGGGGCCTGGTCTTCCTCGGCATCATGGCGCTGGTCGCGCTGCTGGTGCCGCTGTGCAACCTGTATGTGCCGCCCGGCAACCCGTTCCATGTCTCGAACGGCACGGTCGTGCTGCTCGGCAAATACCTTTGCTATGCGATGTTCGCCGTCGCGCTGGATCTGGTCTGGGGCTATTGCGGCATTCTGAGCCTGGGCCACGGTGCCTTCTTTGCGCTCGGCGGCTACGCCATGGGCATGTATCTGATGCGCCAGATCGGCACGCGCGGCGTCTATGCCCATCCGGTCCTGCCCGATTTCATGGTCTTCCTCAACTACAAGGACCTGCCGCTGACGTGGTGGGGGTTCCAGCATTTTCCCTACGCAATGCTGATGGTGGTGCTTGTGCCGGGCCTGCTGGCCTTCGTCTTCGGCTGGCTGGCCTTTCGCAGCCGCGTCACCGGCGTCTACCTGTCGATCATGACACAGGCCCTCACCTATGCGCTGTGGCTCTCCTTTTTCCGCAACGACATGGGGTTCGGCGGCAACAATGGCCTGACCGATTTCAAGGACATCCTCGGCTTCAACGTGCAGGCGCAAGGCACCCGGGCCGGCCTTTTCATCATCACCTGCATGGCGCTTGCGCTGACTTTCATCATCGCGCGAATGATCGTTGCCTCGACCTACGGCAAGGTGCTCGTTGCGATCCGGGATGGCGAGAGCCGAACGCGCTTTCTGGGATATCGGGTCGAGCACCACAAGCTGCTGGTCTGGGTGGTGTCGGCCATGATGGCGGGCGTCGCCGGCGCGCTCTATGTGCCGCAAGTGGGCATCATCAACCCGTCTGAATTCCACCCGGCCAATTCCATCGAGGCCGTGGTCTGGGTCGCCCTGGGAGGCCGAGGCACGCTGGTCGGAGCGGCGCTCGGAGCCGTGGTGGTCAACTGGCTGAAGACGGTGTTCACCACCGGCTGGCTTGCTCCCTACTGGCTGTTCGCGCTGGGCGGGTTGTTCGTTCTGGTCACGCTGGCCATGCCCAAGGGGCTGATCGGCGTCTGGGAGGACGTGCGGGCGCGGCTCGCCAACCGCAAGGCCATCGCCGATGCCAAGGCGTCCGGGGCCGGATCATCCGATGTCAGGTCGCCCGGCCCGCAGGTGCCGCGATGAGGCAAGGCCGATGAGCGCCGTCACCCAGTCCATCCTCTATCTTGATGGCGTCAGCGTCGCCTTCGACGGCTTCAAGGCGCTGCGCTCGCTGTCACTGACGCTTCAGCCCGGCGAAATGCGGGCCATCATCGGCCCGAACGGTGCCGGCAAGACCACCATGATGGATGTCATCACCGGCAAGACGAAGGCCGATGAGGGCGATGTCCTGTTCGACAAAGGCACGATCGATCTCAGCCGCTACGATGAGGCGGCGATTGCGGAACTCGGTATCGGCCGCAAGTTCCAGAAGCCGACGGTGTTCGAAAGCCACACTGTCGCCGACAACGTCCTGCTGGCCCTGAAGGGCGATCGCAGCCCGTTCTCGGCCCTGTTCGGTGCGCGCAACCGGATCACGGGCGAAATCATCGATCGTTATCTCGCCATCGTCCGCCTGCTGGATCACCGCACGCGGCTTGCCGGCGCCCTCAGCCACGGCCAGAAGCAGTGGCTGGAAATCGCCATGCTGCTGGCACAGGATCCGAAACTGCTGCTGATCGATGAGCCGGTGGCCGGCATGACCGACGCCGAAACCGATGTCACGGCCGAACTGCTCAAGGACATCGCCAGGGATCATTCGGTTGTTGTTGTCGAACATGACATGGGCTTTGTGCGCGCGCTCGGCTGCCGCGTCACCTGCCTGCATGAAGGCTCGGTGCTGGCCGAGGGCTCGATCGATGCCGTGGCCGGCAACGAACGCGTGATCGAAGTTTATCTGGGGCGCTGATGATGCTGAGCGTCGATGCCATTGACCTGCACTACGGCGCGGCCCACGCACTGCGCCGCGTCTCGATCAGCGCCGAGATCGGCAAGGTCACCTGCGTTCTGGGGCGCAATGGCGTCGGCAAGACCTCGCTGTTGCGCGCCATCGTCGGCCACCAGCCGATCTCGGACGGGCAGATCTCGTTTGGCGGCATCCCGCTGGAGGGCAAGCGCCCGGAAGAGCGCGCCCGGCTCGGCATCGCCTATGTGCCGCAGGGCCGCGAGATTTTCCCGCTGCTGACCGTGAAGGAAAATCTGGAAACCGGCTTTGCAGCGCTCAGGCGCGCCGACCGGCACATTCCGGCGGAGCTGTTCGAACTGTTTCCCGTGCTCCAGTCGATGCTGGGCCGTCGCGGCGGCGATCTGTCCGGTGGCCAGCAGCAGCAACTGGCCATTGCCCGCGCTCTGGTGACGCGCCCGAAACTGCTCGTGCTCGACGAGCCGACCGAAGGCATCCAGCCATCGATCATCAAGGACATCGGCCGCACCATCGCCTGGCTGCGCAGCCGCGGCGACATGGCCATCTTGCTGGTTGAGCAGTACTACGACTTCGCTCAGGAGCTCGCCGACCACTGGTACGTCATGGACCGCGGCGAGGTCATTCTGTCGGGCACCCGCGCCGAAATGAACGAAGCCGAAATCCGTCCGCGGATGAGCGTCTGAGCCGCATGTTCAGGCCCGGGGCTTGAGCGCGGCCAGCACGGCCTCGCGCTGCGGCAGGGGCGCAACCGCGCCATAGCCCATGGTCGAGAGTGCGGCGGCGGCACAGGCATAGGACGCGGCGGCAAACGGATCGCGCGTCCGGACCCATTCGGCCAGAAACGCGCCATCGAAACAGTCTCCCGCGCCGGTTGCGTCGATGGCGGCGACGGCAATCGAGGGCACCATGCGCCGCTCTGCCCTGGTGGCGACCAGCGCGCCATCCTTGCCAAGGGTCATGGCCACAATGGACGAGCCGCGCCCGAGGTAGAAATCCGCGATCGCATCTGGCTCGGTGAGGCCGGTCAGTTGACGGGCATCGTCAAGTCCCGGCAGCGCAATTTCAGCCATGGCCATGGCGGCGTTGGTGACTGCCTGCGCCCGCGCCAGCGGCCAGAGCCGGAGCCTGAGATTGGTATCGTAGGAGACCGTGACGCCGGCCTCGCGCGCGATGTGGATCGCTTCGAACACCATGTCGGCCGCCGATGGCGAGATCGCTTGGCTGATGCCCGAGACGTGCAGCACCTTCGCCTGCCGGATCATGGACTGCGGCAGGTCTGCCGGTGTCATGCGCGCGGCGGCCGAACCAGCACGCATGTAGGAGAACTCGTGTCCGTCCTTGCCATGCGTGATGAAGTAGATGCCCGTATGGGCCGTCCGGTCCAGCTTGATGGCTGTGCTGTCCACGCCCTCCTTCGCCCACAGATCGAGGAACGAGCGCCCGAAACTGTCATCTCCCACAGCGGTGATGTAGCCCGTGCTCGCGCCCGAGCGTGCTGCCGCGATGATGGCGTTCGATGTATCGCCGCCATGCCCGAAGAGGTAGCGGGGATCGCCTTGTATCGTCTGGCTGAATTCGCCAAGCGGCTCGCCGATGGCGAGGATATCGGGAACTGGCGTCATGATGTTTCACTTGCAGGTCGTGGGGCAGAAATTCGCGGGCAAACGGTTGTGACCGCATTGTCAGGGTGATCAAGCGTCAAGGCAACGCCGTCAAGGCCCCTTGCCCACGGCCAGGGATGAGGGCAGCACCCCGACGAAGTCGAGCCGGCGCGTCCGGATGAAGTCGGTGAAGGCCGTTGCCGGCGGCGAGAGCACTCCCGGCGCTCTGACCAGCAGCACCTGCGAGGACAAACAGGGGCGCAGCGGCAACAGGGCCAGCCGCGCATCAGCGGCCAGCGCCGGGCCGGTGCACGGAATGATTGCGACACCGCCGGTGGCCGCGACCAACTCGCACACGGCTGCGGTGGTGCGGGCCTCGAAGCGCAAATCCCGTGCGATGGCAGCCGCCTCGAACAGGTGGTCGACATCGGCACGGAAAGTGGAATCCAGCCGGTAGGAGATGAACGGCCAGCCGCCGAGATCGGCAGGCCCGACTGGCCCGATATGCCGCGATAGCGGGTGGTCGCGCGGTACCACGCAGGCAGCCTCGGTAGCACCGATGATCTCGGCCTCGATGCCGGTCTGGCTCATCGGCTCGAAGGTGATGCCAAGATCGCACTGGCGTGCGCCCAGCCAGTCGAGGGCATTGAGTGTTGCCGCCACCTCGACACAGATCGAGATCGATGGATGCGCAGCGGCAAAGGGAGCCAGCATCTGCCCGGTGACGGCGGACAGGAGGCTGGGAATGACCGCAAGGCGCAATTGCCCCTCGCCGCGCTCCCTCAGCGCCCGGGCCAGCGCCTCGATCTGGCCAAGACCCACCAGCGAGCGCTCGACCTCGGCATGGAGTGCCCGCGCCCGTTCCGTCGGGCTGAGCTGGCGCGCCGTGCGCACGAACAGGGAAAAGCCTGCACTCGCTTCGAGATCGGCCAGCAACCGGCTGACCGCTGGCTGGGAAACGCGCAGCATGGCAGCGGCGCGCGTCACTGAGCCGGCGACGATCACCGCATGGAAAGCTTCGAGTTGCTTGAACGTCATCGCCATGGCGCGCCCCTGCATGAATATAACATTGCCAGGTATCTTGGCAAAGATTGATGCTTCGATATTATGTGATGAAGGACCGCCCGATGCAGCGCTTTTCCTTCCTGTCACTGGCTCGCAATGCCCTCTCCCATCACGAGGGCTGGCATCGCGCTTGGCGCAGCCCGCCCTTGCGGGACACCTATGACGTGGTCATCGTCGGTGCGGGCGGGCACGGCCTGTCGACCGCCTATCACCTCGCCAAGGAGCATGGCATCACCAATGTCGCGGTGATCGAGAAGAGCTGGCTCGGCGGCGGCAACACGGCCCGCAACACCCACACCATCCGGGCCAACTTCCTGCGCGATGTCTCGATCCGTTTCCACGACGTGTCGGTGAAGCTCTACGAGCAGCTGTCGCGCGAGCTCAACTACAACATCCTGTTCAGCCAGCGCAGCATGATCGACCTGATCCAGAGCTGGGGCAAGCTGCGCGACCTTCGCCGGCGCTCACTCGCAATGGCACTGCATGGCCCGGCTTACGATCTCATTCCGGTCGACGAGGTGCGCCGGCGCATTCCGGCCATGGGCGATCTGGCAGGGGTGCGCCTGCCGCCCCTCGCCGGCATGGCTCACCCCGAGGCCGCGATGGCCCGCCACGATGCGGTGGCGTGGTCCTATGCGCGGGCTGCCGATGCGCGCGGCGTCGAGATCCATCAGCACACCGAGGTCACCGGCTTCCTGCGTGATGCGCACGGCCGGGTCATCGGCGTCGAAACCAGTCGCGGCACCGTGCGGGCCGGGCAGGTGGCCCTCGCCACGGCGGGCAACACCAGCCATGTCGCTGCGAAGGCGGGGCTGTCGCTGCCGCTGGTGACGCGCAATCTCCAGGCCTTCGTCTCCGAGCCGGTCAAGCCGATCATCGACGTCATCGTCAACTGCCCCGATGTGGGGCTTTATGTGATGCAGTCCGACAAGGGCGAACTGGTCATCGGAGGCGGCACGGACCCGATCCCGTCCTACCGGCAAGGCAGCCACGTCGCCACCTTCGAGGATGTGGTGGCCTCGCTGGTCGAGCTGTTCCCCCGCTTCAAGGCCCTCAGGATGCTCCGGCAATGGGGCGGCGCGATCGAGTTCGCCTATGATGCCAGCCCCATCATCTCGAAGACGGATGTGGAGGGCCTTCTGGTCAGCACGGGCTGGTATGGCGGCTTCAAGTCGATCCCGGTGGGCGGCCTCACCTATGCGCACCTGATCGCGACCGGCGCGCCCCATCCATTGGCCGAGGCCTTCGGGCTCGACCGCTTCACCGGGCTGCGCTTCCTGCTGGAAGCCGGCACCGTGGCGCAAAGGTAGAACGGCCATGTTGCAGATCTCCTGTCCCTGGTGCGGATTGCGTCCCGAAGGCGAGTTCGTCTGCCTCGGCGAAGCCGTGCCGCCGCGCCCGGACCCTGCCGCCCTCACGGCCGGGGAATGGGCTGCCAGCCTCGCCAACCGCGCCAACATCCGCGGGCTTCATGCCGAGCGCTGGTGGCATGTCCGGAGCTGTGGGCGCATCCTCACCATCTGGCGCGACACCGTCACCCACGCCATCGCGCCCGGCCCGGACGGCACGGCTGCGCCGGAGGCCGCGCCGTGACCGCGCGACGCCTGGCCCATGGCGGCATCATCGAGCGGTCACAGCCGCTTTCCTTTCGCTTCGATGGCATGGAACTGAGCGGCTTTGCCGGCGACACCGTGGCGTCCGCCCTGATGGCTAACGATGTCGCGCTGGTCGGGCGCAGCTTCAAGCTGCATCGCCCGCGCGGCTTCTTCGGCGCAGGCCACGAGGATGGCGTGATGGTCAGCCGCCTTTCCCCAAGGGCGGCCACCAACCAGTTGGCCACCGTGACGCCGCTGGAGCAGGACGCAACCTATGTCAGCGTCTCCACCTGGCCCAATGCCCGCCACGATATCGGCGCTGCAGCGCAATGGTTCTCGCGCCTGCTGCCGGCGGGCTTCTACTACAAGACCTTCATGCTGCCCAACTGGCATCTGTTCGAGCCGTTCATCCGGGGCGCGGCCGGGCTGGGCCGAGTGCCCGATCCGGCCTGGGAGCCGGTTTCGGAAAGCCGGTTCGGTGATTGTGATGTTCTGGTGGTGGGCGCCGGACCTGCGGGCCTTGCCGCAGCGCTTACCGCCGCGCGGTCCGGCACCAGCGTGATGCTGGTCGACGATGGAGAAGCGCCCGGCGGACGGCTGGTGCTCGACGGGATCGACGACGGCGGCTGGGTCAGCCGCACGAAGGCCGAACTGGAAGCCCTGCCGCATGTGCGCCTGCTCCGGCGCGCCACGGTCTGGGGCTACCACGAGCACAATCTCCTGACCGTGATCGAGCGCAGGCCGGCCGATGCGCCCGATCTCGACTTTCGCAACTGGAAGATCAGGGCCCGGCAGGTGGTGATCGCCGCCGGTGCGCATGAGCGTCCGATTCCCTTCGCCGATGGCGACCGGCCGGGTGTGATGCTGGCCTCGGCGGCGCGCAGCTTCCTGCACCGCCATGGCGTGCTGGCCGGCGAGCGCGCCGTCCTGTTTGCCAACAACGATTCCGCCCGCGGGGCAGCGCTGGATCTGGCGAAAGCGGGTGCCGCCGTGACCCTTGTCGACATCCGGCCCGATGCCGGCGGCACAGCCGCCGCCGCGCTCGCACAGCGCGGCGTGACCCTCATCGCCGGCGGCTGCGTGCTCCGCGCCATCGGCTCCAGGCGCGTCAAGGCCGTGGAGATGCGCCATGCGGACGGCCGTCTTGCCACCCTGCCTTGCGATCTCGTCGCGCTGTCGGGCGGCTGGAACCCGGCTTTCCACCTTGCATCCCAGAGCCGCGAGGCAAAGTCGGTCTGGCATCATGACCTCGCCACGTTCGTCGCCAGCCATGGCGAGGGGCGCTTCCGGCTCGCCGGCGCTGCCCGCGGCGTCTTCGAAGCCGGTGCCTGCGCGCGCGACGGCATGGAAGCCGGGCAGGCGGCGTTGCGGGCCGTCGACCGGGAGGGGCCAGCTATCGACCTGCCCGATCTGGATGATCCCTTCGTCGCCCGCTCGGTCGCGCCGCTCTGGTTCGTGCCGCCGCGTCGCCGCCGCGACAAGGTCTTCGTCGATCTGTCCGGCGACGTCACCACGGCCGATCTGGGACTCGCGCTGCGCGAGGGATACGATTCAATCGAACTGGTCAAGCGCTACACCACCGCCGGCATGGGCGTGGATCAGGGCAAGTCCGGCAACGTCAATGTCATCGGCATTGTTGGAGCTCTCACCGGTCAGGCCACCGAACGGGTCGGCACGACGACCTTCCGCCCGCCATACGTGCCGGTTGAGTTCGGTGCGATTGCTGGCGCGCGGCACAAGGCAAGGCTCTATCCCTGGCGTAACACCCCTCTCACGGACTGGCACCTGGCGCGCGGCGCGGTGATGTACGAGGCGGGCCTTCGCTGGCAAAGACCGGGCTTCCATCCGCTGCCGGGCGAGGATTGGCAGGCTGCTGCCAGCCGCGAGGCCCGTGCCGTGCGCAACGGTGTCGGCGTCTATGATGGCACGCCGCTGGGCAAGTTCCAGCTCAAGGGCCCGGATGTCGGCAAGTTGCTCGACCTCGTCTACATCAGCGATTTCGGCAAGGTCGCGGTGGGTCGCGGCAAGTACGGCGTGATGATGACCGATGACGGGCTCATCATGGATGACGGCGTTGCCTTCTGCCTCGCCGAAGACCGCTGGCTGCTGCATTCCTCGACCGGTGCCGCCGACAGGGTCCATGCCCATCTCGAACAGATCGTGCAGGTCCACAGGCCCGATTGGCAGGTCAGCGTCATTCCTGTGACCACGCAGTGGGCCAACGCGACCGTGTGTGGCCCGCGCGCACGGGATGTGCTGGCGGCGCTGGAGCCAGACTTCGATATTTCGCGCACGGCCTTGCCATTCATGGGCATGGTGGAGGGCCATCTCGGCACGATCCCCGTGCGGGTGTTCCGCGTCAGCTGGACCGGCGAGTTGAGTTTCGAACTCAACACGCCTGCCCGCCATGCCGCTGCGCTCTGGGAGATGGTGATGGCCGCTGGCGAACCCTTCGGCATCACGCCTGTAGGGTCGGAGGCCAACCACATCCTGCGTGTCGAGGCGGGCTACATCTCGACGGGCCACGAGGTGGATGGCACAGCCGATCCGCATGATCTGGGTCTCGGCGCGCTCGTCTCAGCCACCAAGCCGGATTTCCTTGGCAAGCACGCGATGGCGATGCGCAGGGAATGCGACCCGGAGCGCTTCGAACTGGTCGGTCTGCTGCCATCCGATCCGGACCGCTCCGTGCTGGAAGGCGCGCCGCTGACGCCGGACGGCGACAAGGTCGATCAGGAGGGCTTCGTCTCGGCCTGCGTCCGCAGTGTCGCCCTCGACAGGGTGATTGCGCTCGGGCTGCTCAGGGACGGCCGGTCGCGGATCGGGGAGGTCGTGCACGCGCGGATACGCCATGAGATCGTGCCGCTGCGCGTCGTGGCGCCGGTGTTCCATGATGCCGACAGGGCAAGGGTGCGTTCATGAGCCAGCTTCGCTATCAGGCAAAGATCAAGCGCCTGCCGATGCGGGCCCTGTTCGAGGCGCGCGGCGATGCGGATGCGTTGGCTGGCGCGATCGCCGCTGCCGGTCTTGTCTGGCCAAAGGCCCATCACCGTTTTCTTCCGGACCAGACGGGCACCGGGGTGGTGGTGCTCGGACCCGCCCGCCTGCTGGTGATGGCTCCCGCTGCCGAGGAGACTGCGCTCGCAGAAACGCTGGGCCGTGCCTTTGCCGGGCAGGCGCGGGCCGATGTGGCGCTGGTCTCGGACATGCATGCCATCTTCTCGGTCAGCGGTCCGGGCGCTCTGGATGTGCTGCGCCAGGGCGCGCCACTGGATCTCTCCCCTCCGGCCTTCCCTCCAAGCTCGATGGCCGGCACGGAGCTGTGGTCCGTGACCGCTATCATCCTGCGCGATCCCGGGCCTGAGGCCGGTTTCACGCTGCTCATTGACACGTCGCTGGCAGGCTATATCGCCGGGTGGCTTGCTGTTGCGTCCGGCGCACCCTCCGCGCTGCAGCCGGGCACGATGACGAGCCCGCCACGTTCGCTGACACCTTGAATGTCGCCGGGGCCGGTTGGTGCCGGGCTCTCTCACCGGCGGGACTCTGCTATCAACACACGAAAGCCCTGATCAGGAGCGCGCCATGACGGCGATCGACATGCACTCCCACTATTATGGCGGCCTGGTCGATGACCTGTTGACGCGCACCACACGGCCCTTCGTCTCGCGCAACGACAAGGGACGGCTGGTGCTCAATGCCATGACGGCATCCACGGAGATGTCGGACGGCTATACCGACCTTGCGGCGCGGCTGGCCTGGATGGACGCCAACCGGATCGCCACGCAACTGATCACCTTCCCCGGTGCGCTCGGCGTGGACGTGATGCCGGTGGCCGAGGTTGCCGGTCCGATCAGGGCCTTCAACGATCATCTGGCCGCGATCTGTGCCGGATCGGGCGGACGCTTTGCCGGTCTGGCCGGCCTGCCTCTGGCCGACATGGCGCTGGCGAGGGCCGAGATGGTTCGCATTCGGCGCGAACTGCGTCTTCCGGGCGTGATCCTGCCGGGCGACTATTTCCTCTCGGCCGCCTCCGCCTCGTTGCTTGCGCCGGTGTTCGAGGCCGCCAACGAGACCGGCGCACTGCTGATGATCCATCCCGGCCTGATGCCGGGCGGGGTGCCGCCGGAGCCCTATCCGGACGCGACGGTCTATCGTGCCTCGGTGCTGAACCTTCAGGCCAGTCTGGCCCAGATGGGCATGACCGTGCTGTCAGCCAAACTCGCCGAGGCCTACCCCCGCGTCACATTCCAGCTCGTCAATCTCGGCGGGACCATCCCCTTTGTGCTGGAGCGCCTTGAGGCTGTCGCCCTGTCACGCCCGCCGCACGAGCCCTTTCCGCGCGCGAGCCTGCGCGGCATGGTCTATGACTGCGCTTCGCTGGGGCCACGCGCGCTGGAACTGGCGGTCAGGGTCTTCGGTGCTGACCGGGTGATGCTCGGCACCGACTATCCGATCTTCTCGCCTGATCAGGTGACACACACCCTCGAGGCGGCCGACCTGAGTGACGCCGACAAGGCCATGATCCTGTGTGGCACGGCCGAACGGGTGCTGGGCAGCCTCGCCTGACCAGCCCTGCCGCGCTCAGGGATAGGCGCGCCTGTCCTAGAGCCTCAATCTGACAGGGCCGTCCGGCACCGAGCAGCAGAGCAGCGCCTGGCCTTTCTGAGGCATCTCGAGGGGCTCCTCGACATAGCGGACCTCGCCTTCGATGCTGCAAAGGCAGGTGTTGCAGATCCCGTTCCGGCACGAGAAGGCTGGCGACAATCCCTGCGCCTCGGCAAAGTCCAACAAGCTGGCTTGCGCCCCGTCCCAGACGGCAGAGCGGCCGGACACGGTGAAGGTCACCGCGCTCCCTTGTGCCGGATCATGTCCCGAAGCCCCGCTATCCAGGCTGGTGGTCGCGGGTCCGTCGGTAGCGGCGGCGGCAGGTGGTGCCTGTGCTGGAGCGAGTGTCCGGGCCGGCCCGAAAAATTCGTAGGCGATCCGTTCTTGCCGGATGCCAAGCTGAAGCAGCGCGTCGAACATGGCCTGCATGAACGCGCCCGGTCCGCACAGATACGCGTCATAGTCATCCAGCGGCAGCACCGAGCGCAGCAGCGCGCGGGTGACGAGGCCTTCGTGCTGATGTTGCCCCGCAGCGCGGTCCGCCCCGGTCGGGGCGGCCAGCACGGCGATGCGCCGGAAGGCAGCGCTGCGTTTTTCGAGTTCCAGCAACTCCCGGACAAAAGGCATGACCGCGCCATTTTCGCAGGCATGGATCAGCCACACTGGCCGCGTTCCCTCACGGGCCAGCGCATGCGCCATCGACAGCAGCGGCGTGATACCAATGCCGCCGGCCAGCAGCAGCACGGCTCGGCCCGAGGCACGATCGGGGGTGAACCTGCCCTTCGGGCCACTCGCGGCAACAACCGAGCCTTCCGGCATCAGGTTGTGCATCACGCCTGAGCCGAAGCCGTCCGGCTCGCGCCTGACGCTGATGCGGTAGTGGGTCCGGTCCGCCGGGTCCGACGAGATCGAATAGTTGCGCGGAACCGGGCGACCCTCTCCCGCTTCGAGACGGAAGGTCAGGAACTGGCCCGCCTCGAAGGGTGCGAGCGGGCCACCATCGGCGGGAACCAGATGCAGCGACACCACCGTCTCGCTCTCGCGAACCCGCCGGCTGACCCTGAAGCTGCGCCAGTTGCCACCCTCGGCCTGCATCCGTCAGGCCGCCGCCTGTGCGCTCTCTGCGTCGATCCGCGCCTTCAGCAGCTTGCGGAACCGCAGCGCCCCGGCATCAAGCGCCAGATCGAGATAGGGTGTCTTGCGCTCCTTCATGCCCAGATGCACGGCTTCCAGCACCTCGCGGTCCTCGGTGAAGGCCATCAGGGCGCCTGCGTTCATGCGCTCGGAGATCGCAACATCGTCCGGGTCGGTGTTGCGATGCTGGAACCAGTAGTAGCGACTGTTGTCCTCATCCACGGGCGTCATGAAGTTGTACGAGATGTTGATGTATGTCTTCTCGTGAAGCGGCCTGTCCGGCCCGCCATGGCCGGCGGGCGAGAAGATCGACTTGTTGATCCCGGTGGACGGAAGCACGCACTCGTAGTGCTGCTTGCGGTCGACATGCCCCGCGAACTTGATCAGCGGCGCGTAGTAGGCAGGGGCCGGCGTGTCCATCATCCAGCGCCAGACCACGACGCCGTCGCTGTTGACGTCGATCCTGAGCGGCTGGCTCTCGGTCTTGGCCCCGGCGAACGAACTGACATGCACCCAGGCGACATGCGCCGGGTCGAGCAGGTTGTCGACGATGTAGAGATAATTGCAGGCGATAGGCATGTCGCCGCCTTCGGTGCGGCCCCAGCCGGGCTCACCATAGTTCTCGATCTGGATCAGCTTGCTCTCGTCGGCCTGGTCGGCTTGACCCATCCAGAGCCAGACAAAGCCATAGCGCTCGATGGCGGGGTAGCGCCGCACAGCAGCGCCGGTGGGAATGCGCTCCTGGGTCGGGGCGGCCACGCAGGCACCATGGTGGTTGAAGGTCAGGCCATGATAGCCGCACACCACCGTGTCGTCCCTGAGCGAACCCTTCGACAGCGGCAACTTGCGGTGCGGGCAGGCATCCTCGAGCGCGCCGATTTCTCCGGTGGAGGTGCGGTAGACCACGATGTCCTCGCCCAGCATGCGCACGGGCGTGAGACGCTGCCCGATCTGTTTCGACCATCCCGCAACATACCAGCAATCGCGCAGATACATGTCCTGAACTCCCTTTCGTCAGGTCGCGCCGACGGTCCTGAGCGTGCCTGCCCGCCAGAGCGGCAGCAACGCCCAAAATTGCGTCACCATGTAATATTTGATCGACAGTAAATTGTGACATGTATAGCTTTGCGAGGTCAAACGGGATTTTGGCATCGGGGGCTTGGATGGGTCCGATTGCGGATGCAGAGCCGGATGCGCTGCGGGACGGCGCAAGGAACCTGCTTCTTGGCTGCGCCGGGGCAAGGGCGGGCGAGAGCCTTCTGATCCTGCGCGAGGATCCGGCTCTTGGCTATTTCGGCGAAGGGCTGGCGGAGGCCGTGGCCGTGGCAGCCGGCGAGCTTGGCCTGCGCACGACGCTGATGGCGGCTCCGTTCAGTCCCGATGCCGCCAGCCTCGATGCGGAACAGGCGGCCGCAGTCGCAGCCCACGACCACGCGCTGTTCCTTGCCCGCGCCGGCGACCAGATGCGCTTTCGGGCGATGCCGCCCGGCAGCCGTCCCGTCGTGTCCTATGTCCTGGACCGGCAGATGCTGGCGTCGCCGTTCGGACGGGCCGACTATGCGGCTTTCCTCGCGCTAAAGGCCTGCTTCGACACACTGTTTGGCGATGCGCACGAGATCCGCGCGACCTGCCCGCTTGGTACCGACATAGCGGGCCGCGCGCCCCGCCCCGCCGGCAGCGACGGGCCGGCCGATGTCAGCATCAAGCGCTTTCCGATGTCGGTCTTCGCGCCGCTCGATGCACAGGGCTTCGAGGGCCGGGTGGCGGTGGCGCGGCTCCTGGTCGGCACCGGTTCGCGCTATTACGAGCCCTATGGCCTGCCTCTGGAGAGCACCTTGTCGGCCCGGATCGGCGGCGGGCGTTTGCTGGGCTGGGATGGGGAAGCCGGCGAGGTCGCCCGGGCCGAGGCGCACTATGCCCACGTGGCGTCATTGTTCGGAATCGATGGTGGGGTCGTGCATTCCTGGCATGCCGGTATCCATCCCGGCTGCGCCTTTAGCGGGTCTGCTCATGACGCCTACGGGCGCTGGAGCGGCTCGGCCTTCGGCAATCCAAGGCTGCTGCACTTCCATACCTGCGGCGCCTATGCGCCCGGCGAGATCTGCTGGAACGTGATGGACCCCACGATCATGGTCGACGGGATCGTCGTGTTTGATCGCGGCCGGATCGTCATCGATGCTGTTCCCGGCGCGCGCGCCATCCTTGATGCCAACCCCGATGTGGCAGCGCTGTTTGCGGCACCCGATCCGCGCACAGGGTTGGATATGACTCCGTGAACGGGCATACCGAGGGCCCATGGCGCGCCGCCCCGCCTGGCAACGTCAATGCCGCGGTGGGCCGTGCGATCAGGGAACTGCGCGAACTCAAGCGCATCACCGCTCGCGATCTGGCGGTGCGCGCCGGCGTTTCGTCAGCGATGATCTCCCGCATCGAGAGCGGGCAGGTCTCGCCCTCGCTCAGCATGCTCGAAATGCTGGCTGCTGCCCTCGAAACGCCGATCGCGGCCCTGTTTCGCGACACCGGCTCCGCTGTGTCGGACTTCACCCATGTCCGCAATGGCGAAGGTCTGACGTCACGGCGGATGATGGGCGAACATGTCCACGACTTCACGGCACTCGGATTTCACAGGCGTGTCGACATGCAGTTCGAAGCTGTCATGGTCACGCTGGAACGACACGAGGACATTGCGCCGCCAACCTATACGGGTCATGGCTGTGTCTTCATCTACGTGCTCGAAGGCGAAGCGCTCTATCGCTACGGGCGGCACGAAGTCCACCTGAAGGAGGGCGACTCGATCTGCCTCGATGCGGAACTGCGCTATGGCATCCAGAAGGTGCTGACCCAGCGCCTGCGTTTCCTTTCGGTTCAGGCGGAGCGGCGCTGATGCCCGAACACCGGCACCGATCCGAATTGACAGCGACGACCACCTTGGCCGACGCTGCGACAGAACCCTTCGCCCTGGCATCCGAAAGCCGGCGGCGCAGGATCGGGGCCGATCCCGGCCTCACAACCAACAACGAGCAACCAGAGGTGGCGACGATGAAGAGACGTGACGTGGCGAAGTCCCTTGTTCTGGCAGGTGCAATGCTGGCCGGAACCCGCATGGCCCAGGCCCAGGCGCCTGCTCCGGCTGCAATGCCCGCCGGCAACAACCGGCTGTCCGATGTGCTCAAGCGCGGTGTGCTCCGCGTTGGCACCACCGGTGATTTCAATCCGATGTCGTTCCGCAATCCGGGCTCGAATGAATATGTCGGATTCGATATCGAAGCGATGACCCAGTTTGCTGCTGATCTCGGCGTGCGGATCGAGTGGGTGCCGACCGAATGGGCGACGCTCGTCGCCGGCATCGCCGCCAACCGCTATGACATCTTCTCTGGCGCATCGGTTGCCATGGGCCGGGCCCGGACCGCAGCGTTCAGTGTGCCTTATCTGGAAGCTGGCACCGTGCCGGTGTCCAGCAAGGCGAATGCGGCGCGCTTCGCCAGCTGGGAAGCGATCAACGCCGCCGGTGTCCGCGTCGCGGTCAGCATGGGCACGGTGTTCCACGATCAGGCCAAGGCCCATTTCCCCCTCGCGACGATCACCGCTGTGCAGACGCCTGCCACCGGCTTCCAGGAGGTGCTCGCCGGTCGTGCCGACGTCACCATCACCAGCAATGTCGAGGCATCAACCCTGATCAAGCGCTTCGATCAACTCGCCATGCCGGTGCCTGGCGCGCAGATGCGCAACAAGCGCCCCTTCGCCTATGTGGTGCCGCAGGACGACGTGACCTGGCTGAACTACGTCAACACCTGGGTCACGCTCAGGCGCATCGAAGGCTACTTCGACGGACTGGAGCGCAAGTGGCTGCCTTCGGCGTGATCGCGACGTGAGCCCATTTGTCCGACATGCTGCGGCGGCGGGAGTTCTCGCCGCCGTGCTCCTGCTTGCGGGATGCGCCGGCTCCGGCTCCAGCTACACCTGGGGCTGGCACGTCGTCATGCCCTTCGATCAGCGAGGCTGGAACAACCTCGCCTTCCTGACGGCCGGTGTCTGGGCCACGCTGCTGATTTCGGTGGTTGCCATCGTAGCCGCCGTGGCCGTTGGCCTGCTGGTCGGGCTCTGCGCCCTGTCGAAGCACCGCGCCTTGCGCGGCTTCAACCGCGTCTATGTCGAGACCTTCCGCTCGATCCCGCTGCTGGTGCTGCTGCTCTGGGTCTACTACGGGCTGCCGGTGGTGGCGGGCATCCAGTTTGGCGTCTTCGCAGCCGGCGTGCTCTCGCTGGCCCTGTCCGATTCAGCCTTCGAGGCCGAGATCTTCCGCGCCGGCATCCAGTCGGTGCCGCAGGGACAGTGGGAGGCCGGCAAGAGCATCGGGTTGACCCCCTGGCAGGTGATGCGCTTCGTGGTCCTGCCGCAGGCGATCCGGCGCATCCTGCCGGCGCTGGGCAACCAGTTCGTCTATGTCCTGAAGATGTCGTCGCTGATCTCGGTCATCGGCTACCAGGAGTTGACCCGGCGCGCCAACGAACTGACGCTGGTCGAATATCGCCCGCTCGAGATCTACACCGTGCTGGTGCTCGAATATCTGGTGCTGATCCTCATCGTGTCCTGGCTGGTGCGCCGGCTGGAGAAGCGCATGGGAGCCGGCGAGCGCGGCCACTGACGGCGGCCTCCGGAGCGCGCAGACCTTTCCGTTCTTCGGATGGCTGGCACGCCAACCGGCATCCAATCCGCCTGACGCTGTCTCAGTGCGCTTCGCAGAAGGCGCTGAAGTCCTGCGCCAGATCCTCGGCGGCGAGGCGGATCAGGTCCTCGCCATCCTCAGGCCGCGCCAGCGCCGAATGCGAGATCACCCGTCCGTCAGCAAAGCGTTGACGGAAATCGGCAGCGTCATAGTAGTTGTCCCCCGCATGCAGGATCATGTCCCTGCCGGGAGCGGGCGGTGCCGGCCGGTCAAACGGCGCGATGGCGCCAGGGTGCGTCGCCATGGTGATCGCCACCTCGGACGGGGTGGCATGATAGCCTTCCTGAGCCCCATAGAGCTGTGCGCGCAACGCGTTGACCCGTGGCAATTCCCACCAGCTCAGGATCCGGCAATGAACCTGTGACGGCTCGCGGATACCAGCCAGCGAACGGGCGGCGTAGAACTCCTGAACAGCGCTGCGCAGCGGCGCGACATTGCCGCCATGGCCGTTGAGCAGGTAGATGCGGGTGAAGCCGGTGACTGCCAGGGAGCTGACAAGGTCCAGCATCAGCGCGGTCAGTGTCGATGGCCTGAGCGACAGCGTGCCCGGAAATCCGAGATGGAACTGCGACATGCCATAGGCCACGGTCGGAGCCACGACGATGCCGTTGGCTTCGCCGCAGCGCCGCGCGATTGCTTCAGCGCACAGATGGTCGGTGCCGATCAGCGCATCGGGTCCGTGCTGCTCGGTGGCACCGACCGGGATGATGATGCCCGTGTTCCGGCCCAGGTAGGCAGCGACGGCGGGCGATGTCATCAGTTCGAGGCGCATGCTGGCTCGCAATCAGGGCAGGTTTCGTGTCAGGCTCCGGTTCACCATCTTACAGGGCCAGGCCGTGCGAGTCGAACCGCGCACCTGAAGCATTGCGCACAGAAGTGGGTACCGGTTTTGTGAGTAGGCAATGCCCTGAACGATTTTCATCTTGGCCCCATGGCCCTCTCCAGCCTCCGGATTGCCCGCCCATGCATGTCGTCGAATTGCCGATCTCGCTCTACAGCTTCAAGCTCAGGCTTGCCCTGCGGCTGAAGTCAGCCGCCATCGAAACGCAACCGCCACCGGGCGGGAGCTACCGTTCGGCGGCGTTCGCGCTGGTCAATCCCGCCGGCACGATTCCGACACTGGTCGATGGCGATTTCTGGCTGACCGAGAGCGACGCCATCATCGAGTATCTCGACGATGTGGGCATCGGGCTGACGTTGCGCCCGGCAGACCCGCGCCAGCGGGCGCGGGACCGGATGCTGTCGCGCTGGGTCGACCTGCGCTTCGAGCCCGCGCTGCGCAGGCTGTTTGCCCAGATTGCCCCGGCAGGGCGTGTGCCGGCCGACATCAGGAGCGCCGATGCCCTGATCGAGGCGAGCCTTGCTCTTCTGGAACAGGGCCTTGACCCCGACGGACCGTTCGCCAGCGGCACCGTGCCCGGTCTCGCCGATTGCGGGCTGGCGGCCAGTGCAAGCTGGCTCACCCGGCTCCAGCACCCGCTGGGCCTGACAAGCCGGATTGGCCCACGTGCAGCCCGTTCGGTCGCGGCCATCTCGGAGGATCCGCGCACGCGCGGCGAGGTCGAGCGCTATGGCATGTTGATCGATGACTGGCTCAACGGGCGCCTCTCGGCAACGGCCTGACGGGCCGGACACAATGCGGGTGTGAAGGGTCGTCGACATGCAACCCGCAAGCATCGCAACAACAGGGCATGTCGCAGGTTGGCAGAAGACGACCGATGGACTGATGCCGTCATAGGCAAGACCTGTTTGGCAAAGCGGCCCGGTGGAATGATGACACGGCAAAGCGCGCCTCCTTCACGGGCCTCACTGTTCTCTCGCCTGCCGATGCTGGACGGGTTGCGGAAACTCACCGCGCGACATGAAATCGTAAACCGTGGAGCGCGCCAGCCCTGTGATACGTTCAACATCGGGGCGGCGGGTGATCCGGCTATAAGGATCGTGAAGTTCTGACATGTTCATCCTTCCGGGGCCGGGATAGCCTGCGCGGAAGGTGACGGATTTGCCGTCTAAACTGCGATCCGCCCGGAGTCATGACGCCCGCTGCACAGGCTGCTGCGTCGGAACCGGCCTGGCGGGGCGGACGAGATAGGCGCCCGCCACCATCAGCAACGTGATGAGGATCGGCGTCGCGATGCGGGCGTCGGGCAGGGGGAATGCGATCATGCGGGCCGCGAGGTTCCAGATCACGAAGATCACTAGCCCGATGAGGACCGGCCCGAGATCCCTGATGCGCATGAAAAGCACCGCGCTCAGCGCAATGGCCAGCGCGATCCATGACCAGGTCTCGTCGCGCAGCAGCCGCAAGATCGCGCGCGCCACCGCCGAGACGTAGATGCGCCATTCGAAGGCTGGGGCAAAGCCCGTCATATTCTCCTGCTGGGTGACGAAGGTGAAATTGAAATGCGCCCACCAGCCAGGATGCGCGACACCGGCCTTGGCCACCAGATAGATGCCGAAGCCGGCGAGAGCCGCCAGCCAGGGGGCGAGACCGACCGTCCGGAAAGCCGCCTTGAGGGCGCTGCCGGGCCTGTTGCCTTCCAGCCAGGCCGCGCAGCCGCAACCTGCCACGAGTGCGACCGGAAGGCCTGTCGTTGCGACCAGCATGTCCGGGCGTATGGCCACGGCCAGTAGCAACAGGACCAGCGACGCCAGGGGCGGCCTTGCCGATCGGCCCGTGACGATCAGCGCGGTCGCCCCGACGCTCAAGGCCGCGACGAGCGGATCAGGCGTACTGATCGAGGCAAGATCAATCACCTGCAAGGCGGCCAGCGGCGGCACCACCAGACCGGCCAGATGCAAGGCTCCGATGCGCCAGAGCGCCAAGAGCAAGGTGGCCAACATTGCCAGCGTCGCAGCGAGGCTCAAGGCCCGCATCACGCTGACCGGATCGGCAAGGCGCGACAGGGCCGACACCAGCCAGATGTATCCGCCCTTCACCTCGTACATCGGCAGCATGGAGACGAATGCAGCCGGGTCGGCTGCCTGCGCGCGGCGGTAGGCATTGCCTTCGCGCAGGTTCTGCATCTGGTCGGGCGTGACCGCGCGGGCGACCGCGCCGTAGGCGTTCTCGTGGATGACGGCTGGCCGGGTCTCGCCCTGATGGCGAACCACCGATGCCACATAAGCCAGTGCGTCCCAGTTAGCGACAGGACGCGCAACAGCGTTGAGCAGGACCACGCCGCAGAACATCAGATAGATCGCGACCGACATCCAGGTCGCGATCACCCGCGCCTGAATCGGCGCTGCAACTGTAACGGCGGTCTCGGTAGCCACGACATCCCTGCATTTGGCAATCGAACAGGACGCCAGTGTATCACGCGCGACCCCGGCGACCGAGGGGCTGCCAGGCCGCGCACGGCCTGCTTCTGCTCCGGTGGTTAATCTCCGGACTGGAGCCCGTGAAAGCGAAGGCGCGTTACCCCGACATTCCCCAGATGAACGCGGGATTGAGGCGACATCTGCCCGGCTTTGTGATTTTCGACAAGCCGGTGCCGACGTCGGCAGCCTTCCGCCCTTGTCTGGAGGCTGGCTAGGGTTGGTGAGCTGGAATGTGACCGAATTCGCTGTCATCGAGACGCGCTTTTTGTAGAAGGCGACGACATTCTCGGCGCACCGCGCCATGTCCCGATCGGCATCACGCCGGGCCGGAATCTGCCGGGGCTGACGGACCGCACGCTGGCCTTGCTGGCGGCCACTGATGCGATCCTGTCACCGAAATGCCCGCCGACGCCGCCACGGGCACGTCTGGCCTCGCACTACGCCGCCGCCTTGGCCGACCGGCGCCGCGTCGAGCTTTCAGCCTGCTGGGACATGTATGTCAGGAACAGGTAGCGCCAGCGTCCGTCAGGGCTGCGCGCGCGTGAAGTCCTTGATCACCTGCATGAAGGGCTTGGGCTGGTAGTTGCCGTCGAGCGGGAGCGGCCTGTTTGGCATCCCGTCCTTCCGGCTGAACCAGATCGGAACCCAAGTGTGACGGTCACTGATGCCCCATGTCAAGACCGCTTCGGGGCGGCAGACATCGCCGATCGCCTGAAGGAACGACCGGGCCCGCGCGGCCACGATCTCGTCGCGGATCACGACATCCCCTGGCAGCTTGTGATCAATGACGTCGAGTTCCGTCACCAGGATCGACAAGCCCATGCCATGAAGTTCGGCCACGAAGCGCGATAGCCCGTCCCTGTCGATCTCTTGCTCACCGGGAAGATGGCCTTGCAGGCCAATCGCATGCAGGGGTGCGTCACGGTCCTTGAGGTCCTTGACCAGTCTCAGGAAGGCTGCCCGCTTCGCCCGGCATTGAAGCGTCGGGTTCTCGAAGCCGAAATCATTGAGGACCAGTTGCACCTTCGGGTCGACGGCGGCGGTGCGGCGCAAGGCCAGTTCGATATGCCGCGTGCCGATGAGATCCTGCCAGATCGATTTCCGCATCGGCTTCTCGATGGCGGGATTGTCGCTGATCGCCTCGTTGACGACATCCCAGCTGGGAATGCGCCCCTTGTAGCGGCCAACCACGGTGTCGATGTGCTCGTAGAGCACGCGCTCCGCTTCCTGCCGGGTCGAAATGCTCTCGGTCCATTTCGGCATGGCGGCATACCAGGCAAGGGTATGGCCGCGCATCTTCATGCCGTTGGCTTCGGCGAACGCGATTAGACGGTCGGGATAGTCGAAGACGAACCTGTCCGCGGTGGGCCGAAGATCGATCCACTTGAGACCTCCCTCGCCGACCAGCAACTGGCAATGCTCAAGGACAGCCCGCCGATAGGCGGGCTCATCGCGCAGCGCATCGACCCTGATGGCCGCGCCGAACGGGATCGCGCCGCGGCTGCACACGCGGGAGCCGGCCTGCGGGAACGCAAGCGCCGAACCTGCACTGATCCCAGCCCCCAAGCCGCCAAGGACGAACTGTCTTCTGTGCAACGCCGATCTCCCCGCTGGCCCTTGTTCGTCGACTGTCGCAACGGAACCCCGGAAAAATAGCACAATGGATCGCGCCGATCCCGCGAATTGGCTGGGCTTGTTATGGCATACTTAACGGCTCGGTCCTTTGATGGTCCCGGTTTGCTTTTGCCCGAAGCCCCGACGACCAAGGCCGCCGGAAACGGGCGCATCAGCACGAACGACGAGAGGCAGCATCGTGTTGGAGACCGGACCCGCACGTGGCGCTGAAGGCAGCTGGTTTCCGGCGCTGCTGCTTGTTGTGCTGTTCTGCTTCTTCTGGATCGGGCTCTCACCCTTTCCCGACCCCAACGCGCCGGGATTGCTGACAGCCTTCGGGACGTCCTCGAACGTGATGAACCAGATCATCGTTGTCGGGCTGGCATCGCTGGTGCTCGTGGTCCTCGTCAATCATCCGGCCCGTGGCCTTGTCCTGCGTTCCTACGGGCTGCTGGCGGTGATCTTCTGCTGGCTGCTGGTCACCGCCGCCTTCTCCGAGTTTCCCGAAACGGCGATGCGCCGGATCATCTACGCCATGCTGGTCTGCCTGTGCGCCAGCACCGTCCTTCTGTTGCCCCGCGACAGCGACCAGTTCAGCAAGCTGATCGGAGCCTGCGTCCTGGTTGCCGTCCTGCTCTCGCTCCTGGGCGTCGTTGCGGTCCCCCAACGTGCGATCCATCAAGGGTCCGATCCCCTGGAGTTTCAACTCGCGGGGGACTGGCGCGGTCATTTCGGCCACAAGAACGTCGCGGCCGCAGCCATGGTCTTCGCCGTGTTCTTCGGCATCTTCGTCATCAGGACGGGCTCGCTCTGGATCGGCGCGGTGATCATCGCCGGTGCCGCGGTGTTCCTGTTGAATTCCGGAGGCAAGACCGCTGCGGCCATGCTGCCGGCCATCCTCCTGGCAAGCTGGCTGTTCGAGCGAATCGGCCCGCTCAGGGTCGTGTTCGTGGCATGCGGGCTCGCCCTGATGAATTACGTGCTGCTGTTGACCTCGGTCTCCCGCGACATGCAGGATTTTTTCACCTCGCTGGGCATCGATCCGACCTTCACCGACCGGGCCTCGATCTGGCAACTGGCGCTGGGTGCCGCCGCCAAGGAGCCTGTTGTGGGGCACGGCTTCCAGACCTTCTGGCAGATGGAGACGCTGGTTTATGGCGAGGCGGCGAGCACCAGTTGGGCCGTGACGGCTGCCAATGCCCACAATGCCTACCTCGATCAGGTGATCAATGGCGGGTTTCCGCTTCTCGTGCTCATGGTTGTCTGGCTGGTCCTGCTGCCCTGTCACCACGCGGGCCTGGCGTTCAAACGGGCGCTGAACCCGGAACTGACGCGCCTTTTCGTGCGCTGCTGGCTCTTCATGCTGTTCCTGTCCTGCCTTGAAAGCCCGTTCTTCGACAACCGCGGCCCTGTCTGGTTCACGATGCTGATCGCCGTCTTCGGCCTGCGCATGCTCGCCTATGGCGATCTGAAGATGGCCGGGCGTGCGGAGCAGGAAAGCGATGGTGGCGCGCTGACCGATCCGGCTGCGAAAGCGGCATGAGCCTTTGCCATGACTGAACAGCCTGTGGACCCCGCCTCTGTCGAAGCCGTGATCTGCATCCCCACGTTCCGGCGACCGGACTGGCTGCGCCGGACCCTGATGTCAGTGGCTAAGCAACGCTGCGATGTCCGTTTCGCGGTCATTGTTGTTGACAATGACGGCCGTGATCCCGTCGGCGCCGCCCTGGCAACCGACCTGCTGGCCACGACGGGGCTGTCGCACATCGTGCTCGTCGAGCACCGGCAGGGCAATTGCCACGCGATCAACCGGGCCTTTGGCGAGGCACTCAAAGCCTATCCAGATGCCCGCTTCATCCTGATGATCGACGATGACGAGGTCGCCTTGCCGGGCTGGCTGCAAGCAATGGTCAGCCTGTGCCGCGACAAGGATGCCGACCTTGTGGGGGGGCCCGTGCTGCGCCGTTTCGAGGTCGATCCGGGCCGTGATGTGATGCGGCACCCGCTGTTCGTCTCGATCGATGGCGAGACCCGGCCGATCGATCAGCTTCATGGTTCGGGCAATTGCCTGATCCAGCGCCGCGTCTTCGAGACAATGCCGTCGCCGCCTTTCGACACGGCGTTCAACTTCCTGGGCGGCGGTGACATGGAGTTCTTCACGCGTTGCCGGCTGGCCAGCTTCCGGACGTGGTGGTGCGCGGAGGCGATAGCCCACGAACTCGTGTCGCCCGACCGGACCACGGCGTCATTCCTGGCGAAACGCTCGCTGAGAACAGGCAGCATCAACTACCTGGTCGACCGGACGCACAAACCTCTTCCGGCCTTGCTGCTGAAGAACGCGGCCAGCCTTGTCCTCGGTCTTGTGCGTGGGCTGGGCGTTCTGCTGCGCACCGGCTCCCTGCTGCTGGCGAGCCACCCCGTCCTAATGCCGGTCGGCAGGATCACCGCCAGCCTCGGATGGCTGCCCAAGCCCTACAAGTCAGCGTCCTAAGGCTGGATCAGGCGTGGTGAATGCCTGATCGTGCGTCCATGACTTCCGTACGGATGACCGAGGCTGGCGTTCCGGTATGGGACTGGATCAGGATGCCATGCTGGCCAGGCTGCATCCGGTCGATGAGCTGCCGGATGCCGGGCCCGTCAAGCGCAGGACCGGACCAATAGGTCAGGCACAGCGAGGTGTCCGTTCCTTCGTGCCGCTCTCGCAGCACCGGATCGATCGCAACGGCCGCGCCATATGTCAGATACTCGGAAAAGGCCCTTTGGCGGGCGAGCGCCTGCCACCACGGACGACCGTTCCCGGCCTCGATCCGTTCGGTCATCGCAACGACCGTGGCGCGTTCCCAGGTGATCATGCCTTCGATGAAATCATCACCTGGAAGGGGCGGAGCAGTGCTCCCCAGGACAGCATAGGCATTGGCGTGCCATGTCCCGTGGCGGGGCATTTGCGCCGTGATCGATTGCCGGCGGACGAACAGGGGCACGCGGGCCGAAGTGGCCAGCCCGGACAGATCCGATGGCCGGCAAAAACAGAGATCCGAATCGATGCAGACGACGCGGCCAGCTGGCTGGGCCAGCGTCACCGCGATCTTCCGCAACTGCTGGAGGTGCCAACCGTAAATCGGCAGACCAAGTCCGGGGTGCCAGCGATACTGACGTCCACGCCAGTGACCGACCGTCCAGAGCGGCGGAAAAAGCGCCGATGTGGCGACCACCTCGCGCTTCGGGCCTGCAAGCGGCGCGAACAGTGGCGCATCGTCGTCATCGACGACGATGTAGTGTCGCGCAAAACCCGTGCAGAAGCGATCCATCGAGTCGCATAGAAGCCTGCATCGCTCCAGATCGCCGTGGTAGCTGGGCGTCACCACCGAAAGCTCACCGGTCATCTTTCGTCCCTTTGAGGCCGAGCCGCCACCGTGCGGAACGCGGCATCGCCGCTCGCAGGCTGATTCGTTAACGCGGCAATCCTAATTTGGCGTTGCACCCTTCTGCGAAACGGAATGACCGCCGCGCCCATGTCCAAGCGCTACCTCATCTGCCTGTCGGACGCGTCCGCAACCTGCGGGGTCGAGGAATTTGCCCGGCAACTCGCGCTCCGGTTGGCCGGCCGCTCTTCGACCTGCGTCCTTGGCAAGGATGGGCCCGGGTTCTCTGCGCAGCTGCGCGACGTCGATGGTGTCGTGCTCAATTTCCCGATCGTTGCCTGGAAGAAAAAGCTGGTCTGGCCCACATGGATCGCTCTTCTGACACGGCTCAGGCGCAAGCAGGCCATTGTCGTCCTGCACGAGTGGCAGGCCCTCGACTGGAAGCGCCGGATCGTGCTGGCACCGGTCGTGGCGCTGGCCACAAGGATTGTCTTCTCGGCTCCGGAGATCGCCAGCGAATTCCGCCAAAGCCCGTTGTCGCTGGTCGCCACGTCCGACCGACAGGTCGTTCCCGTCCCGCCCAACCTGTTGCCGCCGCCGGCGCTGAAGACATCAGCGGTGAGCGCAGAATTGCGTGCACAGAGTGCGCGCAAACGGATCATCCTCGGCCAGTTCGGCTCGATCTATCCGAAGAAGCAGTCCACCGCCGTCCTTCAGGTTGCGCAAGGACTCATCGCCCGCGGTCATGATGTGTTCGTGGTTTTCATCGGCTCGTTCATCAAGGGCATGGACGATGTGGAGCGGGCCTTCTTCCGGAATGTGCAGCAGGCAGGGTTGGCCGACCGTGTGCTCGTGACCGGCTATGTCGGCGATGATCGCGAACTGTTCGGTATGTTCGAACCCGTCGACGTCTTCTGTTACATTTTCCCCGAGGGCCTGACCTCGCGGCGGGCCAGCGTGCTGGCGGTCGCTCTCTTCGGCAAGCCCGTTGTCGTCAATGCGCCCGTTCAGGACGACTCCCTCGCCCATCACAGCCTGTATCAGAAGCTGATCGCTGGCCGGGCCATCCGCCTGGTGCCCACGGGGGCGGACATCGACACCATCGCCGATGCGGTACTGGCTGCGGCCGCGGCACCGCCCGGGCAACTGGATCTCGGTGCGGAGATCAGCGCGGTATGGCAGACGGTCGTGGACACGATCTGCCCCTGAACACACGGCGGCATGGCCCGGCATCCGAGGCGTCAGCGGCCACGGGGAGCGCGCGTCACTTCGAGTGCTTCACGATCTGCCACATCGCGATGAAATTCGTCCGGAGATAGCGGCCCAGCAGCCGGCGCGGCTCCAGCATGGTGCGATAGGCCCATTCCAGTCCGACCGCCTGCAGGAGGCGTGGCGCGCGGGCATTCCGGCCTGCGAGAAAGTCGAACAATCCGCCGGAGGTCTTGATCACGCCAACCCCCTGGAGCCTGTCGATGTTGCGGGCAACGAACTGCTGTTCGAGCGGAACGCCCAGCCCGACCCAGAGAATATCGGGCTCAAGGCGCGCGATCTCGGCCACGATGGCGGGCTCCTGCTCTGCGTCATAGTAGCCGGATCGTGCTCCGGCGAACATCAGTTGCGGATAGGCCTCCTGCATGCGTGCAACAGCCGCCCGGTTGACCTCGGCCGTGCCGCCCAGAAAGTAGAAGCTGACACCGTCCTTCTGCGCCAGAGCCGCGACCTCATGGACGAGATCGGTCGTGGCGACCCGCTCCGGAAGCGGTGCCTGCGAGACCAGTGGGGACAGAAGCACCATGGGCATCCCGTCGGCATGGATCTGGTCGGCGGCAAGGAGCAGGCTCCGGAATGCCGCATCGCTTCGCGCCAGCGCGATGACCTGGCCATTGGCCGATGTCGCATAGAAGGGCCGCTGCCTGTGGCCGCGTGCGCTGACGGCAGCATCGATCAGGCAACGCGCCGATGCCTGCATGCCCAGCGCCGTGATGGGCAGGCCCCCGATCGTCGTCGTCGCATCGCCCTGTCCGGACATGCGATCAGTTTCAGTGGCTCCCATGCGATCTTCTGGCCCCTTCGAAGGCTTGATCGCACAGGGGCCAAGGCGATGCCATCAATGCTGGTCAGTAACACTAACGCGCGGATTTTCTCCGGTTTCAGCAGGCGGCCAGTTGCAGTTTTACGCCAGAGTTGGCAGCCCGAGTTAGGCCCTCGCCCTCACATCATGTCTTCAGCGCGCCGATCTCGCGCGTTCACGACACTGCCGGGGATCAGTATGTCTTCTGCATCGACGGCAGATGGGCGTTAGCCCTTCAGGCGTATCGGCGGCGGATCAACAGGGTTGAGGCGATGGTCAGGATCAATGTCACCGTCATGAGGACAAACGAGACGGCGCCGCCGAATGGCCAGTTGTTCTGCTGCGCGAAGGTGGAGAAGACCAGCGGCCCCATGGTCTGGAACTTCGGCCCTCCCAGAAGCACGGGCGTCGCATAGGCGTTCATGGCCAGGATGAATGTCAGGATCACGCCGGCAAGGATGCCAGGCAGCGCCAGCGGGAACAGCACCCGCATCGCCATCGTCATCGGCGGCGCACCGAGCGAGAAGGCGGCTTCCTCGACATTGCGGTCGATGCCCTCAATCACGCTCTGAAGGGTCAACACCATGAAGGGCATGTTCACCGCGATGATACCGATGACCACGGCCGTCTCGGTGTACATGATCTCGATGGGCGTGGAGATCACGCCCATGCCCATAAGGGTCGCATTGACGAAGCCCTTCGATCCAAAGGCCACCATCCAGCCGGCCGCGCGCACCGCATTGCCGACGAAGAGCGGCAGCACGATCGCCATGACCAGAAGATTCTTGTAGCGGGACTGCGTCCGCGCCAGCACGTAGGCGAGCGGAAAACCGAAGATCAGGCAGAAGAACGTGCAGGCGACCGCAACGCGGACGGTCCGCCATAGCACCTGCAGGTAAAACGGGTCGGTGAAGAACTTGACGTAGTTGGCGACGGTCAGCGCGTCGACCATCAGTTTGCCCGGAACGAAGGCGTTCAGGCTGTAGCGGAAGAGGATCGCGATCGGCACCATGAGGCCGATCGCGACGAAGATGGTGGCGGGCACAAGCAGGCCCGCCGCCGTGAGGTTGCCGGGCTCGCCGACTGGTCGTTGTGAAACATGCGCCATGGCGAGCCGCCGTCCCGGATCAGGCCTTGAAGACCTTGTCCCACCACTCCTTCATCGCCGCGTCGTTCTTCGCGAGGAAGTCGTAGTCGAGATCTTTCATCTTCTTGTTCTCCTCTTCGGTGAAGCCGATGCGCTTCTGGAGTTCGGGTGCGACGGAGGCGGTTGTCACGGTCGGATTGAAGCCCATGTCGATGGCGAAGTTTTCCTGCGCGCCCTTCTCCAGCATCGCGTCCATGTAGGCATAGGCGGCGGCCTTGTTTGGCGCATTCTTCGGGATCAAGAAGCCCGAGACATAGGCCATGGTGCCTTCGCTCGGAGCGATGGAATCCACCGGGATGCCAGCATTCTGCCATTGCACGGCGCGGGCCCTCCACATCATGCCGATGCTGATCTCCTCGGTCTTCAGCGCCTGGGCGAAGGCCTCGTTGGTCGGATAGATGCGGGCGCCGGCACGCTTGGCGGCGAGCAGCAGCTCCTTGCCCTTCTCCAGGCTCGTCATGTCGCCGGCGCCAGCAAGACCAGCGGCCAGCATCACGAACTGGTACTGGATGTCGATGAAGCCGAGCTTGTTGCCGTATTTCGGATCGAAGCAGTCCTTGTAGCCCGTGGGGGCGGGTGTCACGAGCTTCGGGTTGTAGACCACGACCTTGCCGGAGATGATGTGGCCGACGCCGAACGGATAACGTGCGATCGGGATGATGTTGGCGGCATTCTTGAGTTTGGAATAGTCGATCGGCTCAGCGACACCGGCCGCATCCATCTCGAACATTTGTGCAGCCGACAAACCCTGGATGTCGGTCGTTCCGCGCGGCAGGCGGCGTTCTGCGACCATCTTGGCCCGGCGCGGCGCATCCGAGGCCTGGTCCTGCACAACCTCGAAGCCCTTTGGCTTGAGGAAGGGCTCTTCCACGTTCTTGGAGAGCAGTCGGGCATAATCACCGCCCCAGGTGCCGACAACGACGCGGCCTGCAGCCTGCGCCGTTGCTTCACTTGAACCGACGGCCGGCAGGAGCGCTCCAGCGGCAGCCAGGCCGAAGCCCTTGAGCGTGGTGCGCCTGTCAATTCCCTTGGTGGACTTCGACATATCGACTTCTCCCTTTTGTATGTTTCAGATCGCGGCGGATGCCGCAGGTTCAGGCTGTCTCGCGTGGAAAGACGAGACAGGCCGAGGCCGGCCAGCCAACCTCGATGGTATCGCCGACAGCCGGAGCGAGGCCGTCGGCTTTGTTGGGAATCTGCACCACGACATGGTCCGTGCCGTTCAGGCGCACGTGGACGTCGAGCATCGCGCCCAGATAGGACACGAAACTCACCGTGCCCGGCACATGATTGTCGAGGCCTCGGGCGGCGGGGCCCAGCGTCAGCCGTTCGGGGCGCAGTGCGAGGGTGGCGGGGCCTAGCTGGGCCGCGGCCGGACAGGTGAGAACCAGTCCTCCGTCGGAGCGAAAGGCGCCGGGGTCGGTCACCGTACCGGCGATCATGGTGGAGCGCCCGACGAAATCAGCGACGAACAGGTCAGCGGGACGCTCATACAGATCCGATTGCGTGCCGACCTGGCGGACCGCGCCGTCGGACATGACGACGAGCCGGTCGGCCATGGTCAGGGCTTCCTCCTGATCATGCGTCACCATCACCGTGGTGAGGCCAGTCTGTTGCTGCAAAGCCCGGATCTCGAGGCGCACCTGCAGGCGCAGCTTAGCATCGAGGTTCGACAGCGGCTCATCGAGCAACAGGACATCCGGCCGGATGACGAGCGCGCGGGCAAGGGCCACGCGTTGCTGCTGGCCGCCGGACAGCTGGCGAGGATAGCGTTCGCCATAGCCGTCCAGCCGGACGAGCCGGAGAGCCTCGGCGACCCTTGGGCCGACCTCGCTGCGCGTAGCCTTCCGCATCTCGAGCCCGAAGGCGACGTTCTGCGCCACCGTCATGTGGGGAAACAGCGCATAGCTCTGGAAAACGAGGCCTGCATTGCGCTTCCAGGGCGGCAGACGGGTGATGTCCTGGTCGCCAATGCGGATCGACCCGCCGCTCGGGGGCACGAAACCCGCAATCATGCGGAGCGTGGTGGTCTTGCCGCAGCCGGACGGGCCGAGCAGCACGAGAAACTCGCCATCCCTGACCTCGAGCGAAACGGATTTGACCACGGCGACATCGCCGTAGCTCTTGGTCAGTCCGTCGAGGGTCAGTGAGGCCATGGATCAGACAACTCGGGCAAGTTTGACGTAGCGATCGGTGATGATCATCGCTCCAGCGATGAGCAGTATCTGAAGGACGGAGACAGCCGCAACGGTCGGATCGATCTTCCATTCGAGATACTGGAGGATGGCGATCGGCAGCGTGATGCGTCCCGGCCCCACGAGAAACAGGCTCATCTCGAGATTGCCGAAAGACGTCACGAAACCGAACAGGGCCCCCGCCACGACACCGGGCCGGATGGCTGGCAAGGTAACCCGGAAGAAGGTGGTCCACTGGTTGGCACCGAGACTCTGGGCCGCTTCCTCCGCCGCCCGGTCAAGCCCGGCAAGGCTTGCTGTCACCAGTCGGACCGTCCACGGGATGACGATGAGCGTATGGCCCGCGATGAGGCCACCGAGGGAACCAAGGATTGGCAGGCCCGTGGCGATCTCCGTCTCGATCTGGAAGACATAGATGGCCGTGCCCATGACCACGCCGGGCACGACAAGCGGCAGCAGCAGGAACTGGCTCATCGCAGCATTGCCGGTGAACTGCCTGCGGGCCAGGATCAGGCTTGCCGGCACTGCCAGGGCAAGGCCGATCAAGGTCGCCGCGATAGCAACCTGCACGCTTGTCCAGAGCCCGGTCACAAAGTTGCGGTTGTTGGCGATGGCGCCAAACCATTTGAGCGAGTAGCCCTCGGGCGGAAAGGAGGGGATCTCCTGCGCGAAGAAGGCCAGCCAGGTGACGAAGACCAGCGGCATGAGGATGAAGCCGAGCGTCAGATAGGCGACGCCATGGAGCGCCACTCTCCCCGCCAACCGTCCATCCGCCATCATGCCTTCGATCCCCGCATGCGAACTCTGCCCTACGAGAGCTGGTTCTTGTGCATGCGGCCGCCTTGCATGATCAGGGCCATATGCGCGCCCTGCTTGGTCAGGAGCGACAGGTCCTTGAGCGGGTTCCCGTCGACCAGGACCGCGTCGGCATAGGCACCGGCCCTGAGCGTGCCGATCTTGCCTTCCTTGCGGCAGAGCCGGGCGGCATGAACCGTCGTCGAGCGGATCACCTCGATGGCCGGCAGAACGCGGCCCCGGATCACGAACTCCTCGGACTGGTGCCGATGCATCTCGCCGAGAAGGTCGGAGCCATAGGCCATGGTGAGCTTGGCGTCACGCATGATCTCGAGCGACTTCATGCCAGCAACGCGCACCGTATCGACCTTGCCAACCGAGATCGGGTCGAGCCCAAGGGCGGGTCCCTCAACGCCGAGATACTCGTAGGTTACCAAGGTTGGGCAGGCGATAGCGCCCATTTCGGCCGCAAAGGCGGCGGTCTTGGACTGGATGAGGTTGCAATGTTCGAGGCTGTGGACCCCGCACTCGACCGCGCGCCGGATCGCCTCGTCGGTGTACAGGTGCGCGGCGACATAGGTGCCGGCATTGGACGCTTCCTCGACAGCTGCGATGATCTCTTCGCGGGAGTAGCCCAGGAAGTGGATGGGATCGTTTGGCGAGGCGACGCCGCCATTGGCCATGATCTTGATGAAATGAGCGCCCTGCTTGATCTCCTCGCGGCATGCCATCCTGACAGCATCGACGCCGTCCGCGAGCCGCCCGAGCGAGCCGAGCGACCGTGTCCATGTCTCGGGGTCACGGCGATCATAGCGCGACCGGCTGTCGCCATGGCCGCCCGTCTGCGACAGCGCCTTGCCGGGGATGATGAGGCGGGGCGCCTCGATCAGGCCCTGCTCCTGCGCCTCGACCAGCGGATAGGTCGCGCCGCCAAGGTCGCGCACGGTGGTGAAGCCGCGATCCAGCATGCCCTTCATGATCCGCGCGGCGCGATAGGCGATGAGCGCGTCGGGCGTGAGCGCATTCTGGCCGATGTTGACCATGGTGGCGATGACGTGGACATGGCAGTCGACGAGGCCCGGCATCAATGTGCGCTTGCCGCAATCCATCACGGCGGCGTTCGCAGCCTTGATGGGCTTGTCGGACAGTTCCCTGATCGTGTCGCCCTCCATGAGCATCTCGTAGCCGCCGACGAGATCATCGGAGATGGCTGGATCGAGCAGGAGAAAGTTGCGGAAGAGGGTCAGGCTCATGGTGCTGTCCTTGGGCGGCAATGATGACCGGTCGCCGTAGCGGTCTGCAATGAACTATCGGGCCACACATCCTGCACAGGCACAAGATGGCGTCACGGAATGATCGCTATGCATTCGATCTCGATGTCGAAGGGGGCCGGCCATGGGTTGATGCCGGCGCTGGTTCGCGCCGGGAACCCGGCAGGAAAGCGTTCGCGATAGATCGCGTTGACCGTGCCCATGAGGGCAGGATCGGTGATGAACACGGTGGTCTTGACCGCGTGGGCAAGCGACGAGCCGGCAAAGGCAAGGGTGACCTCCAGTGCGTCGAGCGCGGCCCGCGTCTGGACTCCGATGTCGCCCCGGACGATGTCCCCGGTCCGGCAATCGACAGGAGGCATCCCGCATGTGAAAAGCAGCCCGCCGGCGCGCACGAGTGCGGAGGTCGGAGCGCCGAGCCGGCGGATCGCCTCCGAAATGACAGGCACCTCGATGACTTCGCGCTCCATGAAACCTCTCATGTCGACTCTTTTGCATTGAATGACGGAGGCCGCGCTTGCGGCTTTCGACGAATATGCATTCCAAACCAGCGAACGCCCTCAAGCACCGTTGCCGACAGCATCATGGCGCTTGTGCCACGAACGTCAGCCTCGACGACAAGCAGCAGGTCGTTTGCCACAACCAACCTCAAGCCAGCATCTGCGTATCCGCACAGACCGAGATGGCCTGCCCGCTGATCGTACGCCCGCGCTCCGAGGCAATGAAGACGATCTGGTCTGCGATCTGTCGCGGTGTCACATAGCTTTTCAGGCTTGTGTACTGCAGCATCGTTGCCTCGATCTCGGCGAAGGAGATGCCGCGCTGCTGCGCCTTGGCTTCGAAAACCCGGCGAATCCGGTCACCGGTGACAATCCCCGGCAGGATGGCATTGCAACGGATGCCATCGGGGCCAAGCTCCATGGCGAGCGACTTGGTAAAGCCGATGACGCCCCATTTTGCAGCCGAGTAAGGGCTGCGCAGCGGAAAGCCGACCTTCCCCGCCGCTGACGACAGGTTGACGATCGAAGCATTCTTGCTCTGGCGCAGATGCGGAATGGCGAGCCGGGTACAATTGAACTGCGATGTCAGACAGATGTCGAGGCAGCGATCCCAGTCCTCCGGATTGATCTCTTCGACGCGACCCGTCGGGCCGGCGATGCCGGCATTGTTGACGAGCACATCGAGGCCGCCAAGCGCCTTGAGTGCATCATCGAACAGGGTGGCAACGGCGGCACGATCCGAAACATCGCACCGGCTCGACGTTATGGCCGGGTCACTGGCCTTGAGCGAAGCGAGCGCTGCTGCGTCGACGTCGCAGACATGCACCTTTGCGCCTTCACTGATGAACGCTCGAGCGATCTCAAGCCCGATGCCTGCTGCCCCCGCGGTGATCAGCACACGCGCGCCGTTCAAGCCCATATCCATGGCAAACCCCTCCCGTTGATCAACAATCCGGCAGTCGCCCCTGCGACAGGATGAAATCCGCCGCACCTCTGATATCGGCAGCGATGGCGGCGCGGGCAGCCTTGCCATCACCGCGCGCGATCGCGTTGGCGCAGGCCGCGTGCAGCTCCGCCGCCTGCCCGGTGGCGAGCCTTTCGGGGTTTTCGCGCAGATCGAGATTGATGACCGGTCCGACTTTCAGCCAGAGGCTGCCAATCACGTCCACAAGGTCCGGCAGGCCCGCCGCCGCATAGACGGCAAAATGAAAGGCCTGGTTGGCCTCGACCACGGCAGGCAGATCGGGCTCCGATGCCTGCGCAAGCTCGTCGAAATGTTGCAGGCTTGTTGTGATGACCGTCATCTGTGGCTGCGTTCGCACTGCGGCTGCGCGCTCGGCGGCAAATCCCTCGATTTCCGAGCGGATGACGGCAAGCTGCTCGAACTGGTGGCGGCCCATCACTGGCACCCTCAGCGCCCGGTTCGGCATCACCTCGATGGCCTGATCGGCCACCAGCCGGCTGACAGCCTCCCGCACCGGCATCATCGAGACGCCCATCACGTCGGCAACCTGGCGCAGCGACAGCCGGTCTCCGGGTGCGAGCCGCCCGGCGATCAGGAGCGCCCTGATATGGGCATAGACCTGGTCACCAAGCGTGTTGCGCTCCAGCGGTGGCCCGGACTGGATGACGGCCATAACGGACAAGGCGTTCGCCGACATGATTTTACTCTGGACAGGCGTTCGATTTGCGATAGCCTAACTGTGATCACAGATCACGGCAAGCCGACAGAAGCAGCCGTCTTATACAATCCCGCCGCGGGCCCGCAAGGACCGACAGTGGCGGGCAGGGACCGGAAACCAGAGAACCGAACCAAGGAGGCAATCCATGTCCAAAGACTTCACGCTGTCACGCCGCGCCGCATTGGGTGGCGCAGTCGCCGCCGGTGCCGTGATCATCGCCAAACCTTCGGTGATCCTCGCCCAGACCTCTGATGTCATCCGCTTCGGCCACCTGACGCCGCGCACGGGCTTCCTCGGACCGCTCGGCGAATATGGCGTCATGGCAGCTGACCTCGCAGTCGAGGAGATCAATGCGGCGGGCGGCGTGCTTGGCCGCAAGCTTGAAATCCTGAAGGAAGATTCAGTCAACCCGCAGACCGCTTCAACCAAGGCCGAGCGCATGGTCGAGCGCGACAAGGTGGCAGCCATCATCGGCGAGATTTCGTCCGCCTCCTGCCTGACGATCGCGCAGGTCGCACAGCGCACCAAGACACTCTACATCAACACCGGCGGCAACTCGGATGCCCTGCGTGGCGCCAATTGCAACAAGTACATGTTCCACGTCGAGAGCCAGAACTCGATGTACGTGAAGACATGTGGCCGCTCGCTGATGGCGCAGGGGCTGGTGCAGGGCAAGAAGTGGTTCTCGCTGACGGCGGATTATGCCTTCGGCCATGATCTGCTCAAGGTTGCCAAGCGCTTCATGGAAGGCGCCGGGGGCCAGTTCGCCGCCGACAAGCTGGTGCCGACCGATCTGACGGACTTCTCCGCGCTGCTGTTGGAAATCCGCAATGCCCGCCCCGACCTGGTCATTGCAAACCTTGCTGGCAACCAGATCACCAACTTCCTCAAGCAGTATTCCGAATTCGGGCTGCAGTTCCCGGTCGGCGGTTTCGGCTTCGACACCGCGCTGGCCTGGGCGGCAGGCAAGGAAAACTTCATCGGGACATGGCCGGTGGTCTGGCATCATCTGATCGACACACCCAACACCAAGAAGTTCGTGGCGGCCTTCACGGCCAAGTACCGCAAGCCACCGGAAAATCAGGCCTGGGGCGACTACCTCGCGGTCAAGATCTTCGCGCAATCCATGAACGAGTTGAAGTCAACCGACTCTGCCAAGATCATCGAACATTGGGAAAAGGGTGCCAAGTTCGATGTGATGAAGACCCGCGAAGGCTACTTCCGCGCCCGTGACCACCAGATGATGCACGAGATGTTCACCGTCTCGGGAGTTGGCGCAAAGGCACCCAACCAGTGGGACATCTTTGCGGCGTCACCAGCCGTTCCGGCGGCCAACGAGAGCCTCGAAGTGATTGCATCCACCGCCGAAGAGAACGAATGCAAGATGGCGTGAGCGCGCCATGTCGACCCTCTTCCTCCAGCATCTGGCGAATGGCCTGCTCGATGGGACCTACTATCTCCTCATCGCGCTCGGCCTTTCGCTGATCTTCTCGCTTGGCGGCATCGTCAATCTCGCCCACGGCGCATTCTATGCCGTGGGCGCTTATCTCACCGTTCTGCTGGGCCCGCATATCGGCTTTGGCGGGGCATTGTTCGTCTCGCCGCTTCTGGTCGCGCTTCTGGGCGTCGCCTTCGAGCGGTTGTTGTTCCAGCGCTTCTATCGGTCTGACCCCATCCTGTCGCTGCTGCTGACATTCGGGCTTGCGCTCGTGGCCGAGCAGACCTTGCGCATGATTTTCGGTGCGCCGCCGCTGTCGTACTCGATCCCGTCTTGGCTGCGCGGGCAGATCTTCCTCGGCGATTTCATCTATTCGCGTTATCGCGCCACACTTCTCCTCATCGCGGCCACCTGCGTGGCGCTGATCTGGCTCCTGCTCAACCGCACCGCTTTTGGTCGCGTCGTGAAAGCCGGTGTTCAGAACCCCGACATGGTCGGCGCGCTTGGAATTTCGCTGTCGCCCTACATGATGACCGTCGCTGGCATCGGCATCGGGCTTGCGGGTCTGGCCGGCGTTCTTCTTGCGCCGATCTATTCCATTCATCCGGCCATGGGCCAGGATATCATCACCCCGGCCTTCGTGGTGGTGGTCATCGGCGGGCTGGGGTCGTTCTGGGGCGTCGTGGTCGCCGCGCTGCTTGTCGGCCTCGTGAAAGGCGCAACCATCGGCCTTGGCTATCCGCAATGGGCGACTGCCGTGATTTATCTGATGATGCTGCTTGTGCTGCTGTTCCGCCCGCGCGGACTGTTCGGCGAACGCATCCAGAGGTTCGAGTGACCCTTATGATGCCTGCCGCACTCAAGGACCGTCTGCCACTGGTCATCGCCGCATTTGCGCTGCTCGCGCTGCCATTTATCATGCCGCGCATCGGACTTGGCGTCACCTCGGCCACCGAGGTCGTGATCTTCGCCATGGCCTGCATGGCGCTCAACATCCTCGTCGGTTACACCGGCCTCGTCTCCTTCGGGCACGGCGCTTGGTTCGGGCTGGCGGCCTATGCGGCGGGCATGATCCAGAAGGAGCTGCTGCCCGGCCATTTCGCGCTGCCCGTGCTGGCGGCGGGGTGTCTGGTGGCCCTGATCCCGGTCGCTGTCGGCGCGCTCATCCTGCGGCGCAAGGGTGTCTACTTTTCGCTGCTCACGCTGGCGCTGGCCGCGATGTTCTACGCGATCGCTTTCCGCTGGACGGCAGTGACGGGAGGTGAGGATGGCCTGGGTGGCATCAAGCGACCGGCATTCGCAGGCATCAATTTCGATGTCGCTCCACCTTACTATGCCCTCGTTGCCACGATCGCCTTCTTCGTTGTCTATGGTCTCTGGCGCTTTCACCGTTCGCCTGTCGGGACAGTACTCGTCGCCATCCGCGAGAACGAACAGCGCGCCAAGTTCGTCGGCTATGCCACTGATCGATACAAGCTCGTTGCCTTCGTTGTCTCGGCATCGATCACGGGACTTGCCGGCACGCTTCTGCTGTTCAACAACCGCATGACTTCGGCCGAGCCGATCTCCGTCGCCTTCTCGGGCGAGCTCCTGGCGATGGTGGTCATCGGCGGCATGCGCTCGTTCCTCGGGCCGGCGCTCGGGGCGCTGTTCTTCGTCATTTTCCGCGACTATCTCTCCAGCGCAACAGAGAACTGGCTGCTCTGGTTCGGGCTCCTGTTTGTCGCCTTCATCGTGTTCTCGCCCACCGGGCTGGTGGGTGTCGCTGAAAAACTCCTGAAGCCGTTCCTGAAGCAGGTGGCAGGCGATGCCGCCATGTCGGCCCGCAAGGCGGGAGCCGTGACCTTGCCCGACTATCTCAGGCATCCACCGATCGGCGACGGCCATGTGCTGAAAGCGGATGGCATTGCCAAGTCGTTTGGTGGCATCAAGGCCGTGCAAGGCGTCGATATCGCCATGCGGGACCGCACGTTGCATGCGCTGATCGGCCCTAACGGCGCTGGCAAGACCACCGCCTTCAACCTGATCTCCGGCATGTTCGCCCCTGACAAGGGCACTGTCACGCTGGCAGGTCGCAGCATTGGCGGCCTGTCGCCGGAACAGGTGACGCGTGCAGGCATTGGTCGCTCGTTCCAGATCACCAACCTGTTCCCCACGCTGACCATCACCGAGAATGTTCGTCTCGCTGTGCAGGCACGCTTTCCCCAGGCGTTCAACCCGTGGGTCAGCGCGGCCTCGATCGCCGAGATCAATATGCAGACCGCCGGAGTCATCGCCACCATGGGTCTCGGCGGTGTCGAGACACATGAGGCAGGCTCTTTGTCTTATGGCGGTCAGCGCCTGCTCGACATGAGCCTGGCATTGGCCACCCGGCCACGCGTGCTCCTGCTTGATGAGCCGCTGGCGGGGCTGGCCGCCGCCGAGCGCGAGCGCGTCGGCAACCTGATCAAGGCGATCTCGCGCGACATGCCGGTGCTGCTGGTCGAGCACGACATCGATCGTGTTTTCCAGATTGCGGACCATGTCACCGTCATGAACGAAGGAGCGGTGCTGGTTGACGGCGATGTCGAGAATGCGCGCTCGTCGCGACAGGTGCAGGAGGTCTACATCGGCTCCGGCTCCCACGCGCTGGCCGAAAAGCAACGTGCCAGCGCTGCCACTGAGGAGGTTCTGCTGAAGGTCAGCAATGTCGACACGTTCTACGGCAAGAGCCACATCCTGCGCGATGTCAGCTTCGCGGTCGGGCAGAACGAGATCGTGGCCCTCCTTGGTCGCAATGGTGCTGGAAAATCGACCCTGCTGAAAACCATTGTCGGCATTGCCCCGCCCGCCACCGGCGAGATCACGCTTGGCGGCACGGCGCTCGCGCGGCAGCCCTCCGCCGTGATCACCCGCAAGGGCGTGTCTTATGTGCCGCAAGGCCGCGGGCTGTTCGCCGGCATGTCGGTCAAGGACAATCTTGAACTTGGTCGCCTCAAGCGCCGCAATGGCCAGGGCATGCACTGGGACGAGGAGAAGATCTTCAGCTTCTTCCCGCGCATCAAGGAGCGTTGGATGTCGCCCGCCGACTATCTGTCTGGCGGCGAGCAGCAGATGGTTGCCGTTGCCCGCGCTCTCTCTGGCGACACGCGCATCCTGCTGCTTGATGAGCCGTTCGAGGGGCTTGCGCCGGCCATCGTCGAGGAATTGTTCGAGGCCTTCGACAAGTTGCGCCAGGACATCTCGATCATCATTGTCGACCATCACCTTGATCTGGCGCTGGCGCTGTCGGACCGTGCTGTGGTGCTGGAGCGCGGTGAGGTGCAGCATACCGGGCCCTCCGATGTGCTCTCGCGCGATATCGAACTGAGGCGAAAGGTGTTGTGGCTGTGAAGAACGTTGCGATTGTCGGTGCAGGGCTGATTGGCCGGGCATGGGCCTCGATCTTTGCCCGGGCCGAATGGCATGTCAGGCTGTTCGACCCCGTGGGCGGCCAAGCAGATCGCTGTCATGCACTGTGCCGTGAAGCACTTGAACAACTCGCGCGCCATGGCCTGTGCGATGACCCCACCAAGGCACTGGCACGCATCCAGGTGGCGAACACACTCGAAGCGGCCGTCGACGGCGTCAGCCTTGTCCAGGAGAACGGCCCGGAAAAGGTCGAAGTGAAGCAGGCGATCTATGCCGAACTCGACAGGCTTGCCCCCGCCAACGCCATTCTGGCCAGTTCGACCTCGGCCATCGTGGCGTCGAAGTTCACCGAGCATCTCGCGGGGCGTCATCGCTGCCTCGTGGCACATCCGGTCAACCCGCCGCATCTGGTGCCTGTGGTCGAGCTGTGCGGCGCGCCATGGACCTCGCCAGACATCATCGAACGGGCGCGGGCGATCTACCTCGGCATCGGCCAGGTGCCGATCATCGTCAAGCGCGAGCTCGAGGGCTTCATTCTCAACCGCCTGCAAGGTGCCCTGCTGACCGAGGCGATGAAGCTCGCGGGCGAAGGCTATGTCTCGCCGCAGGATCTCGACCATGTCATCAAGGACGGGCTTGGCCTGCGCTGGTCATTCCTCGGACCTTTCGAGACCATTGAACTCAACGCGCCCGGCGGCATTCCTGATTACATCGCGCGCTACTCGGCATTCTACCAGCGGCTGGCTGCCGATCCCGCGCCTGCTTCTGCCTGGCAAGGAGAAGGCGCTGCGCGGGTGGCCAGCGAATGGGGCCGCACACCCGATGCCGCCGAAATCAACCGGAGATCGCAGCAACGCGATGAGCGGCTGGCGGCATTGCAGGCGCACAAGCGCAAGATGGAGAACTGAGATGACACGCAAAGTCATGATCACTTGCGCCGTGACGGGTGCGATCCATACCCCTTCAATGTCGCCTTACTTGCCCATCACCGCCAGCGAGATCGCGGACGCGGCCATTGGGGCGGCGGAGGCGGGCGCAGCGCTGGTCCATGTGCATGCCCGGAACCCGGTCGATGGCAGGCCTGACCAGTCGCCGGAAGCCTTCGAGCCATTCCTGAAAGTGATCAAGCAGCGCACCAAGGCAGTGATCAACATCACCACTGGCGGCGCACCGACCATGGGCATCGAGGAGCGCTTGCGCCCCTGCACCACCTTCAAGCCCGAGGTTGCGTCACTCAACATGGGGTCGATGAATTTCGGGCTCTATCCGATGCTGACCCGTTTCAAGGACTTCAAGCACGATTGGGAGGAGCCCTATCTTGCGGGCTCCGATGATCGCATCTTCCGCAATACCTTCAAGGACATTGCCGGCATCCTGACGCGCTGCGCCGAGAACGACACGCGCTTCGAAATTGAGTGTTACGATATCGGCCATCTCTACACGCTGGCACACTTCGCCGAGCGGGGGTTGGTCAAGCCGCCCTTCTTCGTCCAGTCCGTCTTCGGCATCCTTGGCGGCATCGGCCCGCACCCGGAAGATGTTTCGCACATGAAGCGCACGGCGGACCGGCTGTTCGGCAAGGACTATCACTGGTCCGTGCTCGGCGCCGGACGGCACCAACTGCCCATCGCCGCACAGGCAGTCGCCATGGGTGGCAACATCCGCGTTGGACTGGAGGATTCGCTATGGCTCGGGGCCGGCAAGATGGCCACATCCAACGCCGATCAGGTCCTGAAGGCGCGTCAGATCATCGAGGGGTTGGGTCTTGAGGTCGCAACCCCTGACGACGCCCGCGAAATGCTGCAACTGAAGGGTGCCGACAAGGTCAATTTCTAGATCACGCTGCGACCATGCTCCGGTGTAGGGCGGCAAGACCACGCAGCGCCGTCAGCCTCGCGACAGGAAGGCCCGAGGAACCACCTCCGGCGACGCCGATGTCGGCCTTGATGGTGCAGGCAGCTGGTGCCCGGACGGCATCCAGCCACCGGATCGCCGCACTTCAGCTCGCAGGATGGTCCGAGCCATTCATCAGGGCCAATCGCATCAGGCTGCGAGGGCTCGGTCCAGGCTGAGCACGAGACGATCGACCTCTTCGACGGTGTTGTAGTGCACCATCGAGACACGGACGATGCCCGCGCCATCCGAAAGGCCAAGATCCTCCACCAGACGGCGTGAATGAAAATCGCCGAAACGGATGCCGATCCGATCCTTGTCCACGGCGCGCACGATCTCGTCCGAGCGCCTGCCATCGACCTTGAAGGCGATGGTTGGCACCCGAGTCGCGGTTGGCGCGTGGCGATCTCCGATGATCCGGACATCGTTGCGGTCGCGCAGGTAAGACAGCAGCCGCTCGCCAAGGACAGCCTCATGCGCCGTTACCGCAGCAAAGGCGCGCTCGATCGCCGCGCGGTCTCCGGTTCCACCGCCAAGCTCGTCGAAGTAGTCGACGATGCCGGTGCAGCCCCAGGCCAGTTCGTAATTGGCGTTGCCGGGCTCGAGCTTGGTCGGAACTTTGTCGCGCCCGTAGAAGTAGTGATACTGGCTGTCGAGCTCAAGCAACTGGTCATGCTTGCCCCAGAGCACGGCGAAATGCGGGCCATAGGTCTTGTAGAAGGAGAAGGCGTAGAAATCGGCGCCCGATGCCTGCACGTCGACGGCCCGGTGCGGCGCGTAGGCGACCGCGTCCACCGCGAGCAGCGCGCCGCCGGCATGGACAATCTCGGCAATCTCCGCAACCGGGTTGATCGTGCCGAGGATATTGGAGGCGTGTGTGACAGCAACAAGACGCGTGCGCGGCGACATCAGCGTCCGCAGGGCGTCAAGGTCAACCGCGAAAGTCTCCTTCTCGATGGACCAGACCTTGATCACGACACCTTGCCGCTCAAGGATGTGCCAGGGTCCGATGTTCGATTCATGGTCGAAATTGGTGACGATGACCTCATCGCCAGGGCTGAAGCGCGCCGCCATCGACGTCGCCAGAAGGCGCATCATCATCGACGTTGTCGGACCCAGGACGATTTCCTCCGGGCGTGCCGCGTTGACGAACCGTGCAATGCTGGCGCGGGACGCGGCCAGACGTTCGGAGGCGCGCACCGAGTGAACATAGGATGCACCGGTCTGCACACTGGTGGTCAGCAGGTATTCGGAGATGCGCTCCGCCACGTCGCGCAATACCAGCGACCCGCCCGCATTGTCGAAATAGGCAAAGCCATCGGCGAGCGCAGGGAACCGTGAGCGCACGGCGGTCAGGTCAAGGGTCATTGCCGATCATCCTGTCGAAAAGCACCGCAACTGCCTGCCACAGGACCTGCCCAAGGAAAAGCCGCTTCCTGTCGAAACGTGGTCGAATGAAGAGTTGCTCGGGTGGCCCCTCCTCGACGATCTCCCCTTGATGTCAACAAGCGTGCAGGTTTGACCCTTTTCGGTTCTCAATCCGGCCCACTCGGTGGGGGCTGATCAATCTGATCGCATTTCACCAAAATGCCATCAAAAATGCCATCAGCTTGTCTGGACGCCCTTGGTCGGGGCTGGACGCCACCAGACGCGAAATATGCAAAACCCAACAAAAAACCCCGCTTTCGCGGGGCTTTTCGGACGGATGCGGACAATGTCGCATCTTGAATTGGTGCCCAGGAAAGGACTCGAACCTTCACAGCTTGCACTACTGGTACCTGAAACCAGCGCGTCTACCAATTCCGCCACCTGGGCAGTGACGACGCGTTTATTGGGCGCGGGCGATGCTGTCAACGGAAACAAGCGGCGACGCACCGCCATGGCCGCGCAGGCAGTGCCTGCACAGGCCACTTGCGACCGATGGCGTGCTTCACAGGGTGACGCATATACACTAGAGCATGCGACTGACGCCCGATTCCGGGCTGCAACGCAAGGATGGCGGGCGTGAACGGAAAGCTTGTGACGGTGTTTGGCGGCTCGGGTTTTGTCGGCCGTCATGTGGTGCGGGCCCTGGCCAAGCGCGGCTACAGGGTGCGCGTGGCCGTGCGCCGGCCCGATCTTGCGGGACATTTGCAGCCCCTTGGCGTGGTTGGCCAGATCCATGCCGTCCAGGCCAACCTGCGCTATCCCGACTCGGTAATGGCGGCGGTCGCGGGCTCGGATGCCGTGATCAATCTGGTCGGCATCCTTGAGGAGCAGGGCCGCCAGACGTTTGGTTCGGTGCAGGCAGCGGGAGCGAAGGCCGTGGCCGAGGCCGTGGCCCGGTCAGGCGGGGCGCGTCTCGTGCACATGTCGGCCATCGGCGCGGATGCGGCTTCGGCATCGCTTTATGCACGCAGCAAGGCCGATGGAGAGGCTGCCGTTTTCGGCCATGTGCCGGATGCCGTGATCATGCGGGCCTCCATCATCTTCGGGCCGGAAGATGGCTTCTTCAACCGTTTCGCGGCGCTGGCGCGGATGCTGCCGGTGCTGCCGCTGGTGGGCGGCGGCGAGACGCGGTTCCAGCCGGTGTTTGTCGGCGATGTGGCCGAGGCCATTGCGCGCGCCGTCGATGGCGCTGTCGCTGGTGGCAAGATCTATGAACTTGGCGGGCCCGAGGTGAAGACCTTCCGGCAATTGCTGGCCTATGTCTGCGAGGTCACCGGCCGCAAGCGCGTGCTTGCTACCCTCCCCTTCGCGCTCGCCTCGCTTCAGGCGGGCGTCCTCGAATTCGTCGACAAGCTGACCTTCGGGCTCATGCCCGATGCCATCAAGATGACGCGTGACCAGGTGGTGCTGCTGCAATCGGACAATATCGTCTCGCAGGCAGCCATCGCCGAGGGGCGGACGCTGGCCGGCCTCGGCATCACACCATCGAGCATCGAAGGCATCGTGCCGAGCTACCTGTGGCGGTTCCGCAAGTCCGGCCAGTTCGAATCAGCCCGCCCGTCCTGAACGACCGTCACGGCAGACGGACGACCAGGCCAGGTCAGAGCATGCTGGGCAGAACCCGGTTCGGCGGCCGGTGGCCGTCCATCATGGCGCGGATGTTGACGATCACCTTCTCGCCCATCTCGTTGCGGCCTTCATGGGTGGCTGAGCCCATGTGCGGCAGCAGCACGACGCGGTGCGCGCGGGCGAGCTTCAGCAGGCGCGGATTGACCGCAGGCTCGTGCTCGAACACATCGAGGCCGGCCCCTGCCAGTTCGCCGGCATCAAGCATCTTTGTGAGTGCGACCTCGTCGACGATCTCACCGCGGGCGGTGTTGATCAGGAAGGCGTCGGGCTTCATCATTTTCAGCCGCCTCGCCGAGAGCAGGTGATAGGTGCCGGGCGTATGGGGGCAATGCACGGTGACAATGTCCATGCGCGCCAGCATCTGGTCGAGCGAATCCCAGTAGGTGGCTTCCAGTTGCTCTTCGGTCTCCGGGGAGACGCGGCGGCGGTTGTGATAATGAATCGACAGGCCGAAGGCCTTGGCCCGGCGTGCCACGGCCTGGCCGATGCGGCCCATGCCGATGATGCCAAGGCGCTTGCCGGTGATGCGCGTGCCGAGCATCCAGGTCGGTGACCAGCCCTGCCACTTGTCGTCCGGCACGAGGCGCGCACCCTCCGGGATGCGGCGGGCCACGGCCATGATCAGCGCCATGGTCATGTCGGCGGTGTCGTCCGTCAGCACGCCGGGCGTGTTGGTCACGTCGATGCCGCGGGCGGCTGCGGCGGTGACGTCGATGTTGTCAAAGCCATTGCCGAAATTGGCGATCAGCTTGAGTTGGTTCCCTGCGGCGGCAATGATCTCGGCATTGATCTCGTCCGTCACGGTCGGAACCAGCACATCGGCCGTCTGCACGGCCTCGATCAGAGCCTCGTGGCTCATCGGCTTGTCATCGAGATTGAGGCGGGCGTCGAACAGTTCGCGCATGCGCGTCTCGACCGCTTCGGGCAACTTGCGTGTCACGACCACCAGCGGCTTTTTCTTGTGCGGCATCGCGTGCTCCACAGGTGACAAATCCGTCCCGCCTTCACCTCGCCTCAACCTGCCGTTAACGCCGTTTCGGTGAGAGTGCGGCTCGTCAGGCTGGGTTATGCCCATTCCTGTGACGATGTCCAGAGTGTGGCGCCGGGGGAGCCTTCCGGGTTCCGGCAGCACACCTCGAAGCGAACGGGACGAGGATGACGATGCGGTTGGACCGGTTTGTGATGGCACTGGCGCTGGCGCTTGCGGCCATGATGTCCAGTCCGGCATGGCTGGTGACGACGGCTGCATCGGCGCAGGCGGCAGGCGAGACAGCCGGCAGCGTGACCGGACTGCCCGTGCCGCGTTATGTCAGCCTGAAGAACGACCGGGTGAACCTGCGCGAAGGCCCTTCCAAGGAGAACCGCACGAGTTGGGTGTTCCAGCGCGCGGGCCTTCCGGTCGAGATCACGGCCGAATTCGAGACCTGGCGCCGCATCCGTGATGCGGAGGGTGCGGAGGGCTGGGTGCTGCACAGCCTGCTGTCCGGCCGGCGCACGGCGCTTGTGGTACCCTGGTCGAAGAACCGTGAGGAAACCATCGCCCTGATGGAACGTGCCGATGAGCGCGCGGCGCTGGTGGCGCGGCTCGCACCCAATGTGCTGGCCAACGTCAAATCCTGCGCCGGAAGCTGGTGCCGTGTCACGGTCGCCGAGCACGAAGGGTTCATTCGGCAGGACAGGCTCTGGGGCGTCTACCCCAACGAACGGGTCAACTGACCGGCCGCGGCGCTCCGATCATGGTCAATGCGGTAATGCCTACGGCGTGAGGAGGCAGCCCTGTGCCTGCCCCATCAAGCGGTCGTCCTCAGCCGATACAACGCCGAATCGGCTTCAGCTCAGACCGACTTGGGCTTGAGACGCACGATGACCTCGACGCGCGAGACCTCCATACCCTCGGGCAGCGCCGGCAACTCGGCCACGCGGATCGCGTCGGATGGCACGTCGATCATCCGGTCCTCCCCTTCGATGAAGAAGTGGTGGTGATCCGACGGGTTGGTGTC
>JAIYDY010000126.1 GCA_027487245.1 Hyphomicrobiales bacterium
CATCAACTACGTGAAGGAGAACATTCCCTTCCTGTGCATCGGCTCTATCTTCCAGAAGGATCCGCAGGTGCTCATCTCGCATCCGGGTGTCGGCCATGACAACCTGGCTGCGCTGAAGGGCAAGCCGATCCTCATCGGTGCTGCCGGCCGCACCAGCTTCTGGCCCTTCCTCAAGTCCAAGTTCGGCTTCACCGACGAGCAGGCCCGGCCATACACCTTCAACATGGCGCCCTTTCTGGCCGACAAGCAGATCTCGCAGCAGGGCTTCCTGTCCTCCGAGCCGTTCGCCATCCAGCAGGGCGGCGTCAACCCGGTGGTCCACCTCATCGCCGATGCCGGCTTCGAGAACTACAACACGACCATCAACATCTCGAACAAGATGGTCGCGGAGAAGAAGGATCTGGTCCAGCGCTTCGTTACCGCCAGCCTTGAAGGCTGGGCGGAGTACATGAAGGGCGGAGCGGCCATCGAGGCCGCCAACGCGCTGATCAAGAAGGACAATCCGGACATGACCGACGACAAGATCGCCTACGCGATCAAGGTCATGAACGAGCGCGGCATCGTGCGCTCCGGCGACGCGCTGAGCCTCGGCGTCGGCGCCATGACCGATGCGCGCTGGAAGTCCTTCTACGACACGATGGCCGCCACGGGCGTGTTCCCGACCGGCCTCGACATCAAGAAGGCCTACAGCCTCGAGTTCATCAACAAGGGCATCGGCGCGTGAGCGCAGCTGTTGCCCTTTCTAAGAGCACGGGCGAGGCTCCAAAGCCTCGCCCCCTCGTCTCGATCCGCGATGTCTCCAAGCAGTTCGCTAACGGGACCATCGCGGTTCGTGACGTCAATCTTGATCTGGCTCGCGGCGAATTCGTCAGCCTGCTGGGCCCGTCCGGCTGCGGGAAATCCACCCTGCTGCGCATGATCTCCGGCCTTGGCGAGCCCTCGCGCGGCACGATCGAGTGGCCAACCTCGCCCCATGACGCCGAGGGCCATGCCAGCCCGGACCTGGGCTTCGTGTTCCAGGAGCCGACCCTGATGCCATGGGCTACGGCCCTCAAGAACGTGATGCTGCCGCTGACGCTGAAAGGCGTCAACAAGCGCGACGCCGAGGCCCAGGCCGCGACCATGCTGAGCCTCGTCGGCCTCAAGGGCTTCGAGACATCCTACCCGCGCGAACTCTCCGGCGGCATGAAGATGCGCGTGTCGATCGCGCGGGCGCTTGTGACCAAGCCATCCATCCTGCTGATGGACGAGCCCTTCGCCGCGCTGGACGAGATCACCCGGCACAAGCTCAACGACGATCTTCTCAAGCTGTGGTGGGAGCAGCGCTTCACCGCCGTGTTCGTGACGCACTCGGTGTTCGAGTCGGTCTACCTGTCGCAGCGCATTGTGGTGATGGCAGCCCGTCCGGGCCGGGTGATGGCCGACCTGACGGTGGACGCCCCGCATCCGCGCGACGACATGTTCCGGACTTCGGCGCAATATGCAGACCTGTGCCGCGTGGCCTCCCAGAACCTGAAGAAGGCGATCGCCGGATGAGCGACATCACTGCCCCTGTGCACGTGCCCCATGATGGCACCGATGCGGAAGCCCGGCCGATCTTCACCGAAGAACGCCGCATTCTCGGCATTGCCAGGAGCACCTGGCCCGGCATCCTCGCGCCGATCGTCATCGGCATCTTCGCGCTCGGCTTCTGGGAGTGGATCGTCCATGCCCGCAACATTCCGCACTATGTGCTGCCCGGCCCGTGGCTGATCGCGAAAACGCTGGTCGCCGACTGGGGCACCTTGTCCGGCTCGCTCTGGATCACGCTGCGCATCACCTTTGCGGCGCTGATCGCGGCCGTGACCGTGGGCGTCGCGCTCGCCATCGTCTTCACCCAGTCGAAATGGCTGGAAATGAGCCTGTTTCCCTACGCCGTCATCCTTCAGGTGACGCCGGTTGTGTCGATCGCGCCGCTGATCATCATCTGGGTTGGCGACATCAACCTCAGCTTGCTGATCTGCGCCTGGATCGTGGCCTTCTTCCCGATCCTGTCCAACACGATCATGGGTCTCAACTCGGCCGATCACAACCTGATCAACCTGTTCCAGCTCTACAAGGCCAACCGCTGGCAGGCCCTGCGCTATCTGCGCTTGCCGGCGGCCCTGCCCTATTTCCTGGGCGGGCTGAAGATTTCCGGCGGCCTTGCGCTGATCGGCGCTGTCGTCGCCGAGTTCGTCGCAGGGTCCGGCGGCAATGCCTCGGGGCTGGCCTACCGCATCCTGGAATCAGGCTACCAGTTGCGCATTCCGCGCATGTTCGCGGCCCTGATCATGATCTCGGTGACCGGTATCGCCATCTTCCTGCTGACCAGCTGGATCAGCCACATCTTCCTGCGCAAGTGGCACGAAAGCGCCATCAAGCGCGAGAATTGAGCCTACTGGAACTCTTCCTCCAACGGTTCATCCTTCGACAAGCTCGGGATGAGGCCGGTGGAGGTCGAAACCAGAAATCCTCATCCTGAACCTGTCGAAGGGTGAACTCCAGACACGCAGGATCAGCTCGGGAACATGTGGCGCTCAGCTCAGGCGCCCACGTGCCGCCACGGGGATTTCCCCGATGATGGTCTCGCCGCGCACGGCCACGTAACGGTCCACCATGTTGCAGACCACGCAGACATGGTTGGGGATGATCCTGACCACGTCGCCGACACCGGGCCGCGCATTGCAGGCGGACAGGTCCAGAAAGCCGTGCTCCTCGGCAAACTTGTGGATGCGCGCCTCGGGATGCTCGATGATGTAGCCGAAGCCGTCGAGCCCGCCGCCAGGATCGGCCGTCAACGTCTTCGAGCCAGCATCGAGGATGCCGCGTTCGGGCGCAGCGCGGCTGACCACGGTGGCGTGGACCGTGAGCGCGCAATCGGCGAGCGAAGCCTGGCCGCAGGCCATCATCATCCGGTCATTGAAGATGTAGGTGCCGGCACGGTGTTCGGTGGCACCCTTGAGCTGCCCCAGATTGGCAAGGTTGGGGGTGCCGCCGGTCGAGACAATATCGAGGGACTGGCCCTCTGCTGCCAGCACGGCGCGGACCTCGTCGACAAAGCGCTGCGTCTCGGCCCAGCGGTCTTCCGGCGGATACATCAAGAGGCCGGCAAAGCTGAGATGCGGTGACGCAGCGATCAGGCGGGCGAGTGCGATGGCTTCGCCCGGTGTCTCGACCCCCGCGCGCCGACGGCCCGTATCGCACTCGACCACGACCGGCAGCTTGCGGCCTGCAATGCGCCCGGCCTCGGGCAGCCCCGCGACGGTCACCGGATTGTCAGCTGCGACAGTAACCTGGACACGGCCCAGCAAGGCACCGAGGCGCGCCACCTTGTCCTCGCCAAGGATGTTGTAGCTGATCAGGATGTCATCGAGGCCGCCATCGGCCATCACCTCCGCCTCGCCGAGCTTCTGGCAGGTGATGCCCCGCGCGCCGGCAGCGCGCTGCATGGCCGCAATGATCGGGCTCTTGTGCGTCTTGATATGAGGCCGGTTGGCGACGCCGGCCGCATCGCAGGCCGCCTGGACGCGGGCGATGTTGCGCTCGACGACATCAAGATCGATCACCACGGCAGGGGAGCCGAACTGGCGCAGGATGTCACGCGGAAAGGAGGTGATGTTCATCCTTCCATTTGGCACTGGCGCTGCATCCGGCTCAAGCCCGATTTGCGCATGATGTGCCTGGCTGGAATGCAGGACGTTGCGCCCGTTCCCCCTATGCAAGCGGGCCGCTTCGATCCGCACTTGAGGCGCGACGCAACCGATCCTGCGCTTGAAGCACCTCTCGTTCGCAGAGAATTGTCAATCATTGTCTGATTAATCTCGATCTCCGTTTGATCAAACCCGGACCGGACGAGATGAAGTGCACTTACCTGAACTGGGATGCCGCACGAGGCTGGAACTCGCCCCCGGACCAGCCAGCCGATGCCCGGCCGCCGATGTCGCAACTGGTGCTCTACTTCGCCGCGCGCGAGACCCTGGCGGCCAATCCGGTCCACGCCGATCTGGTGGCGCGCTTTCCGGGTGCCCGCATCGTCGGTTGCAGCACAGGTGGCCAGATCGGTCGCGATGATGTCACAGATGCCGGCGTGAAGGCCGTGGCGATCTCGTTTGCCTCGACGCGGATCAAGGTGGCGTCGGGCAATGTGATCGCATGCAGCGATTCATTCGTTTGTGGAGCCAAGCTTGGTCTTGAGCTGGCAAGCCCGGATCTTGCCGGCGTGTTCGTGCTGTCCGATGGCCTGATGGTGAACGGCTCGCGGCTGGCGGCAGGCCTGTCTTCGGCAGTCGGGCGCGGGGTGGCGGTCAGCGGGGGGCTTGCTGGCGACGGCGCCCGGTTCGGCGAGACATGGGTGGCGGCTGACGCGATCCCCGCCAAGGGCGTGATCGTGGCCGTCGGTTTCTATGGCGAGGACATCCGCTTCGGCCATGGCAGCGCCGGGGGCTGGAATGTCTTCGGCCCACGCCGGAGGATCACCCGATCCATCGACAACGTCCTGTTCGAACTCGATGGCCAGCCTGCGCTCGATCTTTACGAGCGCTATCTCGGCCCGGAAGAGGCCGCGCTCCTGCCCGGCAGCGCCCTGCTGTTTCCTCTTTCCATCCGAGATCCGGATGCCACGGACCGGGACGTGGTGCGCACGGTGCTGGCTGTCGACCGGCAAGCCCGGACGATGACCTTTGCCGGCGATGTGCCGCAGGGATGGTCGGCGCAGTTGATGCGCGGCCAGTTCGATCAGCTGTCGGAGGCATCGATGCAGGCTGCCCGGCAGGCCTCGGCCGCGCACGCAGACGCAGACAATGGTGACTGCCTGGCCATCCTTGTCAGCTGCATCGGTCGGCGCCTGCTGCTTGGCCAGCGCATTGCCGACGAGGTCGATGCTGCCGTGCAGGGACTGGCGAGCGGCACAGGTCTTCTGGGCTTCTATTCTTATGGCGAGATCGCTCCCCACGCGGTGTCCGGTGTGCCGCAGCTGCACAACCAGACCATGACCGTAACGACGATCCGCGAACGCGCAGCCTGAGCCCGAAGATGCACAGGCTGATCGCAAAACAGATCGAACGGGCCCGGAGGGACGATGGCGGGATCGACATCGATCAGCTGATCGATCTTGTCAGCGCGGCCTATGCGGAAGTCGATCGTGATCAGTCCCGGAGCAACCGCTCGATCCTGCTGATGGCCGAGGAACTGGAAGAGCTCAACGCCAGCCTTGAGCAACAGGTCATCGAGCGCACAGAGGAACTCAACGACCTGAAGCGCCGGTTTGAAGATGCGATCGAGAACCTCGATCAGGGCATCATGATGATCGACCGGCGCAACAAGGTGCCGGTGGTCAACGAGCGCTGCATCGAATTGCTGGACATTCCGGGCGACATCCTGCGCGGCATGCCGTCCTTCGAGGCCCTGATGCTGTTCCAGCACGCCAGAGGCGAGTTTGCGCCCATGGATGATGCCTTCCGTCGGGATGTTCTGGAGCGCGCCCACGAGCACACGCCGGGTGTCTTTGTCCGACAGCGGCCGAATGGCGTGTTTCTGGAAGTGCGGACCCGCCGCCTCAGCGGTGGTGGCACCATTCGCACCTATAGCGACGTGACGGAGCGCGAGCAGCGCACACGAGCGCTCGCTGCTGCCGAGCAGGAGTATCGCGGACTGTTCGAAAACTCCGTCGTCGGCATCTATCGCTCCAGTCTCGATGGCCGCCAACTGCGGGCCAACCCCAGCCTTGTGCGACTCAACGGATATGAGACCGAGGCCGAGATGCTGGCTGCGGTGCAGGACATCGCCCTGGAATGGTATGTCGATCCCGCACGCCGCGACGAGTTTCGCGATGCTCTTGAGCGCGATGGCAAGATCACCGACTTCGTCTCGGAGATCTACCGGCACAAGACACGCGAAAAGATCTGGATCTCGGAATCGGCCTGGGTCGTGCGTGATAGCCAGGGCAACCCGATCTGCTATGAGGGTACAGTGATCGATGCCTCCGACCGCATCGAGGCTGATCGCAAGATCATGCACATGGCGCGGCACGATGCCCTGACCGAAATCCCCAATCGGACATTCTTTCTTGAAACCCTGCGCAAACGGCTGCGGCGCGGACGGCTTTCGGCGCCTGTGGCGGTGCTCTGCATCGATCTGGACCGCTTCAAGGAGGTCAACGACACGCTCGGACACGGCGCCGGTGACACGCTGCTGCGCAGTGCCTCGCGCCGGCTGGGCTCCCTGATCGGCAACCAGGATATCGTGGCGCGGCTGGGCGGCGA
>JAIYDY010000094.1 GCA_027487245.1 Hyphomicrobiales bacterium
ACAATTTCACGCGAAAAACTGGTATTTGCAGCCAGATGACTGACGCGGCAACCGGCCTTATCGGTGAGCCGCCTTCAGGCATTCATCGAGATCGGCGAACATGTCGTCCTCGTCCTCGATACCGCAGGACAGGCGCAGCAGGTCGGGCGGGCAGGGCGAGCCGGGACCTTCGATCGAGGCACGGTGCTCGATGAGGCTCTCAACCCCGCCGAGCGAGGTGGCGCGCTTGAACAGCCTGACCTTCGCAGCGGTGGCAATGGCGGCTGTCTCGCCGCCGTTCACCTGCACGCTCATCATGTAGCCGAAGCCGCCCTGCATCTGGCGGGCTGCCACATCATGGCCGGGGTGCTGCGGCAGGCCGGGATAGAGCACGCGGGCGATATGCGGATGGGCGGACAGGCGCGTGGCAAGGGCCATCGCCGTGCGGGCCTGGCGCTCTGCCCTGACGTGCAGGGTGCGCATGCCGCGCATCAGCAGGTAGGCCTCGAAGGGGCCGAGGATTCCGCCCTGCATCTTGCGGATGGTCTTGATGCGCTGCCAGAACGCGTCATCCTCGCGCGCCGCCAGTGCGCCGGCAACCACATCGGAGTGGCCGTTCAGGATCTTGGTGGCGGCGTGCATCACAACGTCGGCGCCGAGCAGCAGCGGCTGGGTATGGACCGGCGAGGCGCAGGTGGAATCGACCGCCAGCTTCGCGCCGGCCTTGCGGGCGATGTCCGCCGCCGCCGCGATGTCGGTGATGGTCCAGAGCGGATTGGAGGGCGTCTCCAGCCAGACCAGCTTGGTCTTGCCGGGCTGGATGGCGGCCTTCAGTTGCTCAAGGTCGTCGGTCTCGCAGAACGTGACCAGAAGGCCCCAGCGCTTCGCCTCCGTCATCAGCCAGCTGCGCAGTGCCCAGTACATCACGCGGGGCGCGACGATGTGGTCACCCGGATCGAGCGCCTGGAACACGGCGGTGGCCGCTGCCATGCCCGAGCCAAAGAGCAGGGCGCCAGCGCCGGCCTGTTCCAGCATGGCCAGCACGGCTTCAGCCTCGCGGATCGTCTCGTTGTCGGGCCGGCCATAGACGAAGCCGGTTGAGTAGCCGTTGTCCTTGTCGCGGATGAAGGTCGTGGCGACATGGATCGGCGGCACCACGCCGCGTGTCACCGGATCGATCTTGCCGAGCGCCTGCGCGGCGAGTGTGCGCGGGGCCCACTCAGGCTTGCTGGTCATGCGGCATTGTCCAGTCCGTAAAGGGTGTGCAGCGTGCGCACCGCCAACTCGGTATAGGCCGCATCGATCAGAACCGAGAACTTGATCTCGGATGTGGTGATGGCGCGGATGTTGATGCCCTTGTCGGCGAGGGCGCGGAAGGCACGGGCGGCCACGCCAGCGTGGCTGCGCATGCCGATGCCGATGGCGGAGACCTTGACCACATCGGTCGCGCCTTGCAGCGACTGATACTGGATGCTGCCGCGCTGGCCTTCGAGGATGGTGCGGGCGCGGTCGAAATCGGCGGTCGGCACGGTGAAGGTGATGTCGGTGGTGGCCTGATCGTCGGAGACGACCTGGATGATCATGTCGACATTGATGTTGGCTTCGGCGAGCGGCCCGAAGATCGAGGCGGCCACGCCGGGCTTGTCGGCCACGCGCCTGAGCGTGATCTGGGCTTCGTCCTTGGAGTAGGCAATGCCGGTGACGATCTGCTGTTCCACGATATCCTCCTCGTCACAAATCAGGGTCCCCTGCCGGGGGTTCTCGGGGTCATCGAAGGATGACCGCACATAGGTCGGCACGCGGTGCACCATCGCGATCTCGACCGAGCGCACCTGCAGCACCTTGGAGCCGAGCGAGGCCATTTCGAGCATTTCCTCGAACGAGACCCGGTCGAGCCGCGTTGCCTTGCTGACGATGCGCGGGTCGGTCGTGTAAACGCCATCAACGTCGGTGTAGATGTCGCAACGATCGGCCTTGAGCGCCGCGGCCAGCGCCACGGCGGAGGTATCCGAGCCGCCGCGGCCGAGCGTGACGATGCGTCCGCTCTCCTTGTGGATGCCCTGGAAGCCGGAGACGACCGCAACCGAGCGGTCGGCGGCGAAGCCGGCGAGGATGCCTGCCCCGTCCACATCGATGATGCGCGAGGACCCGTGTGCATCCGAGCCGAAGAGCGGCACCTGCCAGCCCTGCCAGGAGCGGGCGGGCAGGCCCATGTCGTTGAGCACGATGGCCAGCAGCCCTGACGTGACCTGCTCGCCGGCAGCGACGACCACGTCATACTCGGCCTGATCATAAAGCGGTGCTGCTTCCTTGCACCAGCCGACCAGTTCGTTGGTCTTGCCGGACATGGCCGAGACGACCACCGCGACATCATGCCCGGCCTCGACCTCGCGCTTGACATGGCGGGCGACATTCTTGATGCGCTCGACCGTGGCGACGGAAGTGCCGCCGAATTTCATCACAAGACGCGACATGCGGGTCTCTGTTCCGTTCCAGTTTGCAGATGCCGTTCGGAGCGGTGCCAGGCCGCGCTGCTATGTCGCTCGCCGTGCACCACACAGGGGCCGTATAGGGGGGCGTATACATGGCTCGCCAGCCGGCGCAAAGTCGGCGAAAGACGAATGACATGCGCCCCGGGAAAACCGCGATGACAACAGCACAGGCAAGGCGGCGGCCAGAACCCGCGGCCAACACGGGCGCGACCACGGTCGACGATGGCGAGATCGCGCGCTTCGACGCGCTGGCCGAGACATGGTGGGACGCGAACGGCCCGATGAAGCCGCTGCATGGCATGAATCCGGTTCGCCTCGGCTTCATCCGCGAGCAGGTGATCACGCATTTCGGCCTCGCCGCCTCGGGCGTCGCGCTGCTGAAAGGTTTCACTGTGGCCGATGTGGGGTGCGGCGGGGGGCTTCTGTCCGAGCCGCTGGCGCGCATGGGCGCGGCTGTCACCGGGCTTGATCCGGCCGAGCGCAACATCGGCATCGCCAGGGCCCATGCCCGGCAGATGGAACTCGACATCCGCTACCTTCCGACCACGATCGAGGCACTGGTGGCCGATGGCGAGCGCTTCGACATGGTGACGGCGCTGGAAGTGGTCGAGCATGTGGCCGATGTGCCGGCCTTCCTCGAGGCGCTGTCTGCGGCGGTCAAACCGGGCGGACTGGTGATCGTCTCGACCCTGAACCGTTCGCTGCGCGCCTATGCGGCGGCCATCATCGGTGCCGAATACATCCTGCGCTGGCTGCCGAAGGGCACGCATTCATGGGAGAAATTCGTCAGGCCGGAGGAGCTGCGCGACGGGCTCGAACGGGCCGGCCTGTCCGTGATCGAAACGCGCGGCATGGTGCCCGATCCGCTGCGCGGCGGCTGGCGCCTGTCGAGCGACACGGCGGTCAACTACATCGTGTCTGCTTCAAGGCCCGGCTGAGACAAGCGGACCTTTCCGGCGAGACATGCCCCGAGGCGCGATGGGCAGGAGCGGACGCCAGCGCCTTGGTGCAGGAAATGACAAAGTTCGATATCTGTAACACCTCGTACTCATGTCGCATTGCAGCGCGAGGTTCCTTTCGCTATGACGAGCCTCTGAAATTTCAAATTTGAACTGGTCCAGCCCAAGGATCAGCCCGGGGGTCCAAGCATGGCGGATCAAAGTCGGCCACTGTCGCCGCATCTGCAAATCTATCGCTGGTCCTGGACCATGGCGATGTCGATCTTCCACCGCGCCACGGGTGCCGCCCTTTATGCCGGAACGCTTCTGCTGGCGCTCTGGCTGGTTGCTGCCGCATCTGGCGCGGCCTCCTTCGAGACCGCCCAGTGGCTGGCCGGATCGTGGATCGGGCGACTGGTGCTGTTCGGCTACACGTTCGCCCTGATGCACCACATGGTCGGGGGCCTGCGCCACTTCGTCTGGGATCTCGGCCATGGCTACGAGGCTGAAACCCGCATGAACATGGCACGGATGACGCTGTTCGTGTCCGTGCCGCTGACGATCCTGATCTGGATCGTCGCCTACGCCGTGCGCTGAAGGATCCTGCCGATGTCATCCCATTCGTCGATGCGCACGCCGCTGGGCCATGTCCGCGGGCTGGGCTCAGCCCGGTCGGGCACGCAGCATTTCTGGCTTCAGCGCGTCACGGCCGTGGCCAATGTGCTGCTGGCCGCCGCCTTCGTGGTGATCGTGATCTCGCTGGTCGGAAAGCCGTATGCGGCCGCGATGGCCACTCTGTCACATCCCGTCGTGGCGCTTATGATGCTCTTGTTCTTGATCTCGGGGCTCATCCACATGCGTCTCGGCATGCAGACCATCATCGAGGACTACGTGCACGGGGAAGGCGCGAAGGTCCTGGCCGTGATGGCCAATACATTCTTCACGGTTGTGGTGGGGGCCGCGTCCGTCTTTGCAATCCTGAAGATCGCCTTTGGAGGCTGAGATCATGGCCACAACCGACAAGCCAGCCGCCCCGCAGGGCAAGACCCACGGCTACGACATCACCGACCACACCTTCGACGTGGTTGTGGTCGGGGCCGGCGGCGCCGGTCTTCGCGCCACCGTGGGCTGTGCCCAGGCCGGGCTCAAGACCGCCTGCATCTCCAAGGTGTTCCCGACTCGCTCGCACACCGTCGCGGCGCAAGGCGGCATCTCGGCGGCGCTCGGCAACATGGGCGAGGATGACTGGCGCTTCCACATGTATGACACGGTCAAGGGCTCGGACTGGCTCGGTGACCAGGATGCCATCGAGTATCTCGTGCGCAATGCGCCGGCTGCCGTCTATGAACT
>JAIYDY010000062.1 GCA_027487245.1 Hyphomicrobiales bacterium
AAGCCCTGCTGCGCCAGGACCACCCCGTCCGTGGACGGATCGGCGCTTCTGAGGTGCTGAGCCATTTCAACACGCCGGAGTTGCTTGAGGAACTCGACTGGTGGGTTCTGGAGCGGGCCTGCCGCGATGCCCTGAACTGGCCGTCGCTGCCCGTCAGCATCAATGTCTCGGCGACTCAGTTTCACAGCCCGGATTTCGCTGCGCGGGTTCTGGCCCTCGTGGCCGAGGTTGGCATTGCGCCCTCACGGGTCGAACTCGAGATCGTGGAAGGCGCCTTCATTGATGATTTCGCCGCCGCCACAACCAACCTCACCGCCTTGCGCAGCGAGGGCATCAAGATTGCCCTCGACGATTTCGGCACCGGCTATTCGAGCCTGACCTACCTGCTGAAAATCCCGGTCGACAAGGTCAAGATCGACAAGTGCTTCGTCGACAACGTCGATTCGCTGCAATCGGCCGCCGTGATCCAGGCCATCGTGGCGCTGGCCCGTGCCATCGGGCTCAAGGTCACGGCCGAGGGCGTCGAGACGGCCGAACAGCATCGCTTCCTGCGCGCGGCGGGCTGCCACTACATGCAGGGCTACCTGTTCTCGATGGCAGCAAGCGTCGATGGCATCAGCCGGATGCTGCGCGAGCAGGACAAGGCGCAGTTGCTGACGCACGCCGCCGCCTCCAGCTTCCGCAAGACCGGCTGAGCCGGGCCCGCGGCCTTCACCCGTCACTGGTGATTGTTTCGCTGTCGCGGCAACGCGGCGTGAGCGGCGTCTTGCATCGTTCTGTCACGGACCAGGTCGAGGCGATGGTTCGGCCTGATCCCGATCTGGCGCCTTCTGCGTTGCCCTTGCATCCCTGAACGGAACGGCCGGGCACGGGAAGATCCTGCCTGCTCGCAGACCCCCCTGTCCTATTGGGACAGCATGGCCTTGTTGGACAGTGGGCCCACACCTTCCGGGACCGGAATGTCGGTGGCAGCATAGTTGGTGTTCAACACCATGGTCGGGCCCTCGGTCAGGATGAACTGGCGCGCCACAACGATGGTGTAGGCCGACTTGTCTGCAATCGGAGCGTTCGCGCCGACAATCAGGCCGCCTCTTGAGAGATAGATTGTGCCCAGCAAAGTGCGGGCATTGTTGCTGAGAATCCTGTGGAACTGCCACGTCGGCGACGTCCGGTCTTCTGCAAACAGGATACCTGCCATCAGCCCTGCCTTCGGCGCCGTCAACGACACGTTCGATGCAGCCATGAGTTCGAGGACAGCCTTCCGGCCAGAGAAGAACAGACCAACATTGACGCCGTTGACCGTGCCGCCGCCTGTGACCTCGAATGGTCCATCCTTGATGACGTAGATGCCCGGTTGCAGGGTCACGTTGGCAGAGCCTTCGATCCGGATCCCGCCGCAGTAGGTGCCAGGCGACAGCGTGCGGGCACCCGCCTTGACGACAAGGTTGGTGAACGTGCAAGCACCGGCCTGTGGCAGCGTCCGCGAAGCCAACGGATCGGGGATCACAGGGCAATCCTGCTGCGGCGTCGGGAAGTAGAGGCCGCGTCCGTTGATGTCCCTGCCGCCTGCCGAACAAATGAAGGCAGCCCGCATGACGGCGCGGTCGCGCGCGAACAGGCCCAAGGGGTGCTTGGAGTTTGAATAGATGGCGCAGCCTGGTGCTTCGAGCTTGGCATCCTTGTCGAGGCCGACCGCAAACAGGCCGCCTTGATCAAGGCCAATGACGCAGATCGGCGCGCCCCCAACCATGCGGGCTGTGGCGAAGGCTTCGACACGCGTCGCGCCGGAACCGGCAAACTTCATCAGGAAGGTCGGCACGTCCGATGACAGGGTCACCTTGATGGAGCGACCCTTGAGATCGACGCTTGGCGTGATCGCAGCCGTGATCTCCTGCGCGGCCAGCGAGCCGCCGGCATGGGCCGCTGCCGCCTGGTTGAGCGTGGTGATGTTGGCGTTGCCGAGCCGGAATTCGCGGGCGGCCGCCAGCGCCGAGGCATCGGCCACCGCCTGCAGCTTGGTACGGTAGGCACTGAGGCTGGCATAGTCGGCGGAAATACCGGCAAACCCGAGCGCGACCGGCAAGAGAAAGGCGAACAGAATGGCGACGCCGCCCTGCTCATCGGAGCGCGCCTTCGCGGCGAGCCGGCAAAAGCCAGCCAGGGACAGTGTTGCCCGACGCTCAGCCATCGCCGCGCGCCTTGTGCCGCAACGCCGCGTGGGCCCGCATCAGGAACTTGATCTGGTGGCTCAGCAGCCGCCAGTTGACGGGCTTCGACATGAAGGCCGTGGCGCCAGCCTCATAGGCCTGGTCGATGGAGACCATGTCCTCGCGGCCGGTGATGACCATGATCGGCATGTCATCGAAGCGCGGGTCGGCGCGCAGGTGCCGCACCATCTCGATGCCATTCATGCCCGGCATGTCGACATCGACCAGCGCCATGTCGAAGCTCTGCCCGTCCAGCAGGGCAAGCCCTGCTTCGGCGGAGGGGGCCGTGGTGATCTCGGTGGACGGTGAAGACAGATAGACCGAACAGAACTCGCGCTGGATGGCGTCGTCATCCACGGCAAGAATCGACGTCGCCTCGTCGAGCACGTAGGTGAAGCGGCGCTGTGACTGATCGTCGATCATGGCAACTGGCGAG
>JAIYDY010000008.1 GCA_027487245.1 Hyphomicrobiales bacterium
AAGGGCGTGCGCTGCCCGATGGAACTCTCGACCTATTTCCGCATCAACGAGAAAAACACCGGCCAGTTCGAGCGCACGCTGATCATCGCCGAGGAAGGCTCCTACGTGAGCTACCTCGAAGGCTGTACGGACCCGCAGCGCGACGAGAACCAGCTTCACGCCGCCGTGGTGGAACTGGTCACCATGGACGATGCCGAGATCAAGTATTCCACCGTGCAGAACTGGTATCCCGGCGACGCTAACGGCAAGGGCGGCATCTACAACTTCGTCACCAAGCGCGGTGATTGCCGCGGCAAGAACTCCAAGATCTCTTGGACGCAGGTCGAGACCGGCTCCGCCATCACCTGGAAGTATCCCTCCGTGATCCTGCGCGGGGACGGCTCGCGCGGCGAGTTCTACTCGATCGCGGTCTCCAACGGCATGCAGCAGGTCGATTCCGGCACCAAAATGATCCATCTGGGCAAGAACACCACCAGCCGCATCATCTCGAAGGGCATCAGTGCCGGCCGTTCGCAGAACACCTATCGCGGCCTCGTCTCGGCCCACCGCAAGGCCACCAACGCCCGCAACTTCACCAACTGCGACTCGCTGCTGATCGGCAACCAGTGCGGGGCGCACACCGTGCCCTACATCGAGAGCAAGACCTCGACCGCCACCTTCGAGCACGAGGCCACCACCTCGAAAATCTCCGAGGACCAGCTCTTCTACTGCATGCAGCGCGGGCTGACGGCCGAAGAGAGCACGGCGCTGATCGTCAACGGCTTCGTCAAGGACGTGCTCCAGCAACTGCCGATGGAGTTCGCGGTCGAAGCACAGAAGCTGATCTCGATCAGCCTCGAAGGCTCGGTCGGCTGACCTGTCGCGCGCAGTCGGGTCCGGCCCGCCTGCGTTTCACAAGCCTCATCGTTTTCAAGACCCACTCGGCGCATATGCCCGGCTCGAAGCCCGGCCAGCGCTGGCAAACGGAACCAGACCCATGCTCGAAATCAACAACCTCCACGTCAAGATCGCCGACGAAGACAAGGTGATTATCCGCGGCCTCACCCTCAAGGTGGCCAAGGGCGAAGTTGCCGCCATCATGGGCCCCAACGGCTCGGGCAAGTCGACCTTGTCCTATGTCATCGCCGGCAAGCCTGACTATGAGGTCACCGATGGCGAGGTGCTGCTCGACGGCGTCAACATTCTCGAGATGGCACCGGACGAGCGCGCTGCGGTGGGCCTGTTCCTGGCGTTCCAGTATCCGATGGAAATCCCCGGTGTCGCCACCATGACCTTCCTCAAGGCGGCGATGAACGCCCAGCGCAAGCAGCGTGGCCAGGCCGAGTTGACCACGCCCGAGTTCATCAAGCGCGTGAATGCTGCTGCCGAACTGCTCGGCATTCCCAAGGACATGCTGCGCCGGCCGCTCAATGTCGGGTTCTCCGGTGGCGAAAAGAAGCGCATGGAAATCCTGCAGATGACACTGCTCGAACCCAAGATGTCGGTGATGGACGAGACCGATTCCGGCCTCGACATCGATGCCCTGAAGATCGTGGCCGAAGGCGTCAACGCCCGCCGCGATCCGGAGCACGCCTTCCTCGTGATCACGCACTACCAGCGCCTGCTTGACTACATCAAGCCGGACACCGTGCACGTCATGAGCCGGGGCCTGATCGTCAAGACCGGCGGCCCGGAACTGGCGCTGGAACTCGAAGCCAATGGCTACCGCGACTATCAGAGCGCGGCGTGAGGTTGCGGCGATGAACGCGAAAGTCACACCCATCCGGACCGCGGCTGAAACCGCGCTGATCGAGCGCTTTCCGGCGCTGAAGGCTGGTTTGCCCGGTCCCGCCGGTCCGCGCGAGCAGGCCTTTGCCACGTTCATGGCCAGCGGCCTGCCGAACCGGCGCGTCGAAGCCTGGAAATACACCGACCTGCGCGCCGCGATGCGCGAGGCAGCGCCGCTGGCACCGAAGCCTGATGCAGCCCAGACCATTGTTGCCCTCAAGGGCAACAGCCCGCTGGCCGGGCAGGGCGTTGTCACGCTCTCCTTCGTCAACGGCTACCATGTCGGCACAGAGGGCACTGTCCCGTCCGGCGTCACCATCGTGCCGCTGGCTGAAGCGCTCGGCAGCGGCCATCCGCTGCTGGCCCGCATGGGCACGCTGGCCCTGGCGCAGGGCGATACCGCGCTGGCGCTGAACACGGCCTTCATGACCGATGGCGCGGTGATCCATGTCGCGGCGGGTGCCGAGGTCGATGGCCCCATCGCGCTGAGGTTCGTCACGGCCGGCCCGTCAGCCATTGCCACGGCAGCGCGCGTGCTGATGGTGGTGGAATCCGGCGCGAAAGTGCTGCTGGTCGAGAGCCATGAAGGGCAGGGCAAGCTCGCCCACCAGACCAACACGGCTGTCGAGATCATCGCCGGCGATGGCGCGGAGGTGCAGCATGTCCGCCTCGGCCTCAACAGCGAAGGGGCGGTGGCCCTGTCGACGCTGACGGCTGATCTCGGTGCTGCCACATCGCTGACCTCGGTCAACGTGGCGCTCACCGGGGCCATGGTCCGCCATCAGGTCTATGTCCGCTTTTCGGGCGGCGATGCGCGCGCCCAGATCAACGGCGCAACCCTGCTTCAGGGCCAGCAGCATGCCGATTCGACCCTTGTGGTCGAGCATGCTGCCGAACCGGGCGGGGAAAGCCGCGAACTGTTCCGCACCATCATCGACGACGAGGCCTCGGGCGTGTTCCAGGGCAAGATCATCGTGCAGCCGCATGCCCAGAAGACCGACGGACGCATGGCATCAAACGCGGTTCTGCTCTCCGAAGGCGCGGCGATGTACAACAAGCCGGAACTCGAGATCTTCGCCGACGATGTCGCCTGTGCCCACGGCGCGACCTGCGGCGCGCTGGATGACGAGTTGCTGTTCTATCTGATGTCGCGTGGCATCTCGAAGGCCGAGGCCGAGGCACTGATGATCGAAAGCTTCGTCGGCGCCGCCATCGATGACATCGCGCATGAGGCCATCCGCGATGTGCTCCACGGGCTTGTGCAGGATTGGCTGAAGGCCCGCGCAGCGCGCATCAACGCGGGGGCGGGTGTTTGATCGCCCCCAGGGACCGCCGCGCATGATCGCCGCGCTGCAAGGGATGCTGCGGGAAGGCCTGTCCACGGTGACGGATGGCCGCCTCGTGGCGGACCGCCGCCAGGCCATGGGCCTTGAACGTGACAGCTTCGGGCTGGCAATGGCTGTCTCCGCTGTCGTGACGATGGCGGGAACGGTGCTGCCGGAGATCAACGGCGTCGGCCTCGCTGTCAGCAAGGCGCTGGGCGATGATGATCCGCTGCTGCTTGATGCGGCCAGCTATGGCGCCATCGGCGTTGCCTTGGCCGGCCTCACGGTGTTGCTCGTCTGGCGTGGCCCGGCGCTGGCCTCGTGGCTGGCGGCGCGGTTCGGCGGCAGGCTTGATCAGAAGGCAGCAGCCTGCTGGATCTACCTGTCGACACTGGCGGCTGTGGTGGTCACGCTCGGCGTCATCGTGCTCGATCTTGTCGGCGGACTGCTGGTCGAGGCCATTCCGGGGCCGGTTGCCATCGTGTCCCTTCTTGTCTCGGGCGGGGCTCTGCTATTCCTGCTGGCACTGGCCGCCATGCTGTCCGGCCATCTGCTGGGGCTGGCAGGGCAGGCGCGCCGGCTCGGCTTCACGTTGCTTTGGCTGGGGTTGCTCGTGCTGGCGTCGCTGGCCATCGGCATCCCGGCCTATCTTTTGTTTGGCGGAGACATCGCATGAACGCGACCGTGAAGCCCTTTGATGTTGCGGCCATCCGCCGGGATTTTCCGATCCTGTCGCGCGAGGTCTATGGCAAGCCGCTGGTCTATCTCGACAATGGCGCGTCGGCGCAGAAACCGAGGCAGGTCATGGACGCGATGACGCGGCTGATGAGCGAGGACTACGCCAACGTCCACCGCGGCCTGCACTATCTCGCCAATGCCTCGACTGAAGCCTATGAGGATGCGCGCGAAACCGTTCGGGCCTTCCTCAATGCCGGCAGTACCGAGGAAATCGTCTTCTGCCGCTCGTCGACGGGTGGGCTCAACATGCTGGCGTCATGCCTCGGCCGCCATCTCCAGATCGGCGAGGGCGATGAAATCATCCTCTCGATCATGGAGCATCACTCCAACATCGTGCCCTGGCACTTCTGGCGCGAGCGGCACGGGGCTGTGATCAAATGGGCGCCGGTCGATGATGAAGGCAATTTCCTCGTCGATGAGTTCGCCAAGCTGATCACGCCGCGCACCAAGGTCGTGTCGCTGACTCACATGTCGAATGCGCTCGGCACCATCGTGCCGATCAGCGATGTCGCGGCGATCACCCGCGCGCACGGCATCCCGCTGGTGGTCGACGGCAGCCAGGGGGCCGTGCACCTGCCGGTGGACGTGCAGACACTCGGCGCCGATTTCTATGTGTTTACCGGCCACAAGGTCTATGGCCCGACCGGCATTGGCGCGGTCTGGGGCCGAAAGCACTGGCTGGACAAGTTGCCCCCCTTCGAGGGCGGCGGCGAGATGATCGTCACGGTCACGACCGACACCGTCACCTACAACGATCCGCCACACCGTTTCGAGGCTGGCACGCCGGCCATTATCGAGGCTGTCGGGCTGGGCGCGGCGCTGAAATACATGATGGCGCTGGGGGCGAACAACATTCTGGCCCACGAGAACACCCTGCGTGACTACGCTCATGAGCGGCTTGGCCGGATGAACTCGATCCGCATCATCGGCAAGGCGGCCAACAAGGGCGCGATCGTGTCCTTCGAGATGGCGGGCGCGCATGCCCATGATGTCGCAACCGTGATCGACCGCTCCGGGGTCGCCGTGCGGGCCGGCACCCATTGCACCATGCCGCTGATGACGCGCTTCGGCGTGACCTCGACCTGTCGCGCGTCGTTTGGCCTCTATAATACCATCGAGGAAGTCGATAAGCTGGCCGAGGCCTTGGCGAAAGCCGAGAGCCTGTTTGCGTGAGGTGCCTGCCATGAGCGAGACCGAAACCGAGATCAAGCCCAACGCGCCGCTGGTCGCCCCGTCAGGGTCGCTCGCCCCTGCGGAGATCGACCGGCTGACCGATGACATCGTGGCCGCCCTGAAGACGGTCTACGATCCGGAAATTCCGTCCGACATCTACGAGCTTGGGCTGATTTACCGCGTCGACATTTCCGATGAGCGCCACGTCACCATCGACATGACGCTGACCGCCCCGGGTTGCCCCGTCGCGGGCGAAATGCCGGGCTGGGTGGAAAACGCCGTCAGCGCCGTGCAGGGCGTCTCGGGCGTGTCGGTCAACATGACCTTCGATCCGCCATGGGACCAGTCGCGCATGTCCGACGAGGCGCGCGTCGCACTCGACATGTGGTGAGGCACCCCGCCGCGCGGGTGGGATTGTCCCTCACTCGACGAACGGTCCGTCAATGATTATCTTCCATGATCAGTTCTGTTGCGCCGGGCCTTGAACCCGAGCGGAAAGGAAGATCGCGATGTTCTCAATTCCAGGGCTCAAGGTCATTTCGCTGACCGATGCCGCCGCTGCGCGCGTCCGCGAGATCGCGGCCCGTTCCGATGATGGTGCGCTTGGCCTCAGGGTCGGCATCAAGAAGGGCGGCTGCGCCGGGATGGAATACACCTTCGACGTCGCCCGCGATGTCAGGCCCGGCGATGAGGTGGTCGAGGAGAACGGCGCCAAGGTCATCGTTGAAAGCAAGGCCGTGATGTTCCTGATCGGCACCGAACTCGATTTCAAGGTCGACAAGCTGTCTTCGACCTTCGTGTTCAACAATCCGAACCAGACTTCGGCCTGCGGCTGCGGCGAATCGGTCGCTATCACGCCGCGCAAGGACGTCGAGACGACCGCGTGAACCGGTGGCGCGGCTGAGCAGCCATTTCGCGACCCGCTCTACGCGACCTCGCTCTCGGCCAGTTGATCCTCGGTGACGGTGCGGTTGCGCCCGCTGCGCTTGGCGCGCAGCAGGGCTGCATCAGAGCGCGCGATCAGGCTCAGGCCCGTGTCCGAACGCTTCCAGGTGCCGACACCGACCGAAATCGTGATGCGCCCGATTTTCTCGCCGGTCGAGCGCTTGACCAGTTCGCGCGCCAGAATGCTTTGGCGTGCCGCCTCGGCACCGACCCACCCCGCCATCGTGTCACCGTCAGGGAGAATGATGGCAAATTCCTCGCCGCCATAGCGCGCAACCGTGGCTCTCGCCGGGAATTTCTCGCGCAGCGCCATTGCCACCACCCGCAAGACCTTGTCGCCGGTCAGGTGGCCATGCTGGTCGTTGAACTGCTTGAAATGATCGATGTCGACCATCAGCAGCGAGAATGGGCGGCGCGTGCTGGTGGCGCTCTCGATGGCAGCCTGAAGCGACTGCTCGAAATGCTTGCGGTTGGAGATGCCGGTCAGCGCATCCTTGAGAGCTTCGGTCCGCGTATCTTCAAGCACCTTGCGCAGTTCATCGACTTCGGCCCGGGCGGTTCTCAAGCCCTTTTCAAGCTGACTGTTGATACCCCTTGTATCCTCTGTCGCCTTGACCAGCGTCGAGACGATTTCCTTGAGCGCCGACGGATCGTTGGTGTTGACCATCTCGCCGAGCAGGCTCGACAAGGTGGCGCTGTATGTGCTGCTGGAGCCAAGCGACAGGCGGATCAGCTCGACGATGCTGTCGATCTCCATCATGATCGCGCGGCCTGACCGCTCCGCTACCCGCAAGGCGCGACCGCTGACGATGTGGTTCTCGTGCAGTTCCTCGATGAGGTCGACCGTGATCGGAAGCTTCTGATCGATCTGACTCTTCACCGCGGCGCTGAGGGCAGCATCACTGCCTGTCAGATGCGTGTGCCACACGGCGAAGGCATGAGGGTTGGGCTGGACACCGTGACTACAGAGCTCTGCCACGACGCGTGCCGCGATCGTCATGCCGTATGCTGTCTCTGCTTCGGTCGTCATCTGTCCGAATCTCACATCAAATCTGATGTGTTTTAGCAACCGGTCGCTAAGAATTCTCTAAGTTTGTATCTGGACGTGTCCAAACCGAGCCAAGGTTTTTGTGGCCCGGTTCATTTCCTGCCCGGACGGAGCAGGAAGGCTGGCATATGGTCGCCCAGACCCTTGACCGGCCTGTCATCAGCCTCATGGTCCCGGCCACTTTCGCGTGACCGGGGCGCAGCCTCGCGCTTCGGCGCAGGGCGCGCGCTGTCCGCCTCGGTGCGGCGTGGCGTTGCCGGACGCGGAGCGGCCTCTGGCCTGCTCGCTGCCGGGGTCTCCGCCTCGGCGCGCCGCCTGCGGGCTGGCCGGTCGGCCACAGGCTCGCTGATCGTCCTGTCCACCGGCGCCTGATCGGCGCTGCTCGTGGCATGGCCCTCGCTGCGCTCGCGGGGAGCGCGGTCGCGGCCCGGAGCCCGGTCCCGTCCGCCGCGTCCTGCGCTGCGTGAACCGCCCCGGTCGGAGCCGCGCCCTGCGCCGCGCCCGCTGCCGCGATCATCCTCGCTGGCGGTAGATGGCCCCAGTTCGCTCAGTGTCGGACCAGCCCAGGCAATCGTCTGGCCGATCAGCTTTTCGATGGCGCTGATCGACTTCTCGTCATGGCGGGTGACGATCGAGAAGGCAGCGCCAAGCCTCCCGGCCCGGCCCGTACGGCCGATGCGGTGCACATAATCGTCAGCGTGGAACGGCACGTCGTAGTTGAACACATGGCTGACATCAGGGATGTCGAGCCCGCGTGCCGCCACGTCCGAGGCCACGAGAATGTTGGCATCGCCTGTCTTGAAGGCATCGAGCGCTGCCATGCGCGAGCGCTGATCGAGATCGCCGTGCAGCGCCACGGCCTTGAAATTGTGCCTGAGCAGCGAGCGGTGCAGATTGGCAACCTCTGTCTTGCGGTTGGCGAAGACGATGGCGGTGTTGAAGTCCACCGCGTCCGTGATCAGGCGGCGCAGGGTCTCGCGCTTCTCGAAGTCCTTGCCGTGTGACGCCACCAGCCTTTGCGTGATGGTGGTCGCGGCTGTCGCCGGGCGCGAGGCCTCGATGCGGACGGGATTGTGAAGGAATTGCTCGGTAATGCGGGTGATTTCCGCCGGCATCGTCGCGGTGAAAAACAGCGTCTGGCGGGTGAAGGGAACCAGTTTGGTGATGCGCTCGATGTCGGGGATGAAGCCCATGTCGAGCATGCGGTCGGCTTCGTCGATGACGAGGATCTCGATGCCGGTCAGCAGCAGTTTGCCGCGCTCGTAATGGTCAAGCAGACGCCCAGGCGTTGCGATCAGCACATCGACGCCGCGCGTGATCTTGACGTCCTGGTCGCCGAAGGACATGCCACCGATCAGCAGCGCCACATTGAGTTTGTGATTGACGCCATACTTGATGAAGTTTTCCTCGACCTGCGCGGCCAGTTCGCGGGTCGGCTCAAGGATCAGCGTGCGCGGCATCCGGGCGCGGGCGCGGCCTTGCTCAAGCAGCGTGATCATCGGCAAGGTGAAGGCCGCCGTCTTGCCGGTGCCGGTCTGGGCGATGCCCAGCACGTCCTTGCGCTGCATCACATGCGGGATGGCTTGCGCCTGGATCGGGGTAGGGGTGGTGTAGCCGGCCGAGGTGACGGCCGCGAGGACCTTGTCGCTCAGGCCCAGTTCGGAAAATGACATGTGATATGGCTCGGGATGTTGGCGGACATGGCGCGCTTCGCAATGAGCGGGGCGAACAGGTGCTCGTGCCGCAGATCACTGTTTGTCGCCCCGTCTCTCGGAAAACCGGTTCCCACTCTTCCGGACGAGGCGACCGATGGCGCGGCTCAGGTTCATGCGCGCCGACGGACTGTATCTGACTTGCGGCAAGGGGCCATAAATGTCAACGAAGTTCATGATTTTCACGGGAAAATGACCATGTCCGAACCGCTTGTCCTGATCCCCGGCCTGACCTGCACGGCGGAGCTTTATGCACCGCAATGGGCCCGTCTTGGGCTGGAGCGGTCTGTCACCGTGGCCGAACACAGGCTCGATGACAGCCTCAAAGGCATCGTGCAGCGCCTGCTGGCGGCAGCGCCGCCGCGCTTTGCCCTCTGCGGGCTGTCCATGGGTGGCTACATCGCCTTCGAGGTCATGCGCCGCGCGCCTGAGCGTGTCAGCCGGCTGGCCCTGCTCGATACCTCCGCCAAGCCGGCGACGCCGGAGACCAACGCGCTGAGAACGGAAATGATCGCGCTGGCCGAGCAGGGCCAGTTCGAGCGCGTCATGGCGATGATGTGGCGCCGGCTGGTCGCGCCGGCGCGCCGCGAGGACCGTGCCTTGCGCGAGATCGTCCGCCGCATGGCCAGCGAGACCGGTCCGGAGGCGTTTGTGCGCCAGCAGCGCGCCATCATGGGCCGTCCCGATTCCCGTCCGGGGCTGGGGGCCGTTGCCGTGCCGACGCTGGTGCTGGTTGGAGCCGAGGACATCCTGACCCCGGTGCGCGAGGCCGAGGAGATCGCCAGCGCGATCCCGGGTGCCACGCTGGTCACGATCCCGGGCTGTGGCCATCTGGCCACGCTGGAATCTCCGGACACGGTCACAGAGGCGCTGGAGCGCTGGCTTTCGGCCTGACGGGCGGTGGAAACGAGCCTGTCAGCGCGGCGGGCGGGCCTGACCTGGCAGGATCACAGGCTCGGTGCGCGGCACGCTCGTGCTCCGCACGATCGATCCGGTGGCGTTGCTGTCGATCAGCCGCCCCTTGGCCGCCTCGCCGGAAATCGTCGCCATGACGCTCTTTTCGGCTGGCGCGATCCGGTTGCTCATCACATTGGCGGCGATCACCGACAGGAACGTGATGGCGATGGCGGCCTTGGCGATGTCGGTGCTGAAAGCTCCGCTCTGATCCCGGAGGAAGCTCCGCAAGTTCTGCAAAATGCCACGCATGGCAAGGCTCCCGGCTCGATGCATTCCCCATCATCTTGCCGCGGCAGGGTTAAGGCTTGGTGAGCGCGATCGGCGAACCCACGCGCGGGCCTTTCAGATGTCGACCAGATCGCCGGCAAAGGCGGCGCGTTCCTGGATGAACAGGAAGCGCGCCTCGGGCTTGTTGCCCATCAGGCGCTCCACTGTGTCGGCGGTCTCATCGCGCGCGTCGTGTTCGACCACGACCTTCAGCAGGATGCGCGCCTTCGGGTCCATGGTGGTTTCCTTGAGCTGCGCCGGCATCATCTCGCCAAGGCCCTTGAAGCGGCCGATCTCGGGCTTCTTGCCCTTGAACAGGGTGGCGATCAGCTCGTCCTTGTGGGCATCGTCGCGCGCATAGGCCGACTTGCCGCCCAGGCTGAGCCGGTAAAGCGGCGGGATGGCGAGATACAGATGCCCCTTGTCGACCAGTTTGGGCATCTGTCGCCAGAAGAACGTCACCAGCAAGGAAGCGATGTGCGCGCCGTCCACGTCTGCGTCGGTCATGATGATGACCTTCTCGTAGCGCAGGTCATCATCACGGTATTGCGAACCCAGCCCGCAGCCCAGCGCCAGTGCCAGGTCCTGCAATTGCTGATTGGCGTTGAGCTTGTCGCGCGTGGCGTTGGCGACGTTGAGGATCTTGCCGCGCAGCGGCAGCACGGCCTGCGTGGCCCGGTTGCGGGCCTGCTTGGCACTGCCGCCGGCGCTGTCACCTTCGACGATGAACAGTTCGGACCCGGCAGCGCCTGCATTCGAGCAGTCGGCCAGCTTGCCGGGCAGCCTGAGCTTGCGCGTCGCGGTCTTGCGCGAGACCTCCTTTTCGAGCCGGCGGCGAAGGCGCTCATCGGCGCGGTCCACCGTCCAGTCGAGCAGGCGCGTGGCTTGTGCGGGTGAGGCGGCCAGCCAATGGTCGAAGCCATCGCGTACCGCGCTCTCGACGATGCGCGCCGCTTCCAGCGTCGCCAGCTTGTCCTTGGTCTGGCCCTGGAATTCCGGCTCGCGGATGAACACCGACAGCATGGCGGCGCAGGTCGCCATCACGTCATCACTCGTGACATTGGCAATGCGCTTGGATTGGCCAATGCGCTCGGCATGGTCGCGCAGGCCGCGCAGCAGCGCCACCCTGAGGCCCTGCTCATGGGTGCCGCCTTCGCCGGTGGGAATGGTGTTGCAGTAGCTTGATGAAAATCCATCTTCGCCCGTGGCCAGCCAGGCGATGGCCCACTCCAGCGAGCCATGGCCACCCTGCTTCTGGATCTTGCCGGAGAAAATGCTGTCGACTACCAGATCCTTGCCCTCGATGTCACGGGCGAGATAGTCCTTGAGACCGCCGGGGAACTTGAACACCGCTTCAGGGGCGATGTCGCGGCCCTCAAGCAGAGCCGGGTCGCATTTCCAGCGAATTTCGACCCCGCCGAACAGGTAGGCCTTCGAGCGGGCCATGCGGAACAACCGCGCCGGATCGAACTTCGCGCCGGCCCCGAAGATCTGCGCATCGGGGTGGAAGCGCACCCTGGTCCCGCGCCGGTTCTGCACACGGCCAATGGTTTCAAGCCCGCTCGTGGGTAGCCCGCGCGAGAAGGTCTGGCGATACAGGACCTGCGCCCTGGCCACCTCCACTTCGAGCAGATCGGACAGGGCATTGACGACAGAGATGCCGACGCCGTGCAGGCCACCTGACGTTTCGTAGACCTTGGAATCGAACTTCCCGCCCGCATGCAGCGTGGTCATGATGACTTCGAGTGCGGACTTGCCTGGGAACTTCGGGTGCGGATCGACGGGAATGCCACGACCGTTGTCGGTGATCGACAGGTGCCCGCTGGCTTCCAGCTCGACCTCGATGAAGGTGGCATGCCCGGCCACCGCTTCGTCCATCGAGTTGTCGATGACTTCGGCGAAGAGATGGTGCAGGGCCTTCTCGTCGGTGCCGCCGATGTACATGCCGGGGCGGCGGCGCACGGGCTCCAACCCTTCGAGCACCTCGATGTCGGACGCGCTGTAGCCTGCCTCGCCGGGTGTTCCCTGGCTTGTTCCGGGCTGGGCGCGTGCTGCTGCCTTGGGCGCTGCTGGCTTGGCTGCTGCCGTCGCGGGCGCTGCGGCAGGGTTTGCAGAAGCCGTTGCCGCAGTCGATGCGGCTCCGCCCGTCAGGCCAAAGAGATCGCTGTCAGACATGATGTTCACTCGATTCGTTCACCGCCCTGTATGCCATGCCACGCCGGCAATGCGGAAATGAAACAGGAACATGGGTAGCCTGTTCGTGTTTGTCTTGCATTGGCCAGCGGGCCATGGCGTCTTGGGCATCGGGCGAGGGGCTGGCCGCGAGTCATGAACGGCGATCTGATCTGTGTTGACTGGGGAACGTCGTCGTTCCGTGCCCATGCCCTGAGTGGCGGCCGGATCGTGGCGCGGACCAGCGCGCCGCGCGGCATCCTGACCGTCGCACCCGGCGAGCATGCGGCGGTGTTGGCTAGCCTTCTGGCTGACTTGCCCTCGCAGGCCCTTGAGCCGCCCATCGTGATGTCGGGCATGATCGGCAGCCGGCAGGGCTGGATTGAGGCGCCCTATGTTCCCGCGCCGGCCAGCCTGAGCGATCTTGCCGCACGGCTCGTGACCTGGCAGGAGCCCGGGCTGGGGCCGATCAGCCTCGTGCCCGGCGTGATGCAGGACCCTCAAGGCGGTATCCCCGATGTGATGCGCGGCGAGGAAACCCAGGTGTTCGGCGCACTCGCGCTGATGGGCCTCAGCGAGGGCATCTTCATCATGCCCGGCACCCATTCCAAGTGCATCGTTGTCGAGGCCGCGCGCATCATCCGCTTCGCCAGCTTCATGACCGGTGAGGTGTTTGCAGCCCTGAAGGGCCACACCATCCTTGGCCGCCTGATGACGGACGACGCAGGGGGCGCGACTGCCGCGCCGGGCGAGGGCTTTGCCCGCGGTGTGCTGGCCGCGCGCGGGCTGACCAGTGCCGGCGCGCTGCTCAACGCGATTTTCGGCGCACGCACGCTGGGGCTGTTCGAGCGCCTGCCTGCCAGCGAACTGGCAGACTACCTGTCCGGCGTTCTGATCGGTGCCGAACTCTGTGCTGCCTTGCCTGAGGACGGCAGCGGCATCGTCGTAGGCAGCGGCGATCTGGTGCGGCGCTATACCGAAGCTGCGCGGTTGCTCGGGCGAGCGCTGACACCGGCCCCCGAGGACAGCGTCGTTGCCGGCCAGGCGGCCATTCTGTCAGGTGCGGGGATGTCATGACCAGTTTCGCCGAGGCCTTTTCCGACCTGCCCCTGATTGCCATCCTGCGCGGCATCACGCCTGACGAAATCCCGGCCATCGGCGATGCACTGGTCGAGGAAGGCTTTCGCCTGATTGAGGTGCCGCTGAACTCTCCCGAGCCGCTGGCCTCGATCGCAGTGCTTGCCGCGCGTCACGGCGATCGCGCTGTGGTTGGCGCCGGTACCGTGCTGACAGGTGCTGAGGTCAAGGCCGTCGCGGACGCAGGTGGCAGGTTGATCGTCTCGCCCAACGCTGATGCTGCGGTGATCATGGCCACGAAGGCACAGGGGTTGATCTCCGCCCCGGGCATCGCGACACCGAGCGAAGGCTTCGCCGCGCTTCAGGCCGGCGCGGACATGCTCAAGCTGTTCCCGGGCGAACTCGTGACGCCGCCTGTCCTGAAGGCCATGCGCGCCGTGTTCCCGGCCAGCACGCTGATGGTGCCGGTCGGCGGCATCAGCCCGGCGACGATGCCGGCCTATCTCGCGGCGGGGGCGAGCGGCTTCGGCATCGGCTCGATGCTCTACACGCCCGGATTGTCAGCAGCCGAGGTGCGCGAAAGGGCCCGTTCGCTGGTGGCTGCATGGCGCGCTCTGGCGCGTGCCTGAGCTTGCGCCCACTGCCAGAACGGGTTGACGAGGCCCTGAAAAACGAAACGGGCGGCTTGAAGGCCACCCGTCCTAAGGCAGGGATCGCGGTACATCCGCGCGACCACTCTGCTCTATCCGGGAAGCTTGTCCCGAATTCGTTGCAAAAACTTTAACCAGTCAAAGATGGCATGATGATGACAGATGTCATCAGCGGAAGGCTGGCCGAGCTAGAGCGGAATCTGACCTGACTGCAGCAGGTCGTCCGCCCTAGCCCATCGTTTCAGCATCATCTTTGTCCGCCAACCCGAGACCACTTGGCGGAATGATGCTTCAGACCGCGATCTTGCCGCCACCCCGCCGTGTGATCGCGACGATCGACGGCCGCGGCGGAACGCCGTCCTTGAAGTCCGGCCAGCGGGTCGATGGCGTGTTGAACGTGACCGGCTTCGCATTCGGATCGTCCTCGTCCGCCTCGCCCGGATGCTGGATGGCCACGAAGAAGGTTTCCATGTCCGGCGTCAATTCGGGGCCGCACAATTCCGCGCCGTTCGGGCAACGGTAGAACAGCTTCGAGGTGCCGCGCGCCGGCCCTTCGGTTTCGAGCGCCCAGACCCCGTCGGCGCGCCCGGTCTTGGACGGCGCATTGCCATCGGTGGCGATCCACAGGCGGCCGTCGGCATCGAAGGCGCAGTTATCCGGCATGCCGAACCAGCCATCCTTGCTGGTGGACGGGTGGAAGGTCGCGCCGACAGCCGCGATCGCCGGATCGCCGCACCGGAGCATGACCTCCCACGTGAACCCGCTGGCGGCGTGGTCGCCCCCGTTCGGTGTCATTTCGACGATATGGCCGAAGCGGTTCTCGGCACGCGGGTTGGCGGCATCGACCTGTGCGGCGGTGCGGCGGGTGTTGTTGGTCAGCAACACATAGACCTTGCCGGTCTTCGGGCTGGCTTCGACATCTTCCGGGCGGTCCATCTTGGTCGCGCCGAGCAGGTCGGCGGCGCGACGTGTCTCGATCACCACGTCCGCCTGGCTGGAGAAGCCATTGGCCGCAGTCAATGGCCCCTGCCCAAACACCAATGGCAACCACTGCCCGGTTCCGTCGGCGTTGTAGCGCGCTACGTGCAGCGTGCCGCGATCGAGGATGTCGCGGTTGTTGGCAGGGGTGGCGCGGTCCACGGAGGCTTCGGTGACGAACTTGTAGACATAGTCGAAACGCTCGTCATCGCCCTGATAGACCACGAAGCGGCCATCGCCGTTGATGATGTTGGCGGCGCCCTCATGCTTGAAGCGGCCCAGCGCCGTGCGCTTCTTCGGCACAGAGGCCGGGTCCATCGGGTCGATCTCCACAACCCAGCCGAAGCGATTGGCCTCGTTGGGCTCCTTGGCGACATCGAAGCGCTCATGGTGCTGGCCCCAGTTGTACCAGTTGCCCGGCGCGCCGTAGCGGCGCAGGTTCGCAGCCTCGCGGTGGCCTTCGGACGTGCCCCAGAAATAGCCGTTGAAGTTCTCCTCGCAGGTCAGCCAGGTGCCCCATGGCGTGGTCGCGCCGGCACAGTTGTTGAGCATGCCGCGCACCATCCGGCCAGCGGGATCGTAGCTGGTCTTCATGCGGTCATGACCAGCGGCCGGTCCGGTGATCTCCATCGGTGTCTCGGCGGTGATGCGGCGGGCGAAGCGCGAGCCGTCGACGACCGACCACTTGCCATTGGCCCCGCGCGCCACCTCCAGGACCGAGCCGCCATGGGCCATCATCTCGATATCGACCAGATCCCTGGTCATCTCCTTGAAGCGCACATTTCGAAGGTCCTGCCGGCCCGACAGGGCGGGAAACATCAGTTCCTCGTTGGTGTATTCGTGGTTGACCACCAGCAGGCCGCGCCGTGAGCCGTCGATCGGGATGTAGCCGAGGTAGTCGTTGTTGTAGCCGAACTGGGCTGCCTGCTTCGCCGGTGTCTGCGTCTTCGGATCGAACGCCGCTGCACCGGGAAGCACCTTGTCTCCCCAACTGATCAGCACGTCGGCATCATAGCCTTCTGCGACATGGTGCCGTTCATCGGAGCCTGCGGCGATTTCCCGGAAGTTGAATGAGGGTGTGGTGTTGACTCCCTGCGCATTGGCCTTGCCTGCGACCGAGAGCGCCAGAGGTGACACGGTGGCTGCAATGGCGGTGACAGCCAGTGTGCCCTTCAGCAGGTCGCGCCTGTGAAACCGGGCGGCGATCACCTCGCCAAGGGTGGTGTTCGACGAGCCGTTGCTGCCGGCGTTTTCGGATTCTTCCGCAGCCTGGGACTTGTTGTGGGTCGTGGTCATGCGATACCCCTCTCTCGGTGTCTGCCCGCCTCTCGGCCGGCTCTGGCCGGTCGCAAGAGAACCAGCTTGGAAGCTTACTGTCGAATCGCGGGATGACAGGGCCGTGACATGCAGGCCCGTGACATCAGGCTGCGACATCCGGGCGCGCCACGAAGTGGTTTGGGCTGCATCCCCGCTGCCTGCCACGACAGTTCCCGGACTTCGCCGTTTCTTAACCGCAATGTGCCAGTCTGATCGGGTTCGGTTTCGCCGGTCGCGCCAAGCAAGGCGCGTCGGCCAGTTCCGGACAGTGCGGGAGGATGACATCGTGGCTCTGCGTGACAATCCGTTCGATCATCTGCGCCTGTCGCGCGACGCCGAAATGGCCGGTCAGGCCTTCGGGTTCGAAGATGTCGAAGCCTTGCCCGAACAGATGTCGCAGGGCTCGCACTGGCTGGCCTGGGCCACCGGGATCATGCTGGTCGCAGGCGGACTGACTTACGCGATGATGTGATCCGGCACGCCGCCGTTCTCCACGCCAAACCCAACAGCAGCCGCGCACAAAAAAGCCGGGGCATGGCTGCCCCGGCTTGAGGTAGACCGTATCCACGGTCGGGAGGAAACGCGTGAGGCCGAAGCCAACGCGAAGACCCTAGCAAGCACCGTGCCAAACCACACGGTTTCGGCGGAAAATCTGACAAGGCAGCAAGCCTTCCGGCAAACGCTCCGGCTCACGACCAGGACCAGGCCGGCCACAAAAAAGGACACAGCAACGAAAAAGGGCGCAGGAACCCTGCGCCCTTGATCTTGTGCCGATGCTCGACCGGATGGTCTCAGAGCGAGTAGTACATCACGAACTCGAGCGGGTGCGGGGTCATGCGGAAACGGTCCGCTTCGCCCTTCTTCAGCTCGATGTAGGAATCGATGAAGTCGTCGTTGAACACGCCGCCGGCCTTGAGGAATCCACGATCCTTGTCGAGCGAGGCCAGCGCTTCGTCGAGCGAGCCGCACACGGTCGGGATCTTCTTCAGTTCCTTCGGCGGCAGGTCATACAGATCCTTGTCCATGGCAGGGCCCGGATCGATCTTGTTCTGGATGCCGTCGAGGCCGGCCATCAGCATGGCAGCGAAGGCGAGGTAGGGGTTTGCCATCGGATCGGGGAAGCGGACTTCCACGCGCTTGGCCTTCGGCGACTGGGTCCATGGAATACGGCAGGAGGCCGAGCGGTTGCGGGCCGAGTAAGCCAGCAGTACCGGGGCTTCATAGCCGGGAACGAGGCGCTTGTAGGAGTTGGTCGACGGGTTGGTGAAGGCGTTGAGCGCCTTGGCATGCTTGATGATGCCGCCGATGTACCACAGGCACTCCTGGCTCAGATCGGCATACTTGTTGCCGGCCATGATGGGCTTGCCGCCCTTCCAGATCGACTGGTGCACATGCATGCCCGAGCCGTTGTCGCCATAGACCGGCTTCGGCATGAAGGTTGCGGTCTTGCCGTAGCTCTGGGCGACGTTGTGGATGGCATATTTGTAGATCTGCATCTGGTCGCCCATCTTGACCAGCGTGTCGAACTTCATGCCGAGTTCGTGCTGGGCCGAGGCCACCTCGTGGTGATGCTTTTCGACCTTGACGCCCATCGAGGCCATGGCAGCCAGCATTTCGCCGCGCATGTCCTGGCACGTGTCCTGCGGCGGAACGGGGAAGTAGCCGCCCTTGGTCTGGACCCGGTGGCCCATGTTGCCGCCTTCATAGTCGGTCATGCCGTTGGTCGGCAGTTCGACGTTGTCGAGCTTGAAACCGGTGTTGTAGGGGTCGGCCGCGAACTTCACGTCGTCGAAGATGAAGAATTCAGCTTCCGGTCCGATGAAGATCGTGTCGCCGATGCCGGTCGACTTGAGATAGGCCTCGGCCTTCTTGGCCATGCCGCGCGGGTCACGCCCGTAGGGCTCGCCGGTCGACGGTTCGAGGATGTCGCAGACGATCGACATGGTGGAGGCCGAGAAGAACGGGTCCATCGTGGCGGTCGACGGGTCGGGCATGAGGATCATGTCGGACTCGTTGATGGCCTTCCAGCCGGCAATCGACGAGCCGTCGAACATGGTGCCTTCGGCGAAGATGTCCTCGTCGATCATGCCCACGTCGAAGGTGACGTGCTGCCACTTGCCGCGCGGATCAGTGAAACGAAAATCGACATACTTGACGTCGTTGTCCTTGATCGCCTTGAGGACGTCCTTGGCGGTCTTCATCGGTGTTTCCTCAACATCTTCAGTTTCGGGAATGAGACCGGAGCCGGCCTCGTGGTGGTGGGTTCGGGTCTGCCAATCAACAGTCAGCCGGCAAAGGCTGGATCAGATCGCATCCGCCCCCGTCTCGCCGGTGCGGATGCGGATTGCTTCCTCAACCGTAGATACAAATATCTTGCCATCTCCGATCCGGCCGGTCTGGGCAGCGGATTTGATCGCCTCGATGGCCTTGTCGAGCAGGTCATCGTTGAGCACGATCTCGATCTTCACCTTGGGCAGGAAATCGACCACATACTCGGCCCCGCGATAGAGCTCGGTGTGGCCCTTCTGCCGGCCGAAGCCCTTGGCCTCGATCACGGTGATGCCCTGCAGGCCGATTTCCTGCAGTGCTTCCTTCACCTCGTCCAGCTTGAACGGTTTGATGATCGCTTCAATCTTCTTCATGCTTCACAGCTCCTGCCAGACGGCCATGGCGAGCAGGCTTCTCATACCATTTGGATGAGGGCAAGCCAGACGAAGCGTCAAGAAGGCTGCATAAAGGCTTTGCTTGTCCTGATCAAATCAAAGGCATGATGCCTTAAATTTAGGCAATTGCCTCAAGGGTCTGTGTGCAGGGGGCGCAAACGGCAGTCCAAGCCCCCGAGCGACTTTCCTGTCGCAAACCTCTTTGTGATGCGAACCGCACGTGCAAACCTGCGAAACAGGGCAATCGCAGGCGGCTGCAGCCGATGGAGGCTGTCGGCGCCGATGCGTGCGCATTCCGGTCCGGGCCCTTCCGGCCGCATCACGACAGTCAAGGACAAACCATATGGCAAGGCGGTTGATCATCGGATTCGTGGCCGGCGCGCTTGCCGTGCTGGTCTTTCATCAGGCGATGATCCTGGCACTGCATCTGCTCGGGTTTGTGCCCAATTTCCCGTGGTCAATGCGCTCCGTCGGCCCGTTGGGCGTGCCTGCCATTGCCAACAGCATGTTCTGGGGCGGCCTGTGGGGCGTTGTCTACGCCGCGATCGGGGGACGCATTCCCATCGGCAACGATCTTGGCCGCGGGGCAGTCTTCGGCCTGCTGGGCCCCTGGCTGCTCGGCAACGGCCTGCTGGTGCCGCTGATCAAGGGCGGCAACATCCTGTTCAGCTTCAACCCCCAGAACATGTGGCGCGGCGCGCTGATCGGCGCCGCCTTCGGGATCGGGGTTGCGCTGTTCATGCGGGTGCTGAAGGGGCGGTGACGCCAGCCCCCCTCAGCCCGTCACCTCGAACCAGCTCCACAGCCCGGCGTCGAGCCGTTCGATCACGGCGGAGCTGACCAGCCATTTGCCGGGGAATTCGGCCCGGAAGGCGAAACGCAGGGTCTTTCCCTCCGGGATCTGGGCCGTGTCGGTCCAGTAAGGCTCCCAGCCGTCATCGAGTGGGTGCAGCAGGCGGGCGCTTTGGCCATGCAGGTGCAGCACCTGCGTCCAGATCGTGCGATTGGTCACGGCCAGCACCACGGGCTTGCCGCGCGGCACGCTGAATAGCGGCTTGGTGGCGGTCCCGCCCGGTGCGCCATTGATCTGCCAGGGCGCATCAAGATTGACGCCGGCCAGATCGAGCTTGCCGTCTGCCGTGGCGCGCGCGCCGCCTTCGATCACCATCTCGGCCCGGTGAGCGTCCTGCAGCCGCACGGCGGCTGGCAGCAGCCGGTTCTCGCCGATGGGCCCGATGGTCGGCAGGGGCGGGCGCGTGACCGGCCTGTCGGTCGCGGTCAGCATCACCAATGGCAGGCCGCCACCCAGTTGCGCCACCACCGAGCCGACCGCCCCGGTCTCGGCCGGCACGTCGATCAGCAAGTCGTAGCGCGTGCCCGGCGCGAAGGGCAGGGCGGCGCGCAGCGGCTCGAAACTGTCTGTCGGCTGCCCGTCGACGGCGATCACATAAGGCCGCATGCCGTCGAAGCGCAGCCGCATCAGCCGCGCATTGCAGGCGCTGATCAGGCGCAGCCGCACCCTCGCGCCCTGCGCCACCGCGATCCGCTCCGGTGCTGACCGGCCATTGACCGTGACCCAGCTTCCCAGCCGGCCTGCTGCCGCATGGCCCGGCCCACGCTCGAAGGGCGCCACCTTGTTGTCGTCGGTCAGCAGCCAGTCATCGACAATCACCACCACGTCGAGATCGACCGGCGGCGGGCTGGCCTCCTCGACGACCAGCGCCCCGGTCAGCCCGCGATCCTGCAAGGGGCCGGACTGGCCCTGAACCAGCGGACGCCAGAAGAAGGTGCCGGCATCGGGCGGTGTCAGCCGGTAGGTGGCGGCGCTGCCGGGTGCGATCGGAGCGGGCCACAGGGCGCTGCCGTCGCCGGCGGACTGGCCGCGCACGCCATGCCAGTGCAGGGCCACGGGTTGGTCCGTGCGGTTGTTGACGCTCACCAGCGCCGTGTCGCCGAGCCTGATCCTGAGTGGCCGTGCCGGCGCCACGCCATCGGTGCCCCAGATGTCGAAATCCACCGGCGGGGTTGGTCTCAGCCGCGCCTTGGCGGGGGCGAAGGTGAGAGTGTGCCGCACTTCGCGCGGCTCGTTGACGGACGGGAGCGGGGTGCCGGTACCCCCCGGTGCCGTCGCAGGCTGTGGCGAACGCGGCTGGCCAAGGGCAGGGCCGGATGCGGCGGCGATCAGGCCGGCCAGGGCCGCGCGGCGGGAAATGTCGGTGCGATGGCGTGAACGGGTCATCGCGCTCCTTCGCACGGGATTTGCCTGCCGCTCAAGTGCCGCCTTGCCAGTTGCCTTTCTGGTCGCCGGGCACGCTGGCCGGCCGATGGATAAGTCGGCCTTGGCCCAATCGGCTTTTGCATGGCGATCACGAACGCGTTACATCAGGCATCAACCACCGATCAAACTGCGGCAAGGGGCCAGTTTCCGTGAATCACTACATTGCGCGCATTCCGATGATTCTGGACGTTCCAGAAGCCATGCACTGGGCCATCAAGGATGTGCTTGAAGGCGAGTATGAGGCCGGCTTCGATGGCATTGGCCTCGACATCCTCGACATCGGGGCCAATGTCGGCTCGTTCGCGCTGTGGGCAACGGCGCGCTGGCCGGGCAGCGTCGTGACCTCCTACGAGCCGCACCC
>JAIYDY010000093.1 GCA_027487245.1 Hyphomicrobiales bacterium
GGTCAGACCGAGGGTTTCGTTACCGATCGGCTTGCATCCCACGGTGCCGCCCTGAAGCAGATCGGCGCGATCGACAAGCGCGATGTTGGCCGGTGGTTGAACAATCGTGCCGGGAACTCGCACCAGCCATTCCGACGACGGGAACGGGCGATGTTCCGGTTCAGGCGCTGACCGCATGGCGTCAGCTCTGCGCGGCCTGAACAAGGCCGGGTTGGGGCGAATTCCGAGTCTGTTTTGGTTCGTCTGACAGCACCCTTGAGTTCGAGCGGGAGGTGAGATTAGCTTAAATGCGAGTCCGCAAAACTGGCAGCAGGCCAGACGAACATGTTAAGCAAAGACTTGGGCTCAGTGACATGACCACATCAAGTCGACCCAGCATGACATTGCGCCAGATCGAGGTGGTGCGCGCGATCATGATCACGGGGACGATCGCGGGTGCTGCCGCGCTGTTGAATGTCTCGGCGCCCGGTATCAGCCGCCTGATGAAATACACCGAGCGGGTGCTCAAGCTCCGGCTGTTTGAGCGGCGGCAGGGCCGCTATGTGCCAATGCCGGAAGCCGAAGACATTTTCGTGCAGATCAACGGCATCTACAAGAAGGTCGACGATCTCAACTACACGATGTCCCGCATCGAACGCGGAGCCGACGTCGAGCTGAAACTAGGCTCGGTCCCCAGCATCTCGCATGTCATGGTGCCCCGCGCCATCGAACAATTGCGGCAAATTCACCCCGATCTCAGGCTGGACATCAACATTCTCAAGATTGAGGAAGCCATAGATTACATCCTGCTCGGCAAGGGCGAGCTGGTGGCGATGAGCTACCGGCTCGACCATCCGGCCCTGGATTTTCTGCCGCTTGCCGCCGGAAAGCTGGTCTGTATTGTCCCCGTGGGCCACCCGCTGGCCGGCCTGGCGACCGTCAGCGCCCATGACATGGCGCGCTATCCGCTGATCGGCATTGAGCCCACCGACCCCTATGGCCAGATCATGAGCCAGCTCTTCGAGCGTGAGCAGGTCTCGTTCGACCTGATCATCAAGGCGCGATTCGGCACGACTGTCTGTGCCTTGGTCAAGGCCGGCTTGGGTGTCGCCATCATTGACGAGTTCACCATCGCCCACGGCTCCATGCCAGGCATCGTGGCCGTGACGATCAGCGACGACACGCCCTTTCAGACCTTTGTCGCGGTCCGCAAAGATCGCGCGCTGTCCCGCTATGCCGAGAATTTCATTCGCCTGCTACGCGCCGAGATGACCATCGTTGCCTCGGGTACTGCAGCTCAGCGCTCGAGCAGGATAACATGATGTTAGGTTCCTGGCTTGAATAAATTATTGCGTTAGCGCCAGTCATCATGCGTTTATAACGTCGAATGGCGCACGTGAATGATGCGTCAGGACTCAGGGACGAAAGGAAACACTCAATGAAGCTGACATGGCTTGCTGCGATCCTGACCCTCGGCGCGCTGGAATCCCCGGCCGCGGCACAATATCCGAACAAGGAAATCCAGGGCATCATCCAGTGGGGCGCAGGCGGCTCCACCGATGTGGTGACGCGCGCTGTGACCCCTCATGCCGAAGCCGTACTGGGCGGCAAGGTGGTGATGCAGAACGTCACCGGCGGTGTTGGCGCGATCGGCCTCAACCGCGTGGCGGATGCGCCTGCTGATGGCTATACCTTGCTATTCGGCGCAGAAAACCCGTTGCTCTACAAGGTCATGGGTCTGGGCACGAAAGACTACTCGGACTTCGTTCCGATCAACGTGATTGCCCGCGGCATTCCGATCATCGTGGCCAGGCCCGATGCGCCCTTCAACACGTTCCCAGAGATGCTGGCTCATATCAAGGCCAACCCGCGCAGCGTGAAGTTCGGCACGACAGGCCCCGGTGGCTTGCCATCGGTCATCACCGCGATGATCAACAACAAGGCCCCGATGCAGGTCATTGCCGTTCCATATGACGGCGACGGTCCGGCGCTGACAGGGCTGATGGGCGGTGCGATCGATGTCATGCCGGCGGTGCTGGGTGCCGCCATCGAGAACATCAAGGGTGGTCGCATGAAGGCCATCGCCATCTTTGACACGAAGGTCAACGAAGCACTGCCGAGCGTCAAACCCGTCACGGAAACCAATCCTGAATTCGGCAGCTTCCTGCCGTGGGGTCCATTCTTTGGCATTTTCGCCAAAAAGGGAACGCCTGACGATATCGTGGCAAAACTGACTGCTGCCTATGCCGCAGGCGTCAGGCATCCAGACTTCGTCAAGCTGATGGATGCGCGCGGCTTCACAATCATGAACATCGCCGGCAAGGAGGCCGAAGGGTTCCTGAGCAAGTGGCAGTCGAACACAGCCTGGCTTCTCCAGGACGCAGGAGCCACCAAGGCATCACCGGCGACCTTCAACATCCCGCGCCCCTGATCGCGCCGACCGGCGGCCCAGCCAACAGGTGCCGCCGGTTTTCTGCCTGATAGACGCGGACTGTGAACGCGGCCCCCGGCGGCCGGTGACAGGGAGGATTTGCTATGAGTGATGCGCGTGTGAGACGCCCCGGCGAAGCTGCCTTTGCGGTCATCATCACCGCTTTTAGCGGCTTTCTTCTCTGGACGGCCTACAAGATCTCGGGATTTGAGGCGCTAAGTTCGCCCGGCGCGCTGCCCATGGCGTCTGCCGGCACGATGGTCGTGAGCGCCGTTGTGATTGCCGCCCAGACCTTGCGAAGCAAGCCTGCAGGCGGGCAAAGCCTGACCCGTGACATCGCTCCAATGCCGATTGTGCTGACAATCATCATGGTTGGTGCCTATGCGCTGCTGCTCAAGCCGCTTGGCTTCCTGCCGACATCGTTCCTGTTCGTGGCCATCCTGATCCGCGTCCTGGGAGGCCAGGGGATCGCCTTCTGCGCGGCGGTATCTGCAGGCAGCATCTTGCTGATCTACCTCGTCTTCAGGGTCATCTTCAACGTGATCATGCCGGAGGGGATCGTGCCTGAACGCGAAATCCTGGCCTTCTTCGGCCGGCTCTTGCCGGCGGGACAGTAACATGCAGGCCCTCAATGCATTCCTGATCCCGATCCTTGATCTGCAACTGCTGGGGCTGGTCGCCATCGGCACCTTCGCAGGCATCTATGTTGGTGCCATCCCGGGCCTCTCGGTCACCATGGCGGTGTCGATCCTGATCTCCTTCACCTTCAAGTGGGATATCTATCCAGCGCTGAGCCTGATGATCGGCATCTTCATGGGCGGCGTCTACGGGGGCTCGCGCACCGCCATCCTGCTCAATATCCCCGGCGCGCCTGCGGCCATCGCCACGGCGCTCGACGGCTACCCCATGGCCAAGCGCGGGGAGGCGGGTGAGGCCATCGGCATCGTGACCGTGATGTCGTTCTTCGGCGGTTTCATGGGCATCATCGCTCTGGCTGTCGCCGCGCCTCTGGTGTCGGAATTCGCGCTGAAGTTCCAGCCGCGCGACTACATGCTGCTGGCCGTTATCGGCATTCTCCTTGTTGGTTCGCTGTCGGGCGACAGCCTTGTCAAGGGCGTGTTCGCGGGTGCCCTGGGCGTGCTGATCGGGACAGTCGGGCTCGATCCCTTGACAATGGCAGACCGCTTGACCTTCCAGTTGCCGGAGCTGCGCGGCGGCATCTCCTTCATCGCGGTGATGATTGGCATGTTTGGCATTTCAGAAGCGCTGATGCAGTTGCACGATGTCAACAAAGCGGCCGTCAAGCAGAAGATCAGCCGGATCGTTCCGTCCTGGGGCACGGTGTTGAAATACCTGCCGCTGTCGCTGCAGAGCGGCTCGATCGGCGTCATCGTTGGCGCATTGCCGGGCAGAGGCGGCGATATCGCGGCGCTGATGGCCTATGACCATGCCAAGCGGACCACCAAGAACCCCGAAGTGCCGTTCGGCGAAGGGGCGCGTGAGGGACTGGTCGCGCCCGAGACCGCCAACAATGCTGCAGTCGGCGGTGCGTTCATCCCGATGCTTACGCTCGGCATTCCGGGCGATGCGGTCACGGCCATCATGATCGGAGCGCTGTTCATCCACGGCCTCAATCCTGGCCCGATGCTGATGATCGAAAAGCCCGACATGTTCTGGTTCATCGTCGGTGCGCTCACCATGGCCAACTGCTTCATGCTGCTTTTCGGCCTGACCGGCATCAAGGTTTTCGTGAAGATCGTCGAGATGCCGCGTTCGGTGCTGATCCCGCTGATCTTCCTGCTCTCCATTGTCGGGGCCTATGCCGTCAACGGCTCACTGTCGGATGTCTACTGGATGCTGGCCTTCGGTGTGCTGGGCTACTTCATGAAGCTTTACGGATATCAGCTTGGCCCCGTCATCCTTGGTGTCATCCTCAGCCGCCTGCTCGATGACAACTGGCGTCGCGCCATCATCTCCGATCAGGAGAGTCTCTGGTTGCTGTTGAAAGGCACGGTGACCAGCCCGTTGTCGGCCGTGCTTCTGCTGTCGGTCCTCGCCATCCTGCTCTCGAAAACGAAACTCTGGCGGCGTTGGCGCGGGCAGGCCGCCTAAGGCCCTGGCCACCCATCCGACGGGATGAAGCACATGCACATCGACGGCAACACCAGCCTGATAGCCCATGTCGGCTACCCGACATCGACCTTCAAGGCACCGATGATCTACAATCCCTATTTTGCGAGCATCGGGTTCAATGCCTGCGTGGTGCCGATGGGGGTGAAGGCCGGAAATTTCGCAGCCGCCCTGCCGCAGATCTTCGCCATGTCGAATGTCCATGGCGCTCTCATCACCATGCCCCACAAGATTCCGGTTGTGGACTTGCTCGACGAGACGTCCGTTGCCGTGAAGATTGCCGGATCCTGCAATGCCGTGATGCGTCGCGCTGATGGCACCTTGATCGGCGACATGTTCGATGGCGAAGGCTTTGTCCGCGGCCTCAAGCGCAAGGGACTGCCCGTCATGGGCCAGAGCGCGCTGGTGGTTGGCTCGGGCGGCGTCGGCTCGGCCATTGCGGCAGCGCTGGCTGGGGCCGGGCTTAGGGCCATCGGCCTGTTCGATGTCCATGCCGGCACGATGGATTCCCTCGCCAGCCGCCTTCAGCAGCATCACCCGGCCCTGCACATCAGAACCGCCGACAAGAACCCGGACGGTTATGACATCATCGTCAACGCGACCCCGCTGGGCATGCATGCCGGTGATCCAATGCCGGTCGACATCGACCGCCTGTCACCGGGCAGTTTCGTCGGCGAGGTGGTAATGAAGCAGGAAATGACAGCCTTTCTCGCCGCGGCCAGCGCCAGGGGCTGCAAGGTGCAGGTCGGCATCGACATGCTGTTCGAGATGATCCCGGCCTATCTCGAATTCTTCGGCTACCCCACCACCACGCCCGAGCGTCTCAGGGCGCTCGCAGACATAAGCTACTGAGGTGCAACGGTGAAAACCTCGATCGCGACCGTCTGCATCTCCGGCAACCTCCATGATAAACTGGAGGCCATTGCAGCAGCAGGCTTCCGCGCGGTCGAGATTTTCGAGAATGACCTGATCGCCTATCCCGGCTCGCCGCGCGATGTCCGGCGCATGTGCAATGACCTCGATCTTCGGATCATCACCTGTCAGCCGTTTCGTGATTTCGAGGGCATGCCGGCCCACAAGCGCCAGCGCACCTTCGACCGCGCGGAACGCAAGTTCGACCTCTTGCAGGAGCTTGGTACGGACCTTCTGTTCGTGTGTTCGAGCCTTGCGCCTGATGCCGAGGCCGGCGTTGACCGGCTCGCCGCCGACTTTGCCGAGCTTGGCGAGCGCGCGGCAGCGCGCGGCATGCGCGTCGGCTTCGAGGCGCTGGCATGGGGGCTGCATACCTGGGACTATCGCGATGCCTGGGAAATCGTGCGCCGCGCCAACCGCGCCAATGTCGGCATCGTGCTGGACACCTTCCACATTCAGGCCCGCGATCTCGACCTGTCGGTGATCCGGACGATCCCGGCGGACCGCATCTTTCTGGTGCAGGTTGCCGACGCGCCGAAACTTCAGATGGACTACCTGTCACGGAGCCGTCACTGGCGCTGCATGCCGGGCCAAGGCGACTTCGACCTTGTGGGCTTCATGACGGCGCTGGAGGCAACCGGCTACAGAGGCGATCTCTCGCTCGAGATCTTCAACGACCGATTCCGTGCCGGGTCTCCGCGTGCGGTAGCGCTGGATGGGCACCGCTCGCTGCTGTCCTTGCTCGACGAGACGAGCCGGTATCTCGGCAGGCCCGTCTCGGATCTGCCCTCCCTGCCAGCCCCGGCCATCGTGCATGGTGTCGAGTTCATCGAATTTACGGTGCTCCAGACCAACCGCGCAGCCTTCGAGGCCGTTCTGGCGGCCATGGGCTTCAGCGAGAGCGGCAGGCACCTCACAAAGGCTGTTTCCTTGTGGGGGCAGGGCGCGATCCGTATTGTGGTGAACAGCCACAATGAGGGTTTTGCCCAAGCCTATCAGACCACGCACGGAACCTCGGTCTGCGCCATGGCGCTGAGGGTGCCTGATGCGCAAGCGGCCGTCGCCCGCGCTGCGGCCCTGTTCGATGCTCCGCATACGGGTGAGGTCGGGCCGGGCGAACTCACCATTCCTGCAGTGCGCGGTCTTGGCGGCAGCCTGGTTTATTTTGTCGATGGCGGTTCGGCACTTGGCCGCTGGGCGGAAGTCGACTTTACACCGGGTGAGATCGGCGATCACGGTGCCGGGCTGGTGTCCGTCGACCACATCTCGCAATCCATGCAGTATGAGGAGATGCTATCATGGCTGCTGTTCTACACATCCCTGCTCGAAGCGCGGAAGACCCCAAGCCAGGCCGTGCTGGACCCCGGCGGGGTCGTCCAGAGCCAGGTCATCGAGAGCGGCCTTGATCAAGGCCATCAAGGCTTGCGACTGGTGCTGAACGGCTCACAAAGCCATCGCACCTTGTCCGCCCAGTTCGTCACCGATTTTTTCGGCTCCGGCGTGCAGCACATCGCCCTGAACACGGCTGACATCCGGCGTACGGTGGCCATGATGATCGGGAACGGTGTCGAGATGCTGCCCATCCCAGACAACTACTATGACGATCTGGAAGCCCGCACCGAATTGTCGTCCGCTGATATCGACGAACTCAAGGCGCTCAACATCCTATATGACCGCGATGCGGGCGGTGAGTTCTACCAAGCCTACACGATCACGCTCGATGGCGGGTTCTTCTTCGAGATCGTGCAGCGCGATGGCTACACAGGCTATGGTGCGCCCAATGCCAGTATCCGGCTCGCGGCACAGGCGCGGCTGGGCAGACCGGCGACAATGCCCGCAAAATGACAGGAGCCGCGACATGATGATCGGCCCCCACTGATTGGACCGGTTGGAATGTTGGTGCATTGGCGACCGCGATGCCATCGCGGGCGGTGGTCGGCTTGCCGACGGATGGGTTTGCGCAGCTGTCCGCGCGATCATGGCTGGCACGAAGACCTCTGGTGCTGGCGGCTTGTAGCCCGGTGAGCCGTGCGGGCGAACCGTGTTGTACTGGCGCCGCAACTCACGGCCCGGCAGTGTCAGAAGACGATTCCGCATGCCGGGTGGGGTGGCCGCCCTACCCTCTCGGGCATGAGCAGCATCCGCATCTTCCGCTCCTTCAAGACCAGTCCCGAGATCATCCGCCTGGCTGTGTTGATGTATGTCCGCTACCCGCTGTCCTA
>JAIYDY010000048.1 GCA_027487245.1 Hyphomicrobiales bacterium
CAAATCCTGACTGTAGGCACGCGACATCACCATCCTCCCTCGCTTTTGACGAGGGAATCAGAACCCGGCTGATTTGGGAATCCCGACTTGAATCGGATCAGGCAGAAACTGCTCTAGTCTGTTTCTCTTACCCCCCCGTGAAGGCGTGTACATTCTTCGTATGCCGCCCGCTGAGAGCTGTCTGCTGGAGCCCGATCCACGCGTGGTTGACCTCTATACAAAGTGGGCACGTACCCGTCAGTCGCCTTGAGCGGTAAGCTACAATGGCCAAGCGTATCTATCTCGAGAGCCAGATGGTAATTGTAGCTGGAGTTCCTACTTGAGGTTTTCCCATGAGCAACGTGATCACGAACACGGTTTTTCTCGTGCTGGCACTGGGCTGTTTGCCAGCGCTTGCCCAGCCACGCGGCGCTGTTGTCACGTCCTGCGCCGCCTGTCATGGCGAGGATGGCATCGCCCGCGAGGCAGATGTGCCGCACCTGGCGGGCCAGAACGAGGCCTACATGCTCAACCAGATGACAAACTTCAGGAACGGCAGCCGCCGCCATCCGGAAATGCGCATCATGGCCCGCGAACTGGGACCACAGGATATCAGGGACATCATCGCCTACTACGCAGCGCTTCCGGCCAGATGAGGCAATAGGGTCAGGGGTCCGCGGCGAAAGCGTGCAGCCGCGCTGGTTCGACGAGCCGGAACCCAACAGCAGCCGCCATGCCCGGCGCGCGGATCGGCGCATGCCGGAAGCATGATCTGGTGACAGATCCGCCCTGCTGCGCACGATGCTTGCCAAGAGCCGATATTCGCGCAATCTTGCATACGAATGCAAACACGGTCAGCAAGACCGGATAACGGGAGGACATCATGAGCATCAACAGACGTGATTTCGCCATCGGCGCTTCGGCGCTCGGTCTTGCCGGAGCCTTGCCCCGGCAGGCACAGGCGCAGGCTGCCGCATTGGCAAACCTGCGATCCGGCAAGCCATTCGCCGGACAGGAGATCAAGATCCTTTGCGTGGTGGCCACGCAGTTCCGCGCCCACGAGGCGCGGGCAGCGGCTTTCACGGAGGCCACGGGCATCACGGTGAAATACACCTATGTGCCCTTCGCCAACATGCGCGAGGCGCTGACCGCCGAGATGGTCGGCGGCACGGGCGGGTTCGACATCGTGGTGGTGATGGACCAGTGGGTGCCGTCGCTGGTCAATCTGATGGACCCGATGGACGCCCGCATCACCGCCAAGAAGATCGACACGGCGCGCTATCCGAAGGCTTTCCTTGATCTCGGTGCCGTGGAAGGCAAGCAACTCGGGCTGCCGACCCGCTCGCATGTGCAGTTGCTGTTCTACCGCAAGGACCTTTTCGCCAAGCACAACCTGGCTGCACCCAAGACATGGGATGAGGTGGTGAGCATCTCCAAGGTCCTGCAGGACAAGGAGCAGATCTCCGGCATTGCGCTGCCCTATGGCAAGAGCAACGGCCAGAACCTCATGGTCTGGTACAATTTCCTGTGGGGTCGCGGCGCCGATGTGTTCGATGCCAAGGGCATGCCGCTGTTCGCCAGCGAGGCCGGCCTGCGCGCCACTCAGGACTACATCGACATGCTGCGCACCCACAAGGTGACGCCGGCGGCTGCCGTATCGTTCAACGAGCAGGATGCGGTCAATTCCATGCGCGGCGGCAACTCGGCCATGGTCGCCGTCTGGTGGTGGGTGCGTGGCGGGCTGATTGATCCGAAGGTGTCGAAGCTGACGGAAGAGCAGGTTGGTTTCACACCCCTGCCCTCGTTCGCCGGCGGGCCGCGCTCGACCTACATCAACAACTGGATCTACGGGATCACCCGCAACAGCAAGGCCAAGGACGCGGCGATGGAGTTCGTCACCTTCGTCACCGAGCCGTCGCTGGAGCGCGACATCCTGCTCGATCCGAAGGAAAGCGATGTGATCGCGACGCAGTGGTCGAACCTGCGTGATCCGGAGGTCAACAAGCGCTTCGGCGGCATGCATACGTTTGCGGCGGAAGCGCTCCAGAATACCAAGGTCGTGCCCTACACCGCCGATTGGCCGCAGATGATGGAGGCCATGGAAACCGCCATGTCCGAGGCGGCCTCTGGCACCCGGTCGGTGTCCGATGCCTTCAAGGCGGCGGAAGCCACCGTGCGCCGCATCGCGCGGCGCGGCTGAGACTGCGATCCGGCAGCACCGGCACAAGGCCATGCCAGACCGCATCATGCGTTATCTGCTGCTTGTGCCGGCGCTCGTCATCGTGCTCGGCACGACGCTGTGGCCGCTGGGCTCGGCGATCGCGACAAGCTTCCGCAACTGGCGGCTGAAACGCTCGCCGGTCCCGCAAGGCTGGGTCGGATTGGACAATTACGCGTTCGCCTTCGAGGAACCGGAATTCTGGAATGCCCTTAAGGTCACGGCGGTTTTCGTGACGCTGGATGTGGTGATTGCCGTGGCGGTCTCTCTCGGCCTTGCGCTGCTGCTGCGCCGCGCGGGCGTGCTGCAAAGCCTGACGCGCGCTGTGCTGATCCTGCCCTTCGCGATGAGCCCGGCGCTGATCGGGGTTTCGTTCCGCTTCATGTTCAACGGTGAGTATGGCGTGCTGGCCAAGGGCATCGGCTGGCTTGTCCCGCCGCTCGCGGACGTGATCTGGCTGGCCAGTCCCGGCTATGCGATGGCTGCGCTTATCCTGTCCGATGTCTGGCATTGGTTCCCGTATCTCACCCTGATTTTCCTCGGGGGATTGGCGGCCGTCCCGGTCGAGACCGAGGAGGCGGCGTTGATCGACGGGGCGACGCCATGGCAAACCACCCTTCTCGTCGTGCTGCCGCAGATCAAGGGTGTGATCGCAGTGGCTCTGCTCCTCAAGACGATCTTTGCGCTGAAGATGTTCGACTCGGTCCAGACCCTGACCGGTGCCGGCCCAGGCATCACGACGCAGACGCTGGCGCACTATGTCTACACCATCGGCTTCGTGCACTACGACATGGGCCATGCCTCGGCACTGGCGATCGTGCTCACCGCCATTCTTGTCGGCATCGGCATTGTCTACACAAGGCTGGTGATGCCGCCGAAGGCGGTGGCCCGGTGACCGCGCGCTCGCCTCTCGCCACCGCCCTGCAATCGGCAGTGCTGCTGCTGTTCTTCGGCATGATCGTCTTCCCGATCGCATGGATGATGCTGACCGCGTTCAAGCTGCCACGCGACGTCTATCAATTGCAGCTGGGCTTCAGCCCGACCGTCCAGAACTTCGGCATCGTCTTTGAGGCCCCCTGGAACATCGGCCTGCGCATCGTCAACAGCATGATTGTTGCCTTTTTCACGCTGGCCATCGCCATTCCGGCCGCCATCCTGTCGGCCTATTCGTTCTCGCGCTTCGAATTCACCTTCAAGCGCGGCCTGTTCTTCCTGATGCTGGCCACGCAATTCATCCCAGCTGTGGTGATCATCCTGCCGTTCTATCTGATGTTCCGCGATCTGGGGTTGCTCGATACCCGGACCGGTCTGGTCATCGTCAACCTGGCCATCGTGACCCCCTTCGCGGTCTGGATGCTGAAGGGCTATTTCGATGCGGTGCCGATCGAATGTGACGAGGCCGCCCTCATCGATGGCGCATCCCGGCTCGCCATCATCACCCGCGTGATCGTGCCCATGGCGCTGCCGGGCGTGATCGTGGCCTCGGTGTTCTGCTTCATCCTGACCTGGAATGAGTTCATCTTCGCCCTGATCCTGACCCGCGACAAGGCCGTGACCCTGCAGGTCGGCCTCGTGAGCTTCCGCACCGAGCGCGGAGACCTCTGGGAGTTGATGGCCGCAGCCGGGGTTTTCATCACGGTGCCCGCCTTCATCGCCGCCGTCGCGATCCAGAAGCATTTCGAAGCCGGCCTGACTGGAGGAGCCGTGAAGTGACGCGCAATCTTGCCCCTGATGTCCTGGCCGCGCTGAAGGCGGTCGACACGCCAACGATCTGCAATGCCATCGAACTGGTCGAGGGCAAGCGCCGCAACACCGGCTTCACACGCGCCACGGTCATCGCGGCTGACCCCATGCTGCCCCCCATGGTCGGCTTTGCACTGACAGCCCGCATTCGCTCGGACAGACCTGCCAGCGAAGACCCTGCCGTGGTCAGGGCACGCCGCCTCGACTACTACCGCTATCTGGCAAGCGACACGCGGCCCCGCCTTGTGGTCATTGAGGACCATGGCGAGGAGCCGGGCATCGGGGCCTTCTGGGGCGAGGTCAACGTGGCGATCCACAAGGGTCTCGGCCTTCAGGGCGTGCTGACGAACGGATCGATCCGCGATCTGGGTGCCATCGATCCGGGATTTCATCTGCTCGCAGGCAGCATCGGGCCAAGCCATGCCTTCGTGCATGTGACCGGGTTCGATACGCCGGTCACCGTCTTCGGCCTCGACATCGGGCCTGGTGATCTCATCCATGCCGACCGCCACGGTGCCGTGATCATCGAGCCGGGCATCGAGACCGAACTGCCGCGCGCGATTGATCTGGTGACCCGCAAGGAAGCACCGATCCTGAAAGCGGCACGATCCCCGGATTTCGACATCGACAGGCTTCTCACCGCCTGGGGCGAAGCCGAAGATGTGCACTGAAACCGACACACCGAACACAGGACACCTGACATGATGGATCTGATGAGCCGCATCGTCCGCTACGGCGATCTGAGGCCGTGCAAGACCGCCTTCATTGACGCCCATACTCCCGGCTCCGACACCAAGGAGAATTTCACGATCATCGGCGGCGGTGTCTCGGAAAGCCCGGACCAGCATGTGCACATCAAGGAGACGCCCGGCTTCAACATTGGCGCGGCGGGACAACCGCCCAAGTGCCGCAACTCCCTGCATTCCCATCGGACCGCCGAAGTGTTCTTCGCGCTCAAGGGCCGCTGGCGCTTTTTCTGGGGCCGCTGGGGCAAGGCCGGAGAAGTCGTGCTGGAAGAAGGCGACATCATCAACATTCCCACCGGCATTTTCCGCGGCTTCGAGAACATTGGCACTGACTACGGTATGATCATGGCCGTGCTTGGCGGTGATGACGCCGGCGGCGGGGTGATCTGGGCCCCGCAGGTGATCGAGGAGGCAAAAGCACACGGCCTTGTCCTTGGCGCGAACGGCAAGCTCTATGACAGCAAGAAGGGCCAGAAGCTGCCTGACGGCATATCGCCCATGCCGTTGCTGACCGACGCAGAGTTGGCAGCCTATCCCGAGCCATCGACAGCCGATGTCGTGCCCGGGCATGTCGCCCGCTATTGGGACCTGATGGCACTGTCGGACCGCCAGCCAGCCAAGGTGATCGGGGCAGCGGGCAAGCTGCGCGACAGGCCGGGCTTCGAGGTTGAACTGCTCTCGCGGTATTCGCTGCCGGAGACCCCCTATGCGCTGGATTGCCATGAGATCCTGATGCCGATGCGCGGCCACTGGCGGCTGACATGGGCTGGGGGTGAAACAGTCCTCAACCCCGGCGATACAGCCGCAATTCCGCCCGGTCTGAGCCACGCGCTGACGCCTTCGATGACCGGGGAAGCCTCGCTTTACCGCGTGATGAACACGGCGGACCCGGCCGGAGCCACCGGACGCCTGCTGTAGTCCAAGGACGAGGCGCCTTTCAGTCCGGACCGGCGCCTCGGCGGCTTGTGTCGCGACCTGCTGCACCAAACCTTGCCGCAAGCGGCTCGCTTGCGGCCGCCCTTTCCCGTGCCGAAGAGCGCCCCTCACCCCAGATGGCCAGATGAAACCGGGGCACGGTGCCGTGCGCCGTCGCGAACGCGTGCCATCGAGTCACCCGCGAAGCAGGCAAACATGATCGATTGACTCTCCAAAACGTTTTGGATTAGCCTTCAAAACGTTTTGAGGTGGACATCGTGGCATCATTGCGCAGCCTTGCCCTGGATCTCGGCCTGTCGATCACGACCGTTTCGCGGGCGCTGGACGGCTATCAGGATGTGGCGGCGACAACGCGCGATCGCGTGGCAAAAGCCGCAGCAGCAGCCGGTTATCGACCGAACTCGGCGGCCCGGCGTCTGCGCAAGGGATCAAGCGAAACGATCGCACTGGTGATGCCGACCGAGCCGGGGCGGTTTTACGAACCGGTGTTCGTGGATCTCCTGAGTGTCATCGGCGAGCGCCTTGCCGCCCGCCACTATGACCTGATGTTGCTCGCGGCCCGCCCCGGCGCCGATGAAACGGCGGCCTATGCCCGGATCATCAAGGATCGCCGGGCCGACGCCTGCATCGTGGTTCGTACCCGGCGCCATGACGAGCGCATTGCCATGTTGCAGGCAGCCGGCTTGCCGTTCGTGTGCCATGGCCGCACCGAAACGCGCACGCCCTATGTCTATGTCGATGGTGATGGTGAAACGGGCTTCCGGGAGATCACCTCCCGCCTCATCGGCCTCGGGCATGGCCGGATCGCGCATCTCGGCGCCCCCGATGTGTTCACCTTTGCCGAGTTGCGTGCCCGTGGCTGGCATATGGCCATGCGAGCCGCTGGTCTCGCCGATGATCTCAAGACCATCTGCGCTTCGACCGAGGAGGCCGGCGAGATGGCAGCGTCCGCCCTTCTCGCTGGCCCGGATCGCCCCACCGCGCTGATCTGCGCGACAGACCGGATTGCCATCGGAGCCGTGCGGGCGGCGCAGGCCGCCGGGCTGATCGTGGGCCGCGATATTGCCGTCACCGGGCATGACAACATTCATGCATCGGGCTTCACCAACCCGGCCCTGACCACGATGGAACTGGACGTGCGCAGCGTCGGCGAGAGCCTCGCCGACAAGCTTTTGTGCCTGATCGAGAACGGCATGCCGGATCGGCCGGGCGAGATTTTCCAACTGCGCCATGTCTTGCGCGCCTCTTCCGGAGAGGCGGACTGACCTTCTTTTCTTGACCAACCATGACCGGAAAACCGGCTTACGAAAACCCAGGGAGACGACCATGACGACCATTAGGACACTTCTCGCCATCACGGCCCTGTCGAGCCTGACCTTGACCGGCGCGCTCGCGCAAGAAACCATTTTCCTGTCGACCCAGTTGCGGCCGGTCGAAGAGGCGACAAAGGTCCGGCAGATCATTCTGCGCAGCGCCCCAAATCCGGTGACCTTCGTCGTCGAGGAACCATCGCCGTTCCAGACACGCATGGATGCCGAAACGCAGGCCGGGCGGCGCACCATCTCGATGGTCGGCGCCTTGCATGGCGAACTCTCACCACTGGTCGGCTCGAAGGGGCTGGATCCGGTCGATGACCTGGCGGCAAAGGCCAGGGAACGCGGCGTGCCGGACGCCATGATGGCGCTGGGCAAGCTTGGCACCGACAAGCAGATGTACATCCCCTGGATGCAGGCGACCTACATCATGGCCGCCAGGAAAGAGGCCCTGCAGTATCTCCCCGCCGGCGCGGATGTGAACGCGCTGACCTATGCGCAACTCAAGGACTGGGCAAAGAACATCCAGGACAGGACAGGCAAGCGCGCGCTCGGATTTCCGGCCGGGCCGAAGGGACTGATGGCACGGTTCTTCCAGGGCTACCTTTATCCCTCCTACACAGGCGGCGTGGTCGCGACATTCAAGAGCGCGGATGCCGAGGCGATGTGGACCGCCTTCAAGGACCTCTGGACGCATGTGAACCCGAACTCCGCCTCCTACGACTTCATGCAGGAGCCGTTGATGGCTGGCGAGGTGATGATCGCCTTCGATCACGTCGCGCGCCTCAAGGATGCCCTCGTCGCGGCGCCCAACGACTACGTCACCTTCCCGGCACCGTCCGCCGGCAAGGGCCGTGGCTTCATGCCCGTGGTCGCCGGCCTTGGCATCGCGCCGGGCGCACCCAACCGAGCCGGCGCGGCAGCAGCCATCGATCACCTGCTGAAACCCGAGACGCAGGTCGCGATGGCGCGCGAGCTGGGCTTCTTCCCCGTGGTGAAGGCCGATCTTCCCGCCGATCTGCCGGGCGGCATCAAGCTGCTGGTTGAAGGCGTTGCCAAGACGCAAGGCGCGAAGGATGCCCTCGTCTCGCTGCTGCCGGTCGGCCTCGGCGCCAAGGGCGGCGAGTTCAGCAAGGTCTACATGGACACGTTCCAGGCCATCGTCCTACGCGGCGCGCCCATTCGCGCCACGCTCGATGCGCAGGCGGCAACGCTGCAGACGATTATGAACGAGACGAAGGCGCCGTGCTGGGCGCCGGACAAGGCTTCCTCCGGAGCTTGCCAGGTCAACTGACCGGGCACGTTCATCTCCGTCCCTCTCTGCCCCTCGGCAGAGAGGGCGCCTTCTGGAAGGAAGCGACGCATGACACGATCGCGCGTGCTGCCCTATCTGCTCATCGGGCCAGCCACCGTCTTTCTGGTGCTGCTGTTTGTCGTGCCGCTGGTGCAGACGATCGCGCTGGCCTTCACCGACAACGGTGAGGCTTCGCTGACCAATTTCCGCAAGATGGTCGGCGATCTCAATTTCGGTCTTTCCATCAGCAACACCTTCCTGCTGGTTCTGGCCGTCATCCCGCTTCAGCTCTGCCTTGCGCTGACGATGGCCATGATGGTGCAGAAGCTGGACAAGGGGCGTGATCTGGTTCTGTGGATCATGATCATCCCGCTCGGCATTTCGGATCTGGCGGCAGGCCTTGTCTGGCTGACCATTCTGCAGGACCGGGGCTATTTCAACACGGTTCTCAACATGCTTGGCCTGATCGACGGGCCGGTCAACTGGCTGTCCTACGAGTCGCCGGTCAGCCTGTTCGTCGGCGTCATGCTGGCCGAAATCTGGCGCGCGACGGCGATTGTCGTGGTGATCCTGATATCGGGACTGCAACTGATCCCGAAGGAGTATTCGGAGGCGGCGGAGGTCTTTGGGGCAAGCTCCTGGACGCGGTTTCGCAAGATCACGCTGCCGCTGCTCAAGCCCTCGATCCAGTCGGCGCTGATCCTGCGCACGGTGCTGGCCTTCGAGGTGTTTGCGGTTGTCTACGCCCTGTCCGGTCGCAACTTCCCGGTGTTGGTCGGCGAGGCCTATGCCTGGCAGCACGTCAACCAGAACAACGGCGTGGCCGCCGCCTATGCCATCCTTGTGATGGTCATCTCGCTGGCGGCAACACTCGTCTACATCAGGACGTTGCGGACCCCTCCGGAGATGCAGTCATGAGCGAAGCAACGGTCTCCCTGCGTCTTCGCCGTGTGATGCTCTGGTCCGGGATCGCCGTGCTCTGCACCTGGGTGCTGGTGCCGATCTACCTGATTGCGCTGGGTGCCTTCGGGGGGCGCAGCGGCGTGTTCCGCTGGCCAAAGAACCTGCTGCCCTGGGATTCAGGGCTGGCGGCGATGCAGACGTTCCTTGCAGTGGAAGGTGTCTGGGCTGCCGCGTTCAATGGTGCCTTTGTCGCCTGCCTGACGATGCTGTTCTCGCTGCTGCTTGGTGCACCGGCCGGCTACGCGCTGGCGCGCTACAGGTTTGCCGGGCAGGACGCCTTCCGGATGCTGGTCATCCTGACGCGCGCCTTTCCCCTGGCGATCCTGGCCCTGCCGCTGACAGTCACCTTCATCCGCACCGGCCTTTATGACACGCCGGTCGGCGTCGCCCTTGTCCATACCGCCCTTGCGCTGCCATTCACCGCGTTGGTCTCATCGAGCCTGTTCATGGGCATCCCCAGGGAACTGGAAGAAGCCGCCTGGGTGTTTGGCTGCACCGGCTTTCAGGCCTTCCGCAGGATCGTGTTGCCACTGGCCTTGCCGGGGCTCGCAGCGGCGGCGATCTTCGCCTTCGTGATCTCGTGGAACGAGGTCTTTGCCGCGTCGGTGCTCACCGTGCGCAACAAGACACTCACCGCCTATCTGCTCACGGTGCTGGCGGAGTCGCCGCTGCACTTCCGCTTTGCCGGCGGCTTCCTGCTCATCCTCCCCTCCATCATCTTCATCTTCGCGGTGAGAAAATATCTCTTTGCGATGTGGGGAATTGCGAACCGATAGGTCTGTCATGGCTGGCATCACAATCGACCGGATCGAGAAGAAATTCGGGGCGGTCACTGCACTTCAGCAACTGTCGCTGAAGGTCGAGGATGGCGAATTCATCGCCCTGCTGGGACCGTCCGGCTGCGGCAAGACCACGCTGCTGCGCATCATTGCCGGACTGGAAAGCCAGACGTCGGGGCGCGTCCTGATTGGCGAGCGCGATGTGTCGGCCTTGCCGCCACGCCAACGCGGGCTGGCGATGGTCTTCCAGAACTACGCGGTGTTCCCGCACATGACCGTCTATGAGAACGTCGCCTTTGGCCTGCGCATGAAGGGGGCCAGCGATGCCGAGGTGAAGAAGCAGGTCGAGCGTGCGGCCGGCCTGCTGCACATCGAGCCTTATCTTGAACGCTATCCGGCCAAGCTCTCCGGTGGCCAGCGCCAGCGTGTTGCCGTGGCCAGAGCGCTGGCCGTCGAGCCCGCTGTCCTGCTGATGGACGAGCCGCTGTCGAACCTCGATGCGCTGCTGCGCCTCGAAATGCGCTCGGAGTTGAAAGCCGTGCTGGCCTCGTCCGGCACGACAACGGTGTATGTCACCCATGACCAGACCGAGGCGATGGGCCTCGCGGACCGGATCGCCGTGATGCACAAGGGCGTCATCGAGCAGATCGACCGGCCGCAGGCGCTCTATGAGCGACCGGCAACCCGCTTTGTCGGTGGCTTTGTCGGCTCGCCCCCGATGAATTTCATCGACTTGCCCGTGGCGGACGGCACAGCCCGGCTTGGCGGATTTTCGAGCCCGGTGCCACTGCGCAACGGCACCGTCACAGCCGGCATCCGCGCCGAAGACATCGATGTCGCGGAAGATGGCGGACTGCCCTTTGACGTTGGCGTCTGCGAGCCGCTGGGTGCAACACTGCTCCTGACCGGCCGGATCGACGGACAACTGGCACGGGTCTCCGTGCGGCCTGACTCGCGCGTGCGGCCCGGTGACCGGCTGGGCCTGACCCCGAATGCCGGCCGCATCGTCTGGATCGACCCGGCTGACGGCAAGGCCATGGGAGCCGCAGCGTGACCCTCATGACCATCTCGACGGACTTGATGTCCCGCGCAAAGGCCATTCTCGCCGCCAATGATCGTGGCGGCTACACGGTCCCGACCCACGGGCTTTATCCCTTTCAGTGGAACTGGGATTCAGCCTTCGTGGCCATGGGGTTCGCCACCTACGATATCGATAGGGCCCTGTCGGAACTGGAGCGGCTGGCGGAGGGCCAGTGGGACAACGGGATGATCCCGCATATCGTGTTCCATGCGCCGGCAGACAGCTATTTTCCCGGCCCCGAAGTCTGGGGCACGCACCACCGCATCGCCACGTCAGGCATCACGCAGCCGCCGGTTTTCGCCATCGCGCTGAAGTTCATTGCGGAGCGCGCGGATGCGTCCTTCGCTCCGCGCATCCGTGCCTTGTTTCAGGTGGCTGACCGCTATCATCGCTGGTTTGCCGAGGCGCGTGATCCTGCAGGAACGGGCCTCGTCTCGACGCTCCACAACTGGGAAACCGGTCGTGACAATTCCCCGGAATGGGACGGACCTTTCGCGCGTGTGCCGGAAACAACGACGACCGTGATCCGCCGGCGTGACACGGGCCATGTCGACGCCGCCATGCGCCCGACAGATGCCGAATACCGGCGCTACATCCATCTGGTCGACATGTATCGCGATCTTGGCTGGCAACCGTCCCGGATGCTCAGCGCCACGCCGTTTCGTGTGGCCGATATCGGCACCAATGCCATTCTGCTTGCGGCGGAAAATGCGCTTCTCTCGCTCGCGCCAGCCTACGGGACACAGGGCCTTGAGCCTGCGATCGAGGCCCGCATCGGGCGATTGTCGCGGGGGCTCGCGGGGCTCTGGCATGAGGAGAAGGGCTGGTTCCTGTCGCGTGACCTGATCACCGGCAAGCCAATCCCCGTTCGGACATCGGCGGGGCTGCTGCCGCTGCTGACCGGCATACCGACACCGGCGCAGGTGCGGCAGATGCAGGCGGTCGCAACCGCGCATCTGGACAGCGTTGCCTTCGGCATGGCGTCGACACTGCCCACGGAGGTCGGCTTTGAACCCAGGCGCTATTGGCGTGGGCCGGTCTGGGCCATCATGAACTGGATGATTGCCGAGGGCTTCGCACGCCATGGCTGCCCGGGCGCTGCGGAACGAATCCGGACGGACACGGTGGCATCCATCTCTCGCCATGGCTTCGGCGAATACTTTGATCCAACCACCGGGGCTTCGCTTGGTGGAGAGGCGTTCTCCTGGACAGCCGCGATCTATTTGTTGCTGTCGGGAAACGATGAATAGTCCGGGGGGAACCCCATTGTTGCAGCGTTGCCGCCGCCAGAATGTGAAACGGCTCGCCTTTTGACCCCTGGTCGGCTCCGGAAGACAACCCTGTCCGGGCGCCGGCAAGGCACCGATGCGGCGCAATGACGTGCGGTAGCAATGGGCTCGGTGCTGGACGCCTGAAAGGGTTGAGCTCCGAAACCGATTGAGACGGAGCGGGCCGGATGACGAGCCAGCAGGCTCGCGTCCGGCCCGCTGCCGCTCAGCCCTTGGCCTTGGGCTTTTCCTTGGCCTTGTCCTTGGCCTTGCCGGCCTTGGCCTTCGGCGCGGCGCCCTCCGCCGCCCGGCGGATATCCCGCTTCTGGGGCACAAGGCCCTTGTCGCGCTCCAGATCCTGAAACACGCGGCACGCGGCCTCAAAGGCAGGCATGCCGCAGGGCAGCGCTGCCATGAAAGAGGCTTCGCGCACCTCATCCCAGGTCGCGCCGTACTGCATCGCGCGCATAGAGGCCCATTCGATGCCCTCGCGATCAGCCCCGCGCGCGGTGGTCACGCCCACCATGACAAGGAACCGGGTCTTGAGGTCGAGATGGCGCCCCTCCTCCGGCCCGAAGATCACATAGGAGGACAACTCGCCGTAGCGGCGCAGGAATTCCGGGTTCACATCGGCCATGACCTCATGGAGTGGCAGCGTGTAGCCGCGCACCTTGCGGATCTTGTCCAGTTCCTTCTCGCCTTCGGGTGTCATGGCGTGGGGTCTCCTCTCGGGGTTGGGTTGACGGATTGTCAGAGACGGCGGGCTGCTCGCTCGCCTTCGCGGATGGCGTCGCTCACGCGGCGTGGCGCCATGGCGTCGCCGATCAGGTGAACGTCGGCGTGGCCGGCGGCCTTGAGCCGATGGAACAGGCTGTCCTGCGCGCTGGAGCCCAGCACCATCACGACCGCGTCGGCTGGCTCGGTGAAAAGCTCCTTGGTGTAGAGATCGCGCTCGGTGACCTCGCCGGCAGCGACGGCCACCAGCTCTCGATCAGTGCGGAACTGCACGCCCATCCGCCGCAACCGGCCATACACCTTGCCCCAGTCGCGGCTGGCGGCGAGGTTGGGGCCGGGCTGGCCCAGCGTGGTGACGAAGCTGACCTTGCGCCCGAGCTCGGCCAGATGATCGGCCGCGACCATGGCCTGCCGGCCTCCGATGGAATCATAGATCACCACGCGCTCGCCCTCGACCAGCGGCTGCGGCGCGCCAAGCACGTCGGCCAGTGTGTACACATGGGGCAAATCGGCCCCCGGCAGCGGAGCGCCGGCCCAGCGGTCGGGCCGAAGCGGCGTCCAGCCGTGGCGCAGCGGCGTCGAACCTGTGGCGACGATGACGCTGTCGAAGCCGGCAAGCTCTGCCTCGCCCGGCGCATGGCCGAGCCGGATCTCGACCTTTGCCAGGCGCAGGAGACGCTCCAGATGGGTCAGGATCGCGCGCAGCTCCTTGCGCACCGTGGCGCGGGACCACCAGGCCACCTGCCCGCCCAGCTCCGCGCGCTGTTCGAACAGAACCACCTCGTGCCCGCGCCTTGCCGCGCTGGCGGCTGCCTGCATGCCGGCAGGGCCGGCTCCGACCACGGCCACCCGCTTCGCGGTCTTCGCGGGCCGCAGCGTGCCCTCGCCCAGTTCGGCCTCGGCGCCGGCGGCCGGGTTGTGGATGCAGGCGATCGGCGCCTGCGCGAAGATCGACTCCATGCACCAGTTCGCTCCCACGCAGGGGCGGATGTCCTCGCTGCGGCCCTGCTCGGCCTTCATGCCCCACATCGGGTCGGCAATCAGCGCGCGGGAGAGGCCGATGAAGTCGCAGTCGCCCCCGGCCAGGAAGCCCTCCGCTTCCTCCGGCATGATGATGCGGCCCACCGCCACCACCGGAAGACCGACGGCGCGCTTGACGACCCGCGTGGCGGGCACCTGATAGCCATGCGCCTCGGGCGATGTCGGGTAGATCATCATCCGGTTGAGGTAGGTGCCCTGGCTGCAGGAGATGTAGTCGAGATGGCCGGTGGCCTCGAGCCGGCGGGCGATCTCGGCCCAATCCTCAGGCCCGAGCCCGCCCTCCATACCGTCATCGGAGTTGATGCGGACGCCCACGACGAAGTCCGGCCCGGTCTCGGCCCGCGTTGCGTCGAGGATCTGCATCACGATCCGCAGCCGGTTCTCGAGCGAGCCGCCATACTCGTCCTCGCGGTGGTTGGTCGCCGGCGAGAGGAACTGGTTCAAAAGGTAGCCATGGGCCATGCCGTGGACCTCGATCCCGTCCAGCCCGCCCTCGCGCGCATAGCGGGCGGAAAGCCGGTAGCCCTCCACAATCTCGGCAATGTCCTCGCGGGTCATCACATGGGGCGTCTCGCGGTAGACCGCGCAGGGAATGGCGGAAGGCGCCCAGACGGGAATGCCGTTGGTGACCGAGTTGGTCTGCCGGCCGCGATGCCAGGGCTGCGCCAGGATGAGCGAGCCATGGGCGTGCACCGCCTCGGCGATGCGCCGGTACTGTGACACCATGCGCGGATCGAAGGCGAAGGCCTTGCCCTTGTAAGGCTGGGTTGTGGGATGGGCGGCCATCGCCTCCATGGTGATGACGCCTGCCCCACCGCGCGCGCGCTCGACGTAGTAGGCGATGTGCTCCTCGGTGAAGAGATGGTCCTTCACCAGCAAGGTGGCGTGCGCGGTCATCCAGATGCGGTTGCGCGTGCGGCGCTTGCCGAGGCGGCCGGGCTCGAACAGATGCGGAAACGGATTCATGTGTGGGCTCCCATCAACGAGGCGAGATCGTCGCCCGCGCGCAGGCAGGCGACAGAGCGGGCGTGGTCCAGCGCGACCAGCGGCGGCCGTTGCGCATGGCAGGCCTCGAGCGAGGCGGGGCAGCGCGAGGCGAAGACGCAGCCGCCCGGCAGGTTCAGCGGGCTTGGTATCTCCCCGCGCAGCAGAATGCGGCGGCGACGCTGGCGCGGGTCGGGCGAAAGATGCGCCGACATCAGCGCCATGGTGTAGGGATGGCGCGGCGCGGCGAACAGTTCGGCGGTCGTGCCCGTCTCCACAACCGTGCCGAGATAGAGCACCATGACCCGGTCGCAGATCAGTTTGATCGTGCCGAGATCGTGGCTGATGAAGATGGTGGCGACGCCAAGGTCGCGCTTCAGTTCGCCCAGCAGCTCGAGGATCCCGGCCCGCACCGAAAGGTCGAGCGAGCTGGTCGGCTCGTCCAGCACCAGCAGGCGCGGCCTGGTCACCAGCGCCCTCGCGATGCAGGCGCGCTGCAGCTGCCCGCCCGACAGGTCAGCCGGGTGACGCGCCAGCAACGCGGCCGACAGCCGCGTGCGCTCGACGATTTCGGCGATGCGTGACGCGCGCTCTGCGGCCGAGAGGCTGGTGTGGAGCCTGAGCGGCTCCTCGATCTGGTAGCCGATGGTGAGGCGCGGGTTCAGCGCGGCCCACGGATCCTGGAACACCACCTGCACGTCGCGGCGCAGCCTTCGCATCGCCTCGGGCGGGAGCGCGGCCAGATCGGTTCCATCGAAGCGGACCGCTCCGGCGCTTGGCTCCAGCAGGCGCAGGACCAGGCGGCCAATCGTGGACTTGCCCGAGCCGCTCTCGCCGACCAGCCCTAGCGCCTCGCCCTCGCGCAGGATGAAGTCGACGGCGTTCACCGCCTTGAGCGGGCCGGCCGGCGTCTCGAAGACCTTGGACAGGCCCGAGACCTCGAGCAGGGGCGCTTGGGAGGGCTCCGTCATGCCAGCGCCTCCCGCTGGGGGGCGACATGGTGGCAGAGTGCCTGATGGCCCAGGGCCAGAAGGCGCTGGGGCGGCTCCGTCCGGCAGGACGCGTCGGCAATGGGGCAACGGTCCGAGTAGACGCAGCCTTCCGGCAGGGCGCGCAGATTGGGAGGCAGGCCGGCGCGCGGCGCCTTGCCGCCAGCCTCGATCCGCTCCGGCGTCGCGGCCAGAAGGGCCTGGGTGTAAGGATGGGCGGGCGCACCGAAGACCTGCTCAACCGGCCCGCTCTCGACGATTACCCCCGCGAACATCACCGCCACCTTGTCGCAGTAATGGGCGACCACGCCGATGTCGTGCGTGATCACCAGCAGGCTCGCGCCCTCCTCGCGCACGAGCGATGTCAGCAGGTCGAGCACTTGCGCCTGCACCGTGGCGTCGAGCCCCGTGGTCGGCTCGTCGGCCACGATCAGCCGAGGCCGATTGGCCAGTGCCATGGCAATCAGCACGCGCTGCGCCATCCCGCCGGAGAACTGGTGCGGATAGGCCATGGCACGCCGCTCGGCGTCCGCGACGCCCACCTTCTCCAGCAGGTCGATGGCCCGGCGCCAGGCCTGCGCGCGGCTCACCGGGGCATGGGCCTGCTGGATCCGGACGATCTGGTCGCCGATGCGCCGGACCGGGTCGAGCGAGGTCTTGGGGCTCTGCACCACCATGCTGATCGCGGCGCCGCGCAGCCGGTTGAGCTTCGCCTCGTCGAGCGCGAGGAGATCGACGCCCTCGAACAGCGCCCGGCCCCGGACCAGCCGCGCCGGCGCGCGCAGCAGCCCCATCAGCGCCTGCACGGTGAGCGACTTGCCGGCGCCGGTCTCGCCGACCAGGCCCAGGCGCTCGCCTTGCTCAAGCGTGAGCGAGACGCCGTTCAGCGCCCGCGCCGTAACCGGACGACCCAGCCTGTCCTCACCGACGAAGTGGACATGGAGGTCCTCGATGGAAAGCAGGCTCATCGGACCCCCGTGCGCCTGCGCGGGTCGAGCCAGTCCTGCACCGCGTCGCCCAGGAGGTTGAAGCCCAGCACCAGCAGCACCAGCGCCAGGCCGGGGAACAGCGCCACCCACCATTCGCCGGTTACCATCTGCTCCGCCCCCTGGCGGATCATCGCGCCCCATTCGGGCGTGGGCGGCTGCACGCCGACGCCAACGAAGGCGAGAGTGGCGCTCACCCTGATCGACCAAGCGAGCCTGACGGCCGACTGCGCCAGGGCCCCGCGCATCGCATTGGGCAGGATGTGGATGAACAGGATGCGCCAACGCGTGTTGCCGGCTGCGACGGCGCTCTCGACGAAGCCGGAATGGCGCAGGCTCAGCACCTCCGCCCGCACCAGCCGCGCGAAGATCGGCGCGTCAACCAGGCCGATCACGATGATGATGTTGCCCAGCGACTTGCCGGTTGCCGCCACCAGCGCCAGTGCCAGGATGATCGAGGGAAAGATGCGCAGCGCGTCCATGGCCCTGAGCAGGACCTCGTCTGGCATTCCCCCGCGATAGCCGGCGAAAAGGCCGAGCGGCACACCGATCAGCATCGCCACCGCCACGGCCGGAACCGCGATGCCGAAAGCGAGGCACGAACCATGAATAATTCGGCTGAACACGTCCATGCCCGCACCGTCGGTGCCGAACCAGAATTGCCCGGAGGGCGGCTTCAGCACGTCATAGGGGTTGGCCTGCATCGGATCGTGCGGGCTGATCAGGGGCGCGAACAGCGCCAGGAGCGCGAAGACGCCCACGATCAGCGCGCCGGCAAAGGCAGTCGGCGCGTGCCGGGCCATGACGCGCAGCCGCAGCGGCAGCGTGCGCAGCCAGGATCCGGCCGGCGGGGAGCTGGCGGCGTCGCTCATGAGGCCCTCGACCGTGGCTCGAGCAGGAAGACCAGCAAGTCCACCACGATGAAGATCGCCAGCGAGAAGGTCGTGACGTAGAGCACGTAGCCCTGGACGGCGGTGAAGTCGCCCTCGAGGATGGCGGTGAGCCCGTATTGGCCCGCCCCGCCCCAGGCGAAGACGAGCTCGATCAGCGAGGAGGTGCCGACCAGCCCGGCCAGCTCCGCTCCGATGAAGGTGATGACCGGCACCAGGCTGTTGCGCAGCACGATGCGACGAAGGTCCCGCCGCGGCAGGCCGGAGGCGCGGGCGAAGCGGACATAGTCCGTGGCCAGCACGTCGAGCGCGATCGCCCGGGTCTGCTTGATGATCGGCGCGGCCGCGACGATGGCGAGGCAGAGCACCGGCAGCACGAGCTGCCCCAGCGCCGACCAGAGCGCTTCGGGATCGCGGGCCAGCGCCGAGTCGATCACGTAGCTGCCCGTGACGGTGGGCGGCTCGACCGCCATAAGGCTGATCCGCCCCATCGGTGCGGGTGCGAGGCCCAGAAGCGAGAAAAACACGAAGATCATGATCAGCCCGAGCCAGTAGGTCGGGATGGAGAAGCCGAAGAGCGAAACGATGCGGCTGATCTGATCGAAGGCGCGGCCCGAGCCAAAGGCGGCCGTCAGCCCGACCGGCACGCCGATGAGAGCGCCGAGGCCCACCCCGAGGAACAGCAGTTCGAGCGTGGCCGGCAGGCGCTGGCGCAAATCGGCCAGCACGGGCCTGTTGTTGAGCCATGAGCGGCCCAGATCGCCCTGCGCCACCCTAGCGACGTAGATGCCGAACTGCACCAGGATCGGCTTGTCGAGGCCGAGCTCGGCCCGCACCTCCTCGATCTGCTGCACGCTCGCCGTGGGGCCGGCGAGGCGCACGACCGGATCCTGTCCGCCAAGCCGCACCAGCACGAAGGTGAAGAGCAGCACGCCGAACAGGATCGGCGTCACCATGGCCAGCCGTCGCAGCAGAAAGCGGACCGGCGGCCCGAGCGCCGGCATGATCCGGCGCCGCGGCGGAGCGGACCCCGGCGCCGGCGCGCTCGAGGCGGCGGCGTCATCGCTCATCGGTTAGCGCGCGACCGTGAGATCGACCCAGCGCTCATGCAGATCCGGCTGCCAGACCCAGCCGCGGATGTTCGGGGCCATTGCCTCGAAGCTGCCGGGATAGAGCGTCATCAGCCAGGTGGCGTCGGTGGTGTGCAGCCGCTGCGCGTCGCGGGCGAGTTGCAACCGCTTGGCCGCGTCGGTCTCGATCAGCGCCTGGTCGATCAGCGCGTCGAACTGGGGGTTGTTATAGCCGTTGCGGTTCGAGGCTCCTGCGGAATGCGCGTTGAGATAGAGCGCGTAGATCGGATCGAGCACGATCGGGTTGTCGAGGAAGGTGAAGAAAGGCAGGTCACGCCGGTTGGGCGCGGTGCGGGCGCGCATGTCGGCATCGGTGATCTGCTTGAGCTCCAGTTCGATGCCGGCCCGCGCCAGCTGGGTGCGCAACTGGATGCAGAGCTGTTCCTCCCAGAAAAAGATCTGCGAATACTCCACCGTGATCTTCAGGTTTGGCTTGCCTGCCTCCGCCAGCAATGCCTTGGCCTTGTCGATGTTGGTGCCGAACACCCATGCGTCCGGGAAAGCGCCGTCGATCATCGGCGGCACGATGGATCTGGCCTGGCTGCCGAGCCCCTCGAACACGGACTTATTCAGCGCGTCATAATCCGTGGCGTAGAGGATCGCCTGCCTGACCCGGATGTCGTTGAAGGGCTCGAAGCGCGGGTTCATGCGCACCGAGGCGTGGCCCGTGCCCTCCTCGCCTTCCACACGCACGCGGCGGTCCTGCTGCAATTCGACGATCTGGCGCTGGGTCAGTTCCTCGGTCCACTGCGCCTGGCCGGCGCGGATCAGCGCCAGACGGTTCGCGGCGGACGGCACCTCCCGGTAGACCACGCGCTCGAAATGCGGCTTGCCCTTGAAGTAGTTCGGGTTCGCGACGAACACCGCATCCTGCCCCGCACGCAGCGACTGCAGATGGTAGGCACCGAAACCAGCCGTGTTGGTGTCCAGCCATTTCAGCGCCCATGGGTCGTCGGCGCTGACATGCTGCTTCATCACCGTGGAGTCGTAGATCGAGGGCGTGTAGAGCGTCAGCGCCCGCAGGAAGATCGCGTTCGGCCCGGACAGGGTGAACTTCACCTCATAGCGCGAGACAGCCTCGACCTTCGTCACCGAGGAGACGCGGGCAATGAACGCGCCGGTGCGGTTCTGCGCCAGCGACTTCTCCCATCCCCACACCACGTCGGCCGAGGTCAGTTCGTTGCCATGGAAACTCTTCACGCCCTGGCGCAGCTTGAACACCCAGGTCTTGCCGTCCGGCGAGGATGTCCAGCTCTCCGCCAGATGTGGCTCAACCCGCGAGGCATCGATCCGCACGCGCCCGTCAGGGCTCTGGCGCGTGGCGTAGCGGGTCAACCCCTCATAGGTCTGCACCACCACATTCTGGGTGTTGGGCTTGAGTGCGTCGCCGTCGAAACCGCCCGGCGTGCGCGTCGCGGCAACCACCAGTGTGGTGGCGGCCTGCGCGTCGGCGGGGCGGATCAGGTAGGGCGCGGCGAGCGCGGCGGCGGCGGTCTGGCCTAGGCGACGACGGGTGATCATGCTGCTTCCCCTCACTGTGTTGTTCGTTGACGAAAGACGCTAGAGATCCATGCTGGAGACGGGCACACGGAAGCCCGGCTTGAGCTCGTCCATCAGGTTGATCACCCGATAGGCGTGGCTGATGCTGCGGCCGAGCACCGGATCGGTCATTTCGAAAGCCCAGTCAGCGCCGAACCCCATCGTCTTGTCGAGGCTCGCGATGGTGCCGCAGAACACCATGAAATCGCGCTTGGGCAGCGACAGCGTGCGCTCCGACAGGATGCGCAGCATGTCTTCCGGGTGCAGAAACGCGGCCACCGAGCAATCCTGATAGAGTTTGCCGCCCACATGGCTGGTCATGCGGCATTCGTCCCAATGGGCGGCGATGTCCGCGAAGCGCCAGAGCGTGGGGGCCAGCACGTTGGCGCAGGCCTGCTTGCTCCAGACGATGCTCACCTTCTCGAGCGCACGGTCGGTGTGGTCGCTGCCAACACCGACATAAAGTTCGTCGGCCATGTAAAGCACGATCTCGACTTCGCCGGAGCTGCGGCCGGTCTGTACCGTGACCTCGCTGGCGGTGCTGACCCCTTGGGTCGACATCGGGTAGATGCGCGGCGCAGGCACATCGAACGCGATGGTGATGCCGATATGCTTCACCTCGTCCTGATGGGCCCGGGCGGTCTCCGGGTCACGCGTGGCCGAGCCGAGGTTGAACACCCGCGACAGCTCCAGCTCAGTGCGCTTCACGCCTCCGGATGAAACCAGATCTACTGCAACGCCCATCACCCAGTCCCCCCTGGCCGCGCTCGGACGCTCGCGCGGCATCCGTCGAAGCTAATGCGGGCGCGGCGCTGGCGCAACAGGAAATGTATCATGGATAGAACAGCTGACCGCCGTTCACCGGGAGGTCGACGCCGGTGATGTAGCTGGCCTGGTCCGAGCACAGGAACAGCGCCGGACCGGCGACGTCATCGGGCGCGCCGAGCCGGCGCGCCGGCAGCGCCGAGGGATCGGGCTTGGGCAGATCGGCGTTCATCGCCGTCTCGATCACCCCGGGCGAGAGGATGTTGCAGCGCACGTTGCGCGCCGCGCCATTGCGCGCGACATGGCGCCCGAAGGCCAGAAGCGCGCCCTTGGAGGCGGAGTATTCCGCCCCTGCCAGAAGTCCGCCCTGCCGCGCCGCCACCGAGGAGACGAGCAGGATGCGCCCATCGCCACGCGCCTCCATGCCGGGGTAGCAGGCCGCAACCAGATGGCGCGCACCGTCCAGATTGACGCGCAGCACCGCTCGCCATTGCGCGAGGCCGGAATCCACCGCGCCGCGCGGCATCACCCCGGCGGCGCAGACCAGGATCGAGATCGGACCCAGAGCCGCCTCGGCGGCGGCGACGGCAGCCAGGCAAGCAGCCTCGTCGCCCACATCGACCATCCAGGCCCGGCTCCTCGCGCCCAGCGCGGCAGCGGCCGCCACCGTTTCATCGGCATCGAGCGCGTCGAGCACCGCGACTGCCGCCCCGTCACCCGCCAGCGCGAGGGCGATGGCCGCGCCGATGCCGCGGGCGCCGCCGCTGACAACGGCAACATGCCCCGCCAAGGAAGCAGCGCTGGCCACGGGTGGGAAAGCCCTCATCCGAAGAACACTCCGCCATTGATGTGAAGCACCGCCCCGGTGACGTAGCTGGCGGCGGGCGAGCAGAGAAAGGCGATCGGCTCGGCCACATCCTCCGGCTCGCCGAGGCGGCCGAGCGGGATCGCGTCCGCGTCATAGGGCAGCCCCGCCACGAATGGCGTGGCGATGAAGCCCGGCGCGACGGCGTTGACGCCAATGCCGTCGGGGCCGCCATGCAGTGCGAAATGCCGGGCCAGTCCGATCAGTCCGGCCTTCGAGGCGTTGTATTCCGGCCCGAAATGCAGGCCGCCTCGGTAGGCGCCCATGGAGCTGACGATCACCACCCGGCCTTGTCCAGCGGCCTTGAGATGCGGCCATGCGGCGCGCAGCGTCGCGAACGTGCCGGTCAGGTTTGCGCCAACGACGCGGTCCCAGTCGGCGTCAGCGGCCAGCAGCGGCCCCTTGAAGCCGACTCCGGCGGCGCAGACGAGAATATCGAGACGCGCGCCGCCCCCGGCCTGGCCGGCCGCCTTCTCCACCGCATGCGCGACGCTATCGCGATCCGCAAGGTCGAAGGTGATCTCGCAGCCCGAGCCGCCGGCGGCCCGCAGCCGCTCGAGCGTCGCTGCGGCGGACTTGATGTCGGCGCAGGCCACATGGGCACCGCGGACCGCGAGCGCCAGCGCCGTGGCCGCCCCGATGCCGCTGGCCGCTCCAGTGACGAGCGCGACCTTGCCAGTCAGATCGCCGCGTGGGCGCGCCGCCATCGCTTCAGTCCATCCTCACGCCGCCATTGACCGGAATCACCGCGCCGGTGAGGTAGCTCGCCTCCTCCGAAAGCAGGAAGCGGATCGCTGCCGCCACCTCCTCGGCACGGCCATGGCGACGCAGCGGCACGATCGCGTCGTAGCGGGCCTTCTGCTCGGCCAGATGCTGCGCGGTCATCGGCGTGTCGATCGCGCCGGGCGAGACGCAATTGACCGTAATCGAGCGCGGAGCCAGCTCCTGCGCCATCGACTTGGTCAGCGCCTCGACCCCCGCCTTGGAGGCGGCATAAGCCGCGCCGGTGATGACGCCGCCGGTGCGGGCCGCCAATGAACTCAGGGTGACGATCCGGCCTCCCTCGGCCAGCAGCGGCGAGGCCGCGCGGCAGCACAGGAAGACACCGGTCAGGTTGACCGCCAGGATCTCGTTCCAGCGCGCGACATCCAGGCTCGCCAGCTTGCCGGTATCTACCACGCCGGAGGAGACGACCAGCCCGTGCAAAGGAGCTTCGAGCGCGGCAAAGGCCCGCGCGACGCTGTCGGCGTCCGCCACGTCGAGCGTGATCGCCCGCGCGCCAATCGCGGCCGCCAGCGCCGCAGCCGCTTCCCCGTCGCGGTCGAGGATGGTCACCGAATCGCCAGCCGTCGCCAAAGTCCGCGCGGTCGAGGCCCCGATGCCGCTGGCCCCGCCGACCACGGCGATCCTGCGCGCCGGACTCATCGCGCCGCCTCCGCAGGGCCCGTGCGGCGGAAGATCGGGGCAGGCGAGAGCGTGGGGGGCACAGTGAGCATGGGCAACGATCTTAGCCGCCGGCCTCAACCCGTCAAATGCGGCGGACGCAGGGGCCTACGCGCCAAGGGCTCTGTTGCGGCAAGGGGACAGGGTCAGGTTTCTGGCTATTGCATCGGCTCCGTCAGCCTGTGAAACCGCGCGGGAAGTTGAGGAAGCGAATTTCGCCCTTTGCCGCCCGGATCTTTGAGGCTGCCATGACCGCGACGGATCATGCCCATGATCTCGAAGCCCTTGATCGTTGCCGACGCCGACCGCTTCTTCCTGAAGCCGCGCACCCTTCGGAACATGGGTTTGAGCGCGCCGCGATCGGCCTGACGACAGACAAGCGCCAGCATGATCTCGTGAAGCTCCATCAACGGAAAGAAATCAGGTCAAAAAACAACCCGCCTGACGACACGGGGGGCTTTTGCATAGCCGGGCCTAGCCCGGTGCAAAAATCGGAAAGCTTACGCCCACCGCCCACGCGAGGATGAGGCCAAGTGCCAGACCCGTCGTTGCCGGTGATTGGGTGCGCCTGCCGACCCAGCCTGCCATCGTTCCGAAGACGGCGAAGAACAGCACGATCACAGGAATGATGATCAGCAGGAAGAACAGGCGCGAAAAATCAAGCGCCACTGCCGCCCCCAGCGAGGACAGAAACGCGATGCGCGCAGCCAAGACACGCCAGACACGAGCGCGACCGCCCTCGGTTGCCAGGCTGTCGGCGAGCATGTAGGGAATTGCGCCGGCAGCGATTGCCGCAATGATCGGCAGGCGTTCGGCATTCGGCATGAATGAGGCCGCGTAGCGATCGAGTGCGCCGCCGAAAACGAAAATGCCGTAGGCGGCAAAGGCAGCGGCCGAGGCCCACGCGAAGCGTCCGATCCGAACGCCATTCCAGGCCAGAATCGCCAGAGACAGCACCCCGTAGACGAACAGATGCACCGCCAGATAGTCGGCCACCAGGACGGGCAGGAACCGCGTGTCGAAGAGCGCCAGCAGCGGCGGCGTCAGCACGGCTGGCGGCAGGATGGCGGCGATGAACACACGCAGCTTCACCGGCTCGGCAGGCGCCATACGACGCGGCAGCAACCCCGCCAAAGGCCAGGCCAGCAACACGAGGCCCGCCATCAACAGCACGATGGAGCCACCCGTGGCGGCAACCGGCCCGCTGCTGACGCGCCCGAAAGCGGCATCGAGCCAGTTGCGCGCCTCGAGCAAAGCCGTCGCCGCATACAGCACGCCGACATGCTCCACATTCGGGGCCATGGCCGCGCGCCGGCCGCTGCCGGCGGCAGGATCGCCAATTGTTGTCCCTTCGACTGCCGCCGGGTCGGCGCGCTGGGCATTCTTGAGCGAGTTGGCGCGCAGGAATGATTCGAATGCGCCTGAGACCATCAGCAGGTTGCGCGGTTCGCTCGCCGTGACGGCTTCCGAGAACATCGAAATCGCGACCGTGGCGCCGACGCGCGGATCTTCGAGCGCAGCCCGCACGACGATATCGGACGCCATCGAATGGCCGAGGAGTGCGACACGGCCGTCGACCTCGGGCAAGGCAAGCGCGGCGTCGACGACGCGGCGGGTTTCCCGCATCAGCATCTGCGTGGTGCCGTCAGTCCGCGAAACATCGCCAGACATTGGCAAGGGATTGCGGCCATGACCTTCGAAATCGAATGACACCGCAACGTAGCCTGCCCGCGCAAGTGTGAGTGCGTAGGCCTCCATGAGCTGCCGCGATCCTGCAAAGCCGTGCGCGATGACGATGGCCGGTGCGGGCGCGGCATTGGCACGCCGATAGACGGTGGCGGGCGTGGTGCCGACGTGAAGCGGGGATATCGTCAGGCCCGTACGCGCCCCTTCGAGACGCCATATGCCTGTGCCGCACAGCACAAGCCCAACAAGGGCCGCAAGCAGGGGCCGAATGAAGCGGCTCAATGTCGTGACCCCGGCGATCGGCTCAGACTGCGACCGCGCTCGCCATCATGCCAAGCACGTAGAGCGGCACGCCGAAGCCGCTGTACCAATAGGCTTCCTTGACGGGATCGCGCAATAGCCGCTGCATCATCCATATCTGACCGACGAGCAAGGCGACGACGATGCAGGCCTCGATCGGCCGGCCCCAAACCAGCAGCAGCATGATCACGATCACCTGCGGCACGACCATGATCGCGCAGGCAACCATCGCCGCACGGTCCGGACCCAGCAGCACCGGCAGCGAGTTGATCCCCATTTCGCGGTCCCCCTTGATGGCCTTGAAGTCGTTGAGCGTCATGATGCCGTGCGCACCGGCCCCGTAGAGAAGGGCAAGGGCCAGTATCTGTGAGCTCGGCAAGGCGCCGCCGAGCATCGCGGCTGCACCCGTGATCCAGGCAAGGCTTTCATACGAGAAGCCGCACGCGGCATTGCCAAGCCAGCCGTTGCGCTTCAACCGCAGCGGTGGGGCGCTATAGGCCCAGGCGAGCACGAGACCGACAACCGTCGCGACAAACACCCAGAAACCGAGCGTGGCCGCGACGAGAAGCGACAGCACCGACCAGATGCCCGCGATGTAGAGCCCCCATTTGCCCGGAATGCGGCCGGACGGGATCGGGCGCTGCGGTTCGTTGATCGCGTCGACGTCGCGGTCGTACCAGTCATTGATGGCCTGGCTCATGGCACAAACAAGCGGGCCTGCCAGCACGATGCCAGCCAGCGCGATGTACCAGTTTGCCAGAATCGGCACGCCCGATGACACCACGCCGCATGCAAACGCCCACATCGGCGGAAACCAAGTGATCGGCTTCAGCAGTTCAAGGACTGCCGAAGGGGCCGGATAGGCCGGGCGCGGGGAAGCGTTCTGCATGTCGGTGCTCACCTCGGCATCTCCACCATGTCGCTGCGATCGTCCCAAAGCCGGGCACCCAGTTCGAGATCAGTCGCTTTTGCCGACAAAGGCTGCGCAAATGGTTTGCGGCGCTCTTTCGGGCGGTTGGCCCGGCTCCCAAGGTTGCCGGACGCCGCGCATTCGGGCTCCACGACTGATCGGCCCACGCTGAGTGGACCTGTTGGAATGTTAATGTATTGACGGCCTCGACGCCAGCGCAGCTGGTGGTCAGCTTGCAGACGGATGGGGTTGCGACGCCACCTGTGTGGCCATGGCAGGCACAAAGACATCCAGCGCCGGTGGCTTGTATGCGAGCGAGCCGCGCGGGCGCGGCGTGTTGCAATGGTTCAATCCGCAAGGCACCGTGGAAACACCCTCGGGACAGTTAGAACAGTTCCCACCTGTTCCCGTTGCCATTTGGCTCTTCCGCCCCAAAGGGCCTAAGCCATTGATCTGAATGGGAAAAGAATGGTGGGTGATGTAGGGCTCGAACCTACGACCCGCTGATTAAGAGTTATCCTGAGATCAAATGATTTCAATGACTTAAGATATTCTAAGTGATCATTTGAGGACGATTCACGCCCATTCTGGGACACGAGCATCAGCAGGTAGATTCGGCGCGAAGCGACGCAGCAACTGCACCCACTCCCCTAGCTGGAGAACGCTGTCACGGCCCTCTGGAGTCGGTCGGAGAGCCGGCTCGGCAGGGCTTGTGCGAACACCGCTGCGAGCTCGGCGTAGTACCAGTGCGTGCCATCAGCGCCGCCTGTGAACCTTTGCCAGAGCGGATCGCCCAGAGCGCGGTAGTCGAACAGGATCGCGTCGGCGTTGTGTGTCTTGTCGGCAAGCGAGACCAGCAAGGAACGCGGAGACTTGGCAGGCAGGATCGCGAGATAGGCTTCCTTGCGCGCCCATCAGGCGGGCTTGGGCTAGGCCCAGTTGGCGGTGCAATCATGGACGATCGCGGCGATCGCATCGCCTGAACTCGGTTCTGTCTGATCTCGGCCGCGAAGATCGTCCCGACACGGTTCCACCAGAACCGCGCAGTCCAGCGCGTGATCTCGATCCCGCATTCGTGCAGCAGATCCTCGACGTTCCGCAATGACAACGGGTACCGGACGTACATCATCACCGCGATTCGGATCATCTCGGGCAATGTCTTGAAGGTACCGGAGAATGGCGGGTCGGGTCATGCCCGGCGGGCTACCGGCTGGCTTCCGGGGCGCAAACCGATTTTCCCCTGACGCTGCCCTTCGATGGTCCGCAGCAGGTTTGCGGCCACGGAAGCGGGCCGGCCCAGAAGGTAGCCCTGCCCTTCCGTGCAGCCGAGTTCCTCGACGAGCCGCAGCTGCGCCTCGGTTTCAATTCCCTCAGCGGTCGTCGTCATTGACAGTTCCTCGGCCAGATTCACGATTGAACGGACGATTGCGAGGCTGTCCTGCTTCTCTGTGGCTTCCCGGATAAAGACCTTGTCGATCTTGATCTTGTCGAACGGAAAGCGGCGGATATGGTTGAGCGAGGAGAAGCCGACACCGAAATCGTCGAGCGCGATCCGCACACCCAGCGCCCGCAGGGCAAACAGATTGCGTTCGATGCGGGGGTCCTCGTCAAGGAGGGCGGTTTCGGTGATCTCCAGCTCCAGCCGTCCGGGCGGCATGCCTGAGCGCGCCAACGCCTCATGCACAGCATCAGTGAGCGTTTCGCTCTTGAGTTGCACGGGGGAGACGTTGACGGCGATCCGTGGCTCGTCTGGAAACGCAGCCATGTCGGCGCAGGCGCGCGCCAGGCACCAGGCCCCGATGTCGTTGATCAGCCCGTTGCCTTCGGCCAGCGGCACGAAGGTCGCCGGCGAGATGCGCCCTCCCTCCGGATGGTTCCAGCGGATCAGCGCCTCATAGCCGGTGATGCGGTCAGAGCCGAGCGCGAAGATGGGCTGATAGTCGATGTCGAACTCGCCACGCTCAAGGCCGCGTCTGAGGTCTGCCTCAAGGCGCAGGCGTTCCGCGAGTTTTTCCGCCATTTCGGATTGGAACACGCAGACCCGGTTGCGTCCCTGCGCCTTGGCCTCGTAGAGGGCCAAGTCGGCTTGCTTCAGAAGTAGGTCGGGATCGACATCGTAAACCTCCGCGACGGCGACGCCGATACTGGCGCCGACCGAAATCCGATGACCCTCGACAATGAACTCTTCGCAGATGACCCTGATGAAGCGGCTCCCCAGTGTTTCCGCCATCTGCACGGCTGAGTGCGCTGTCAGGACAACCGCGAATTCATCCCCGCCCAGGCGTGCGATTGCGTCGCCTGGCCTGAGGCAGTTCTTGAGCCTCGCCGCGACAGCAACCAGCAGGGCGTCCCCGAGTGGGTGTCCGAGGGTGTCATTGACCTCCTTGAAGCGGTCGAGGTCGAGGTAGAGCAGCGCCACGCCCGCTCCGGCCGGGCGCTCTGCCAAGAGGGCCGCTTCGAGTTCGTGTCTGAAGACGGTCCTGTTTTGCAGCTTCGTGAGGGGATCATGGTGCGCAAGATACCGGATCCGTTTTTCTGCACGTTGCCGGTCTGTGACATCCTCGTATGTTGCGACAAAACCGCCGGCCGGCATCGGCCGCTGCATGACCGTAAGGGCTCGGTCCCTTTCGCCTTCAATCACCTGTTCGCCCAGCCCATGCGCCCGTGCGATGGCCAATTGCCAGTCGACGATGGTATCGGCCGTGACTGCGAACGGTCCCTTGGCGGCCTTCAAGATGCCAAAGACGTCGCGGAGCGTCATGGCTTCGAGATCAAGCGAATGGTCGATGTCGAACAGCTCCCGGAAGCGGCCGTTCGCGACGATGATGCGGCCATCCGCATCGACCATCAGCAGGCCTTGCGTCATGTTGTTGAGGGCGGCGTCGAAGAGCTTCGTCCGTGTCTCCCGCTCTTCAAGCATGATGCCGACCTTCCCGCTCGCGTCGGCAAGGTCGTTGAGAGCTTTCTTGAAAGCGGTGATATCGGTCCTGATACCGACGTAGCCGCCGCTCGCCGTCTTGCGTTCGGTGATCAGCAGCCAGCGGCCGTCCGGCAGCAGGCGCTCGAACGAGCCTTTTGCAGATTGCCGCCAGGCAATCATTTCGTCCACGAAACGCTCGATATCGTCGCCAGCCTGCGGGTACTGGCCCGCGAGCGCGCCGCCCCGCATGACGTCGGCAAAAAGCGCGCCCGGGACGATGAAGGGAGAGCTCAATCGATACAGGTCACGATAGGTCGCGTTGCAGGTCACGAGGCGATCCTTGTCGTCCCACATCACGAAGCCGTCCGACATGGAGTCGACCGCGTCTTCAAGCATGGCCCTGGCCCGCCGGCTCTCGGCGCCAAGAACCACCTGTCGGTGCATACCGAAAGAGACCAGGCCGGCCAGCAGGATCAGGACGAGACATCCGCCGGAAACAACCCACGCAAGATGGGTGCGATCGCGCTTCCAGTCGGCCAGCGCGGCGTCGCGATCGAGAGAGACCCGGACCATGAGGTCGGAATAAAGCGTGGTTTTCACCGCGGTGATCGGCGCGGGATCAGGATCCGCCATGGAGCTGTCGGCCTTGCCGCCAGAGCCATCGAGACCGAGCACCTCGGTCGAATTTCTCCCAACGACGTCGTCGCGCTGTGGCAGTTGCGCGAGAACGGTTCCGTTGCCGCGCTCAAGCATCACCACCACCCCGACGCGGTCCGCGAAGGCTGAGAGGGGCGTCGTGATCAGGCCGGTTGGAACCTCAGCCGCGACATAGGCTTCAGGGAGGCCTATAACTTTCGAGCGCCGAACCATATAGACGACCCAGTCGCCGGTTGCGGGATTGCGCTGCGGGCCGACAATGGCTCCTGCTCCGGCTGCGGAAAGCCGCAGGACCGTCTCTGGGTCAGCGGGAAAGAGCCGGTCTGCCGGTAGGCGGCGGGCGGCGGCACGGATCCGTCCGTGGCGCTCCATCAGGAACAGATCGCGGAAGGCGAAGGCCTGGAAACTGAGGAACCGCAGGCCGCGTATTGCCCCCTGCTCGTCGAACTCCGCCGCCCCGACATCGGAAGTTCTGCTCAGCAACAACTGTACAGAGGCCAGCGCGCCGTCGACTTGGAGCAATTGGCGATTGACGACGGCCTCGGCTGCGGTGGCAAGTTGCTCGACTGCCAGTTCGGCGCTTTGCAGTGCGCGCGCCCGATGCCGTTCTGAGAAAGTTGCTGCGCCCCATGCGGCTGCGCAGATAAGAGCGGCCGCGCCGACAACAGGGATGACCGCGACAGAGCGCCACCAGGGCGTGCTCCCATCGACACCGACGGAGCGCTCCGTCGCGGCAATGGTCGCATCACTGGCCAACAGGCTTCACGGCAGGTCGGCCCGCGCCTTCGCTCACTGTAACGGGGCGCTTTCCAAGGAAGATGCCGTGGACGGGGGCCAGCGTCCGGTCCCAGACATCTGCACAGTCTGGGCCGCAACGCTCGATCCAGCGCGGCAGCACAGCCTCCTTGACGATCCGCTGGCGGATCGCGTCATCCTCTGGCGTGATTGGAACGATGGAAAGCCGGGCGGCGCGCCCCGACGGACAGGCCATTCCGCCGGCATTGCACGCAATGCCGTTGTCCGTGTCCTGTTCGGCGGCCGCCCAGATCCGTTCCTCGAGTCCTGCGATGCCCTGGCGCATCACGTCCCGCAAGTCCGGCGGTATCGCGTCCCAAGCTGCTGAATTCGCCCCGAAGAATGAGAGACCCCAACTGATCGCCATGGTATGCATGTGGGTGGTGACATCCGTCAGCCCGATTTCATTACCGCTGAGGGTTCCTGTCACGGCGCAATCGACTGCGCCGCGTGAGATGGACCCCACCATCTCGGCAAAGGGAACGATCACCGGGCTCGCGCCGAGACGTTCGAACATTTCCGATTGACTGACGGACGATGTGCGCACGCGCCGGCCAGCGAGGTCGGTGAGGCCGGCAAAGGGCCTTCGGCAATAAATGACCTGTGCTGGATAGGTGTAGATCCCGAGCAACTCCACATCGTAGCGCTCGTGCAGCACTCGCGCGAGATGGGGCCGATAGGCATCGACAGTGCGTTTAAGCGTGGCGATATCCGGGTTGAGCCCTGGCAGGTCCAATGCATTCAGTTCCGGCTCGTCACCCGAAACAAGTGATAGCAAGGCGGTGCCGAAAGGCACCACGCCGAGCCGTATAAGCTGAAGCATGTCTTGACCGCGCAGACCGCTGCGGTCGAACGGATGGACGGTCGCCGTCAGCCGCCCACCCGACAATTGCACCAGTTCCTGGGTCCAGAACGGGATCTCAAAGCGGACATGCTGGGTGACGCCCGCAAGGCCGCCCACGACACGCAACTGTTGCTGCTCCGGCGCCACCTCTCCGGCGGCCGCCGGGTTTGCAACCCACGCCGCCGCTGACATCAGCGCAGCAGCGCTTGCAAGCCGGGCGGCAACGGCGACACGCCGGGCGCCGGCACCGAGGCGGCTCGTGCTGAACAAACTGGCCATCGAAGCTGTTCCCGGCGAAAATTGGTAACGATGGTAGGTAGCAGAAGGACATTATCTTTCTGTAAACAGGGTCTAATTCTCGTCCGGGTGCTGTCCGAAAAGCCAAGATGGTCTCAGAATGAACCGCCCCGGGTTCTGATCCACCCCCGTTGAATTGGTCCACCTTGAGGTATGTCTTATGGCAATGAGGAGGATCTGATCCCGGCCGAAGAAGCGTCACAAACCCGAAGAAATCGTCGCGAAGTTGCGGCAGGTCGATGTCCTGGTTTCGCAGGGCAAATCCATCTCGGATGCCGTTC
>JAIYDY010000106.1 GCA_027487245.1 Hyphomicrobiales bacterium
GATGAGTGTGCGTTCCTGATTGAAGTGGTTGTGGATCGAGCCATGGACGGCGACGAATTTCTGCAGGCTGTGCATGCGCCTGAACGCGGTTCCGTCTGATCTCAGCCGCGAAAATCGTCCCGAAACGGTTCCACCAAAACCGCACCGTCTCGGTGATGTCGATGCCGCGCTCGCGCGGCAGGTCCTCGACGTTTCGCTAGGACAGCGGGTAGCGGACATACATCAACACAGCCAGGCGGATGATCTCGGGACTGGTTTTGAAGGAGCGGAGCACGGCAGGTCTGGTCATGCCCGAGAGGGCAGGGCGGCCACCCCACACGGCAAGCGGAACCTTCCTATGCACAGACCTCGTTCTCCAAGAAGCAGCCATGACCAACGCACATCGCTCGAAAAACAGCGCCGCTTCTGCGCCAACCCAAAGCCCCGCAAATCCATATGACACCGCAACATCAGCCAACGAAGGCCGTCCGGTGCCAGATCAAGTCCCGAAGACGGTAACAGAAGAGGATGCGCTCATCTACTCGGAGATTGATCGCCTGCTGACGAAAGCAAGGGCGATGGCTGGGTACTTCGGTCAAGACGCCGTAGAGAACGCCATTGCTCTGGCAAGCTGCATCAACAGGATGGAATTTGACGGGCGGAAGGCCGAACTACCATTTCATCTATCAAGTTTGGCGCAATGGAACTAGACGGAGATCGTTTTGTCCAACCCGCACTTTGTGACCAGAAAGTGGCTGTCTTGAAAAGTGGTCGGCAACAGAACTGGCTCGAGGACTCTGAACGGCAGTGTCATAGGCAATGCAGGATGCGTACCAAAGACCCATCTCGGGGGCCTGTCAGACAAACCAAAAAGATCTCTGAAATCGCCCCAACCCGGCATCGATCAGGCCGCGCAGATTTGACGCCATGCGGTCAGCGTGGCGGTGTGTGAACCGGCTCCGGAGATTGACCCCTTTAGGCGTCCAATGACGACCCCGGTGCTCCCGCAGTTTGTTGCAGAGCATCAAGTGCTTACCCGCATTTGGGTAGGGTCAGCCTTCGGAGCCGATCGGGGGTCGAATGGCATGCCGATTCACAAACTCGGGGAGATTCAGCTTCCGGAAAACTCGGGGCGGTTTACCCCGATACCTCACATGCCATCGAGCGCCCCGGCGACGGCGCTCAATGCATAGCCCAGATCGGCGTCGGATATCACCAGTGGTGGTGAGAAGCCCAAGACGTTCGGCCCCTTCATCGTGAAGGAAACGCCGGCCTTCAAACCGGCGGCGACGATCTGAGCCTCGGTCATCCCAGGCCTTGCGCGAAAGCTGATGGCCCGCAGCAGGCCGAGCCCGCGAACGCCGGTGATGAGGTTGGCCTTGCCGACCATGCGCTCGCGAACCAGCGCTTCGAGCACAAGACCAAGGCGCTCCGCATGGCCAACAAGCCCCTCATCTTCGATGATCTCGATCGTCGTCAGCGCCGCGCGCGCCGTGACCGGGTTCTTCTCGTGTGTGTAGTGTCCCAGCGCAAGTTCTGGTGCCACGTCAAGGCTCGCATCGGCCAGAACGGCTGCTATCGGCAGGACACCCCCACCGAGCGCTTTACCGAGCACGACGATGTCCGGCGTCACACCGAAATGCTCATGGGCGAAAAAGCGTCCAGTCTTGCCAAGCCCGGAGGGGATTTCATCGAAGATCAGCTTGACCCGATGTTGGTCGCAAAGGCTCCGTACCGCGCGCCAGAGGCCGGCGGGCGGAACGATGCAGTTTGACCGCATCGGCTCGGCGATCAGGCAGGCGATGTCGCTACGCGCCCCCAGCAGCACCGAGAGTTCGTGCAGCATGCGGTCGGCACCGCCCAGACATTCGGCCCAGTAGGGCGCAATATGGTGGACATCGGGCATTTGACTGCCCAGTCTCGGGTCGAGCGCGTGCGAAGACAGCGCCAGCGCCCCGAAGCCGTGACCGTGATAGCTGCCTTCAAGTGCGATGATGCCGGATCAGCCGGTTGCGGCGCGTGCCAGCCTCAGCGCGATCTCAATTGCGTCAGAGCCTCCGGTGGCCAGCAGCATCCGGGACTGGCCGCCCCGGAACCGCGCTGTCAGCGTCTCGCCCAGTGCGATTGCCACATCGTTGCTGTAGCGCCGCGGCGCGAACGCCAGGCGGTCAAGCTGGTCCTTGATGGCGGCGATCAACCTTGGGTGGCCATGACCTATATGATGAGCGGTGTTGCCGTGCAGATCGATGACGCGCCTGCCGGCCTCGTCCTCGAGCCAGACGCCGCTGGCTGCACGCAGCACGCCAAGCGCCGGCGTCGAGCCATGCTGGTGCAGGAACACGGCGGCGTCGCGTTCTCGCAAACCGGGCACTGCCGTCATCGGTGAACTGCTTCGCCTTGCAGCAACACGCTGATTGCGGTGTGCAGGGCGCGGTCCCCTGCCGCGAGGATCGTGTGCGCTGCAAGCGCATTCGTGCCATCCAGCGCAGTGATGATGCCGCCCGCCCCGGTAACGATCGGCACCTGCGCCGCAATGTCGTAGATATCCAGCCCGGTCTCGATCACCGCGTCGATATGGCCTTCCGCCAGCATCGCCATAGCGATGCAGTCGCTGCCATAGCGCAGCATGCGGACGTGCCCGGCAAGGCGCTGCGTGGCGGCGAACAGCTCGGGCTTACCGGTGATGGTGGAGCTCGCCCAGATGACAGCATCGCCGAGCGCCACGCCCTTGCGGCTCTGCAGCCGCGCCTCGCCATCACCGTCCCTGCGCCAGGCCGATGTCATATCGCCGGAAAAGCGCTCGCCCAGATATGGCTGATCGAGCACGCCGAAAACGGGCTGCCTGTGGTGCAGCAGCCCGATCAGTGTGCCCCAGGTCGGCATGCCCGACATGAAGGAGCGGGTGCCGTCGACAGGATCGATCACCCAGACATGCTCCGCATCTGCGCGCACGGACCCGAACTCCTCACCAATGATGCCGTGCTGTGGCCAGTGGGTTTCGATCAGGGCGCGGATGGCAGCTTCAGCCTCCCGATCTGCTGCGGTGACGGGA
>JAIYDY010000023.1 GCA_027487245.1 Hyphomicrobiales bacterium
AATAACCTGACGCAGGTTCGGCGGTCCGGCCGGCATCGAAGGGTGGTTTTCGTGCTTGTGGCCTCCGGCCCGATTTGCTAAGCCCCCTGACGCCGCGCCGGCTTTGCGCCGATGCGGCACTCCGCGGCCATGGCGGAATTGGTAGACGCGCTAGCTTGAGGTGCTAGTTGGGAAACTAGTGGAGGTTCGAGTCCTCTTGGCCGCACCATTTCAGAGTGAAAGCTCCCCGAACGGCGACCCGCAACGGTCGCCGTTCGCGTTTCTAGCGCCGGCCGGCGATCATGCGTTCTGAATACGAACGCCAGTTGCCAGGCGCGGCAGCCAGCGGCGGCGCGAGCAAACCCGGCTTCAAATCGACAACCCGGTAGCCTCCGGCGCAGAGGGCAGCAAGGAAGGCCGGGAACATCTGCGCGGTCTGTCCAACCACATCGTGCAGCAGGATGATTCCCCTCCCCCGGCGCTTGAGGCGGCTCATCAGCAACGAGAGTTGACGTTCCGGGCTCATCGGCGTCCAGTCGCTGGCCCACAGATCGGAGCCGAAGACCGCAAAGTTGCGTTCGGCCAGCCAACCGTCGAGCGCTGACGTATTGGCGAAGCCTGGATAGCGGAAGAACGGTGTCGCCACGCCGGCCTGAGCCAGGCCTGCGGCCTCCTGTACGGCCCTGATTCCATCCTCGATCTCGCGCGTGCCGATCTCGAACGAGCGCTGCCGCAAGGTCCAGGGATGGGTCATGGTGTGGTGGGCAAGCGTATGCCCTTCCGCCGCCATGCGCCGCACCAGAGCCGGATGAGCTGCGGCGTTGCGCCCGATCAGGAAGAAGGTGGCCCGCGCGCCATGGAGCTTCAGGGCGTCGAGGACACGGCCGGTCGGGCCGGGCAAGGGACCGTCATCCAGTGTCAGCACCACTTCGCGGTCAGCGAGGTCCAGCGTGCGCGGATGGCTCTGGGTGCCAATGAACAGCCCGCCCGGCGCACCCACGGACAAGGTTCGTCCGCCAAGCTGGCACCGCGCCTCGGCCCAGACGGGTGAGACCGCCGACCCCGCCAACGCCAGTGCACCTGCGCCAGCCAGAACCTGCCGCCGACTTGGCGCAGCAACAGCGCCAGCCGCGCCCGACGCCACATCTGGTGAATCAGCATGGCGCGCCACGATGGAGCGCTCGCCTCGTTCCGGGTTCCTGGCAACCGTCAAAGGTGTGTCCTTCAAGCCGTTGAGAGGCAGCGGGTAAGCCGGCGCGATGGCCACCATTGCTTTGCCGTGCTTTCTGGCGTTGTCATTCATGGCAGTGTTTGACACAAGACCAAAACACCGCCCCCCGAACCAGGAATGCCGATGTCTGACGCGCGCGCCGATGTCCTCGATCCGAAGGCCGAGATGGCCTTCAGAGATGATGACGGCGAGGTCAATCCGGCATTTGTCGCGCTGGTGGCCAGGCTGGTGGCCGCTGGTGACCATGATGGACTTGTTGCTGTCGCAGGAGACCTGCACGAGGCAGACCTTGGTGGCCTGCTTGAGGCGCTGGAAACCGAAGACCGGCCCAAGCTGATCGAGATCCTGGGCAAGGACTTCGACTTCACGGCGCTGACCGAAGTCGACGACGCTGTGCGCGAAGAGATCCTGGAGGAACTCGAGCCCGAGACGGTCGCGGAAGGCATGCGCGATCTCGATTCCGATGACGCCGTCTATATTCTCGAGGACATGGACGAGGCCGACAAGGCCGAGATCCTCGACAAGTTGCCGGCCAGCGAACGCATCGCGCTGCAAAAGAGTCTCGACTACCCGGATGACACCGCAGGCCGGCGGATGCAGACCGAGGTCATCGCCGTGCCGACCTTCTGGACAGTCGGACAGACCATCGACTTCATGCGCGACACGCACGAACTGCCAGAGACGTTCTACGAAATCTACGTTGTCGACCCAGCCCATCACTTCAAGGGCACGGTGGCACTCGACAAGCTGCTGCGCTCGAAAAGGCCGGTCCGGATTTCCGCACTGGCCGACCCCGAGCGCAAGACAGTGGCTGCGACCGACGAGTTGACCGATGTGGCGCAGATGTTCAAGCGCTACAATTTCGTCTCCGCACCCGTGGTGGACGAAGCCGAGCGGCTGGTCGGCGTGATGACCATCGACGATATCGTCGACATCCTTGAGGGTGAAGCCGATGACGAGATCAAGGCGCTTGGCGGCGTCAAGGGCGACGAGGAGTTGTCCGACACCGTGCCCGCCATCGCGCGCAGCCGGTTCCAGTGGCTGTTCATCAACCTGCTGACGGCCTTCTTTGCGGCCAGCGTGATGAAGATGTTTTCCGGCAGCCTCGAAAAAATGGTGGCACTGGCTGTGCTGGCCCCGGTTGTTGCGAGCCAGGGTGGCAATGCCGCCACGCAGACCATGACAGTGGCCGTTCGTGCGCTGGCGACCGGCGAACTCGGCAACTGGAACATGAGCCGCTTCGTGACACGCGAATTGACGGTTTCCCTGATCAATGGCGCCGCTTTCGCGTTGATCACAGGTGTCGTTGCCGCCGTCTGGTTCGGCAATCAGGGCCTTGGGCTGGTGATCGGCCTTGCGATCATCGTCAACCTGTTCGCGGCGGCGCTGGCCGGAGCCGCCATCCCGATTGCGCTCGACAAGCTCGGCATCGATCCGGCGGTCTCATCCGGAACCTTCGTGACCACGGTCACGGATGTTGTCGGCTTCTTCGCCTTTCTCGGCATCGCCACGTTGTGGTTCAGCCTTTGAGACCAGGCCTCAGCGCCGCTGTCCTTCGTTGAGGGTGATCTCCAGCCGCTGGCTGTATTGCGACATCGCATAGCAACAGACGAAGTAGACGGCTGCGGCATAGACATAGGCCTCGGTCGCGAAGCCCAGCCAGTTGGCGTCACCGAGCGACGAGCGCAGCGTCGTGAAGAAATCGAAAATGCCGATGATCAGCACCAGCGTCGTATCCTTGAACATCCCGATGAAGGTGTTGACCTGCGCCGGAATGGTGATCTTCAGCGCCTGCGGCAGCACGATCAGCCGCATCTTCTGGCTGTAATTCAGACCAATCGAGTCGGCGCCCTCATATTGCCCCTTCGGGATGGCCTGAAGGCCGCCACGGAAGACCTCCGCCATGTAGGCGGCGGCGAACATGATGAAGGCGATCTGGGCACGAATCAGACGATCCAGTTCCACACCGGTCGGCATGAACAGCGGCACGATGAAGGTGGCGATGAACAGCAGCGAGATCAGCGGCACCCCACGGATGAACTCGATCCAGCAGACACAAACGAGCCGCACGAACGGGCGCTGTGAACGCCGCCCGAGAGCCAGCACGATCCCGATCGGATAGGCCAGCGCCGCACCAAACACGGCAAGGAAGATCGTGACCAGCCAGCCGCCCCAGAGCCGCGTCGGCACGGGATCAAGCCCCGGAACAGGAATGCCGAGCACCTGCCCGCCCATCAGTCCCCACATCACGGCGAGCGCTGCGATCCAGGCATAGATGAGTTTGCCGCTCCAGAACCGCTGCTGCACCGAGATCGCCACCATGCCGGCAAACAGGGCCAGCACCAGCCCTGGCCGCCAGCGCAGTTCGAACGGATAGAGCCCGAACACCGAGAACCAGAACTTCTCGCGGATGAAGGACCAGCAGGCTCCACCGGCCTCGCGGCAGGTTGTGGCGTTGCCGGTCCAGGTCGCCTTGAAAAGTGCCCAGTTGAGGAGCGGCGGCAGCAGCCAGGCCAGCACCAGAATGCAGCCGATGGTGATGGCAGCATTGGCCGGGGTGCCGAAATAGGTGCGGGCGACGCGCCGGGAGACGCTCAGCCGCACATCATCTGGCGGAGGCATCTGGGACAGCGTTTCGCCACGTACGAACGACAGGGCGCGCGCAGTCGTCGGTGTCGATATCGGCGCGTTCATCTCAGCGCTCCATGATCGCGACACGCGCGTTGTACCAGTTCATGAACGCGGAGGTCAGCAAAGAGATGGTCAGGTAGATCGAAGCAAAGACGAGAATGGCCTCAACCGCCCTGCCCGTCTGGTTCATGGTGGTGTTGGAGATGTGGACCAGATCCGGATAGCCGATCGCCACCGCCAGTGACGAATTCTTGGTCAGGTTGAGATACTGGCTGGTCAGCGGGGGAATGATCACGCGTAGCGCTTGCGGCAGGATCACGAGCCGCATCAACTGTCCCGATGACAGGCCTAGCGAACGGGCCGCCTCCCATTGTCCCTTGTAGACCGACTGGATGCCGCCGCGCACGATCTCGGCCACAAACGCCGCCGTGTAGAGGACGAGTCCGGTCAGCAGGGCAGCAAATTCCGGCGAGAGTTCGATCCCGCCCGAGAAATTGAAGCCTTGCAGGACCGGAATGCTCAACGTGGCCGGGAAGCCCTGAGCTGCTGAAGCAAGAAATGGCAGCCCGAGAATGAGCCCTGTGGCGATGGGCCAGAGGGGCGGCGCCTCGCCAGTCGCTCCGCGCCTCCGGGCCAGCATGCGGCTGGCGATGATTGAGCCGATGATGCCGGCGACGAGCGCCCAGATCATGGGCCAGAGTGCCGGTGACCATTCCAGCCATGGCACCTTCATGCCGCGGTTGGACAGATACATGCCAGGGCCGAAATGCACCGCCTGCCGCGGGCCGGGCAGCGAATTGATGATGGCGTACCACAGGAAGAGCTGGAGCAGCAGCGGGGTGTTGCGCACGACTTCGATGTAGCCGGAGACCAGGCGCGCCAGCAGCGGATTGCTCGACAGCCGCATCACACCGAGCGCGATGCCCAGGAAGGTTGTCAGCATGATGCCGACCACGGCGATCTTGATCGTGTTGAGGATGCCGACCACCAGCGCACGGCCGTAATTGTCCTGTGCGGAGAAAGGTATCAGCGCCTCGCCGATGGCGAAATTGGCGGGCCGCGCCAGGTAATCCCAGCCGAACACGAGCCCTCGTGCCGACATGTTGGCGCGCATGTTGCCGTAGGCCGTCCAGATGACCGACAGCACGAAAGCAGCGAGCAGCAGTTGCAGAACAATGCCGCGCTTGACCGGATCATTCCACAATGCCGTGCGCGTCGGCTCCGGCAATGGGCGGGAGCTGGCGTCCGGGGTGCTGGCGTCAAGCGTGCTCATGGCGATCGGCATGTCCCTCGGGTGGCCTGTCGCGAATGGCTCAGGCAAGTCGTATGCCGCGCCACTCATGAAGAGGCCCCGGGCGCAGAAGCCCGGAGCCGGTTGTCGCAAGGATCAGGCTTGCGCCGTCACCTTGGCCTCATCAACGGGCCGGCGGGGCATAGAGCAGGCCGCCCTTGGTCCAGATGTTGTTCTGGCCACGTTCGAGAGCCAGCGGCGTGCTGGGGCCAAGCCAGCGGTCGAAGATCTCGCCGTAGTTGCCATAGGCCTTGATGATCGAACGGGCCCAATTCTCGTTGGCAGCGCCGATGGCAGCGCCCATGCCGGGCTCGACGCCCAGTAGGCGGCGCACGCGCGGATCGGTGTTGGTGGTGGCGATCTGGTCGACATTGGCCTTGGTGATGCCGAACTCCTCGGCGTCGATCAGGGCGAACACGGTCCAGGCCACGAGGTTGGTCAGTTCTTCATCGCCCTGGCGGATGGTCGGGCCAAGGGGCTCCTTGGAAATGCGCTCCGGGAGAATGACATGGTCCTTCGGGCTGGTCAGGAGCGTGCGCTGGGCGGCGAGCGCGGCGAAGTCATTGGTGAAGACGTCGCAGCGGCCCTGGTCGTAGGCACGGCGCAGTTCGTCCAGCGCCTCGATCACGACAGGACGGAAGGTGATGTTGTTCTGGCGGAAGAAGTCCGCGAGGTTGAGCTCGGTCGTTGTGCCGGGCTGCACGCAGACAGTGGCACCATTCAGCTGCTTCGCCGAGGTCACGTTGAGGCGACGCGGCACCATCACGGACTGGCCGTCATAGAACACGATCGCCGGGAAGTTGAAACGATTCA
>JAIYDY010000079.1:0-75000 GCA_027487245.1 Hyphomicrobiales bacterium
GCTCGAGGTCGAGCCATCCGCGCTTGTGGCCAAGACCGTGATGTCCACGCTCGGGCCCACCACCTCCCGGTCGATCGCCGAGGCGACTGTCACCACACCGGTCACCGCATCGATCGCGAACAGACCGCCCGGGTTGCTCGACAGGCTGTAGCTCACCGTATTGTTGGTCTGGTCGGGATCGGTCGCGCTCGCTGTGATCCCCACCGCCGTGCCGATTGCCGCATTCTCCAGCACGGTATTGGCCGCGCCATTGCCGTCGCTCACCGGACCGACCGGGCTCTCGTTCCCATCGGCGACGGCGATGGTGAACACCGTGTCGGCCACCGAGCCGTCGGCAGAGGTCGCCCTGACCGTGATGTTCGTGGTCGGACCCACAACCTCCCGGTCGATGGCGGACGCTACCGTCACCACACCGGTCACGGCGTTGATCGCGAACAGCCCGCCAGGGTTGCTGGCAAGGCTGTAGCTCACCGTGTTCGTGGTCGCATCCGCATCAGACGCCGACACGGTGATCCCCACCGCCGTGCCGATCGCCGCATTCTCCGCCACAGCATCAGCTGCCCCATTGCCATCCACAGGCGCCGTCACGTCGAACTCGTCGACGTCAGTGACCGAGACCGTAACGGCAAGACTGAGGTCCGGCGCCGAGCCAACGGCGGCATCGTCGACCAGCACATTGACCTGATAGCTGGACTTGGCCTCGGAATCCGGGCTGGGGCCAATGTAGAACAGTTCAGTGCCGACAATCTGGAAAAAGGCGGCATCCGGCCCGCCCAGCGACAGCACCTCGGTGCCGAGCGCATCGTCGGTGACCACGATATCGCCGACCTTGACGCCGCCGACCGGGATCACGCTGTTCTCCTGCAAGGTGGTCATCGGGTTGGCGAGCACCACCGCGGTCGGCGCTTCGTTGACGTCGATGATCCTGACTGCCAGGGCTTGGGTATCGAAACCGCCAGCATTGTCGGACACCTGAACAACAACATTATAGATGTTGTCACTGTCGGCGTCGCCTGCCGCCTCGAAGTTCTGAGGGGCCGTGAAACGCAAAGCACCGGCTGCATCGATGGTGAAGCGGCCGGAATCGGCGCCGCCGATGATGGCATAGGAACGGGTCGCACCGGCATCGGGATCGACAGCCGTCACGGTGGTGATGACAGTGGTGTTCTCGTTGATGTCGAGCGAGGCACTGGCCCCGCCTCCGTCCGACGTGATCTCGGGTGCTTCGTTGACGCCGGTGATGTTCACCGTGATCGTCTGCGTGTCGAAGCCGCCCGCGCCATCGGAGACCTGGACGATCACCTCATAGCTGTTGTTTGCCGACTGGTCTGCCGGGTTCTCGAAATCACGCCCGCTGACGAAGCTCAGGTCGCCGCTGACCGCATTGATGGTGAAGAACCCGGCATCCGCTCCGCCGACGAGCGAGAAGCTGCGCGTGGCCCCCAGATCGGGGTCGGTTGCCTGGACGGTTGTGACGAAGGTGCTGTTTTCCTGCACGCTCCGGGTTGCCGTGTCCCCGCCACCATCGGAGATGATCACGGGCGCGTCGTTGCCGTCGCGCACCTCGACGGAAATGGTCTGGACATCCACGCCGCCAGCACCATCCAGCACGCGCACGATCACCTGATAGGTGTTGTCCCCATTGCTGTCGGCAGGTGTCTCGAAGCTCGGATTGGCGATGAACCGCAATGCGCCAGTCGCGGAATCGAGCGTGAAAAGGCCGGCGTCGAGGCCGCCGAAGATCGTGTAGATCAGGTTTGCTCCGAGGTCGTCATCGCTGGCCTGAACCGTCGTGACCGCCGTGTTGTTCTCGGTGTGGAGAATCAGGGCCGTGTCACCGCCGCCATTCGAGATAATGACGGGAGCATCGTTGGCATTCTGGATAACGACACTCAGGGCCTGCTGGTCAATGAGAACACCATCGGAGACTTCGACGATGACCTCGTAGCGGTTGTTTCCATCCGCATCGCCGGGATTCTCGAAGTTGGCAGGCGAAAGCAACGTCAGGTTGCCTGTTGCATCGTCAATGCTGAAGAGCGCGCCATCGGCTCCTCCGACGATCGTGTAGGTCAAAGTCGCGCCGGCATCGGGGTCTATCGCGTTCACATCGGTGACCGCGAGGGTGTTTTCCAGAATGTTGACGGTTGCAGCCGGACCGCCACCATCCGACACGATGGTCGGTGCCTCGGGCATGTCGAGAAGGGTTATGTTCAGTGTCTGGCTGTCGGCGAAACTGCCGTCGAAGGCCTGGACGGTGACGGTGTAGATGTTGTCCCCGTCGCTGTCGCCAACACCTTCGAAGTCCGGATTTCCGATGAACGTCAGGACACCAGTGGTCGCATTCACGGCAAACAGGGCCGCGTCGGCACCGCCCGATATGCTGTAGGTGAGAGGTGCGTTCTCCGGGTCGACAGCGGTGATGGTGCCGACGGTCATGGCGTTTTCGGGATGCGTGATGTCCACCACGGTGAGCCCACCATAGGAGGTGATCTCCGGCGCCTTGTTGACGATGACGTTGACTGCCAGTTGCTGTTGGTCGGTGCCGCCCTGTCCATCATTGGCCTCAATGACGAGCAGATAGACGTTGTCGAGGTTCGCATCACCCGGCAATTCGAAGTCGGGACTGACCCGGAAGCTGACCAGGCCGGTGACGGAATCGATCTGGAACGCGGCGGCATCGTCACCTCCGACGATGGCATAGGATACGACGCTGCCCGCATCTTCATCCGTTGCGGTCACGGTCGTGATGATTCGGGCACCCTCGCCAAGCGTGATGGCTGCCGAACTGCCGCCCCCGTTTGAGGTGATGACCGGGGCATCGTTGGCATCGGTCACGCTGATCACGATGGGACGATCCAGGCTGAGACCGTCCTGATCGCTGACACGCACGATCAGCAGTTGGCTGTTGCTGGCTTCGAAATCGATCAGGTCGCCACGGATCACGGTGACATCACCCGTGATCGCATCAATGGCAAAGCGGCCACCGGCATTGCCGCCGGGCGCAAAGCTGTAGGTCAGAACCGCCCCGGCATCGGGATCGGTGCCCGCGACCCGGCCGAGAAAAAAGCCCGTGGCGGCATTCTCGCCGAGCGTCGCATTGCTGATGCTCGCGTCAATCGGGGCTTCGTTGACATTGCTGACCGTGACCAGCAGCGTCTGGCTGTCGCTGAGCTTGCCGTCGCTGACCTGGACGATCACCTGGTAGGTGTTCGAGCCGCCGACAGCGTTCTGAGCCTCGAAATCCGGTGCCTCAACGAAGTAGAGCTTGCCATCAGCGCCATTGATCGCAAAGCGCGAGACATCCTCGCCACCGATGATCGAGAAGACCAGACGGTCGCCCGAGTTGGGATCGGAGCCGGTGATCCCGGCCACACTGATCTGGTTCTCCTCCAACGTGACATTCCCCGAGACGCCTCCGCCATTGGAGGTGATCGAAGGCGCAGCATTGGGCGGGGGAACATCGCCAGGGTTGACGATGGCATTGCCGACCTGGCCGTCGATCTTGTCGGAACGTTCGGTGAGGGCCCCCTCACCCTTGAGACCGGCCGTCTGCTGATCGCCGGCTCGGGAGGAGTCCGAGCGGCCGATAGAACCGGTGTTCAGCGCGTCGATGGCGCCGCGGCTCGCGCCATCCCCACGCGCCGTGGGCGGAGCCGTATGGGCATAGGACTGGCTGGCCGTCATCTGCACAACAGGCGGGCTCTGGGCTTCGCCGCTCTGCTTGTCGGCGTCGCCTTGGCCCTGGGTCTTGGCCGAGTCGGACAGGGTCAATTGCGGCAACTGGTCAACAAGGGCAACGTCGCCAGCGGCTGCGATCAGCGATTGCGGATCGACCGCTGCACCGTTGAAGGCCAGCTTCGGCGGATCGGTGGTGATCATCGAGAGCACGAATGACGGCAGGATCAGCCTGCTGCCATTGGTGAAGGTCAGCACCACATCGACATCGACGATGCTGATCGTCACATCCGAAAGATTGAAGCCGAAGGTGAGATGCCGTGCCCCGGCAAGATCGACGACCTTGCGGATGCCGGCTTCGGGAGCGGCGATCATCAGCACGTCGGCCATGCTCGCTGCCGCGATCACAGGCGCCGCGGCAAGAACCGCCTGTGTGCGCTCCTCACCAGCCTTCTGCTGCTCGGTGGCTGTCTGATCCGGGTTCACGTCAGCTTCCGCGTCCTTTTCCGCTGCATTCTGCGCGGAGCGCCCGGGCCCTGCGAGAAGACGCAGGCCGTGGCATGCCTCACCTTAGGCAAAAGGACTTTAATCGCACCCTAACGGGAAAGCCTGATATGTCGGCTTTTGACGGTTTTACATGAACGGAAAAGCAAAGAAGTGGCGCGCAGCTCCCGCGCCGGTTGTCAATTCTGGCGCGACAGCACTGCTGTCAGTGAACCCGTCGCCCGCAGGATGTCGAACATGGCGCGCTGGCCTTCATACTGGTTCTCGATCTGGCTGCGGCGGATCGTGTAGAATGACATCTGGCTGTCCAGCAGTTCGAAGACTGTGCGCTTTCCGCCCTTGAACTGCTCGAGATAGAGTTCGCGCACCTTCACGGCGGACGACACGCCATCGGCGACGAGCTTGAGCTTCCGGCCTGCCGAGTCGATGGCACGATAGGCCTGCCGGATATCGGCTTCCAGTTGCTCGCGCTCGTTCAGATAGCTGAATTCGCCCCCTTCGATCCGCGCCAGGATCTGCTGCTCGGTGGCGGCCCCGAGCCCGCCATCCATCAGCCGGTAGCGCATGGACAGCATGGCCCTGGCCTCGGCCTGGGTGCGCCCTTGCGGCCCGTTGCGGAAGTTCTTCGATTCGGTTTCGAGTTCAAGGTTGATCTTTGGCAGGATCGAGGCGCGCTGGGACTCGAGTTCCTTGCGCGTCGACTGGGTGTTGGTCTGGAGGGCTGCCAGCCTCGGGTTGCGCGACAGCATCTCGCTGATCGCGGCAACCGGGGAAGCGGGCAGGGACCGGCGCAGATCGGGCGGAGCCACGAGCCGGCTGGGCGACTGCCGCGTCAGTCGTTCGAACTGGTCTTCGGCCGCCTTCAGCTGCAAGGATACATCCGAGCGGATCGCCCGCACATCGACGAGGCGCGACGAGACGCGTTGCACGTCCGCGATCGTGCCGTGCCCTTCGCGGGCATGAGCCTGCACGACACGGGCGAGTTCCTCGTGGGCACCGATGATCTCGTCGACCAGCTTCAGCAGCGAGCGGTGCTCCATCACCTTGAGATAGCTCTGGGTTGTCCGGTAGGCGATGTCGTCGATCTTGTCCTTGAGCTTGAGGCGCTCGGTGTCGCGCAGCAACTCGGCGCGCTGGATATCGCTGCGGGCCGCGCCGAAGTCATACACAAGCTGGCGCAGGATCACGCCGCCATCGAAGCGCCCGTCCACGGTGTTGACCGATTCGCGGTAAGGAATGGTCTGGCCTTGATGGGATCCGGTGAAGTTTCCACCCGTGGCCAGCCTGAGGTCGGCATTCGGATACAGCGCTGACTGGGCGATGGCGATGCCAGCCTTCGCCTCGCGGGCCTTCGCCTCGTGGATCTTGATTTCCGGGTAGCTCAGCACCGCGCTGGCAACAGCGTCGGTCAGTCTGATCGGTCGCGTTGCGGGGCGAGGCGGCTGGTTCCGGGTCTTGTCTGGAAGGGAACCTGTCTGCGCCGGGTCGGCACCGGTCTTGCCGGCCACAGGGTCCGGGCTAAGCCCGGTCTGGCCGCGTGCGTCCTGGCGCAGGTGCGGCGGCAGGCGCAGGTCCTTGCGGGACGCCTCTGCGGTCTTGATGGCCGCCGCCGGCGGCTGGCCTCCCGCCGAAGCCGGAGATGCTGTCTGGTCAGATGAAACTGCAGCAGGCGGGGAGGTTAGATCAGCGTTTATCTCCGCAGTGTCACCACTACGGCGCATGCAGCCGGACGACGCCAAGGCTGCAAGGCACAGAACCACAGCCCGCGCGGCCAGCCCTGCCACGCGTTCCTTTCGGCACAAATCGATATGCGCGGTCAAAAAACGCACCGCTTTGCCCAACCCATTTAACACCCTGTTCACCCATTCGATCATCAGCGATTAACCTTAATGCCTTCTAAACAACGGCCTCGCCTTGTTGAATCATTCCGGCACGGAGGCTGGTATATCGGCCGGCTCGGGGACCACTTGCCGGCGCGGGCGGATAGCTCCTGCGCCGGGCGGATCAACACGTCAGAGGCGGTTGACTTTGCCGACCGTTTCCCCGATACGAGGGGCGAATTTGCCGCCGGCTGATGAGGCCGGCGGTTTCTTGTTGCATCGCGTCATGGCCTTTCGTGCCGTGGCAGAAGAGGAGTGGCGTCATGAAGATCCGCAATTCGCTCAGGTCGCTGCGTGGTCGGCACCGTGACAACCAGCTGGTGCGCCGCAAGGGCCGCATCTTCATCATCAACAAGACGCAGAAGCGCTTCAAGGCCAAGCAGGCCTGATGATGCTGGGCCGGGCCTTGTTGCCCGGCGGCTCCGCACCGGGAGCCTTGCGCATGCGAAGGATCGGACAGCACGCTGTGCCAACCCGATCACAATCAGGTTGATCATGGCAGCGGTCCTCGAAAGGGCCGCTGTTTTCGTTTGACGGTCCGGGCGGTCGCGCTATCCTTTCGCCATGACGTTACGGCCTGCCTCCGTCACATTCCTGTCCCTCGCGCTGGCTGCCGTGTTCGTCACCGGCGGCGCAAGTGGTCTGGCCGGGTCTGCGCAGGCAGAGGTTCTGGTGCAGGTGCAGCAACCGAGAACCACACCGGGCCAGGCACCACAGACGCAAGGCGCAAAACCGCAAGCCGCCCCCGCACAGCCGCCGCAGACGCTTGCCACCTTGTATGAGCGGCTGAAGGCAGCAGGCTCGGCGCAGGAGGCGGAGGCGCTGGTGCGGCAGATTGCGCGGCGCTGGTCCCGCTCGGGCAGCGATACCTCGGACCTGCTGATGGCGCGCGCGCGGCAGGCGATGGGCCAGCGCAATGGACCACTCGCGGTCGAACTTCTGGACAGGGTCATCGCCTTGCAGCCGGGTTGGGCCGAGGCATGGCACGTGCGCGGCCTCGCCTTTTTCGTGATGCAGGATGATCTGAGGGCGCTCGTCGACTTCCGAGAGGCGCTTCGCCGTGAGCCGGGCCATTTCATGGCTCTGGGCATGGCCGCCGCAGCCTTGCAGCGGCAGGGAGACGAGAAAGGTGCCCTCGGAGCCTACCGCGCCTTGCAGGACATGCACCCGTTCTTCAGCGGTGCGAAGGATGCGATCGAGCGCCTGAAGCCCAACGTCGATGGGCGGGACGCCTGATCCGTGCACGTCTGAACCGCCGCACCATGCTGCTTGGATCGTTGGGTCTCATCGGGCTGGCCGGGGCCGGAAGCTGGAGCGCGACCGGGCTGGTTGGCGCGGCCGCCGAGACAAGGCATCCCCCGCAAGGTCAGTTCGTCAGCGTGCCCGGAGGGCGGCTGCATCTCGTGGACACGGGCGAGCCCTTTGCCGGCGCGCCGACCATGCTCCTGATCCACGGGGCATCGAGCCTGCATGCGGACCTGTTCTCGGTGCTGGCACCCCGGTTTGCCGGCAAGGCCCGCGTCATCGCCATCGACAGGCCCGGACATGGCTGGAGCGATCGTCTCGGCGGGCGCGAGATGGCCGATCCAGATCGGCAGGCCAAAGCCATGGCCGCCGCGCTCACAGGCCTTGGCGTGTCGCGCACGACGGTCATCGCCCATTCGCTGGCGGGCGCAGCGGCGACGAGCCTGGCACTTGACCAGCCGGCGCTCGTTGGCGCTCTCGTGCTGCTTGGTGCGGTCACGCATCCCTGGCCCGGCAAGGCGATCAGCTGGTACTATCACCCCACGTCAACGCCATTGGTCGGGCCGCTGTTCTCGCGCCTGCTCGGCATTCCGGCGGGCAGCATGGTCCTGGAAGGCTCGATTGCTGGCGTCTTCGCTCCGCAAGCTGCCCCTTCCGACTATGCCGACACGGCGCAGATCAGGCTGCTGCTCAGGCCAGCAACCTTCGAGGCCAATGCACAGGACGTGGCGGCGCTCTGGGATTTCGTCAATGCGCAGGCAGGCCGGTATGGGGAACTGGCCATGCCGGTTCTGGCCATTGCCGGAGAAGCGGACACCATCGTCTCGACCGAAATCCACTCGCGCGCCATCATCCGGCAGGTCAGCGCCGGACGGCTGGTGACCTTGCCCGGCGTCGGGCACATGCCGCACCACATCGTTCCGGATCTGATCGCGCGCGAAAGCCTGGCGCTGTCAGGCAAAAGGCCCTGACGGCTTTCCCGGTCAGTTCCCCACACCCGGTGTCATTCGTCGCCCGTTGCAATCAGCGTGGCATTGCCGCCCGCCGCCGCGGTGTTGATCGTCACGGTCTGCTCCGTGGCAAATCGGGCAAGGTAATGTGGCCCGCCAGCCTTGGGGCCCGTGCCGGACAGGCCCGAGCCACCAAAGGGCTGCACGCCGACCACAGCCCCGATCATGTTGCGGTTGACATAGATGTTGCCGACCTGCAGCCGCTCAACCACGCGCCTGACGGTCTCGTCGATGCGTGAATGGACTCCGAGCGTCAGGCCATAGCCGGTGGCGTCGATGGCATCCAGCACGCGGTCAAGCTGATCCGCCCGGTAGCGCACGACGTGCAGGATCGGCCCGAAGTGCTCCGCATCGAGATCGGCAACCTGCTTCAGCCCGATCACATGGGGAGCCACGAAATGGCCGGCTCCTTCAGGCACTGCTCCGGCATGGAGCACCTGACCTTTGGCGCGCATGGCAGCGACATGGGCGTCAAGCCGGGCTTTGGCCGCAGCATCGATCACCGGCCCGACATGGACGGACAGATCCCTGGGATCGCCGATCTTCAGTTCGCGGGCAGCGCCGATGATCATGTTGATGACCTTGTCAGCCACATCCTCCTGCACGCAGAGCAGCCTGAGCGCCGAACAGCGCTGGCCGGCCGAGCGGAAAGCGGACATGACCACGTCATCCGCCACCTGCTCGGGCAGCGCGGTCGCATCCACGATCATCGCGTTGAGGCCGCCCGTCTCGGCGATGAGCGGCACGATCGGGCCGTCCTTGGCCGCCAGCGAGCGGTTGATGGCGCGCGCGGTCGCCGTCGACCCGGTGAAGGCCACGCCTGCCACCAGCTGGTGGGCCACGAGCGCGGCACCGATCGAGCCATCTCCCACGACAAGATGCAACGCGCTGACAGGAACGCCGGCATCATGCAGCAGCGTCACGGTCTCGGATGCAATCAGCGGCGTCTGCGGGGCAGGTTTGGCCACCACACTGTTGCCCGCCACCAGCGCCGCCGCGACCTGCCCGGCGAAGATCGCAAGCGGGAAGTTCCAGGGGGCAATGCAGACAAAGACCCCGCGCCCGCGCAAGGCGAGCCGGTTTTCCTCGCCGGTCGGGCCGGGCAGCAATGTGGCCGCACCGAACTGGCGGCGGGCCTCGGCAGCATAATAACGGCAGAAATCGACGGCCTCGCGCACCTCGGCCAACGCATCATCCAGCGTCTTGCCAGCCTCCGCCTGGAGGAGAGCCAGCAACCGCGCGCGTCGCGCTTCCATCAGGTCGGCGGCCTTGTCGAGAATGGATGCCCGCGCAGCGACATCCGTGGCTGTCCAGGCGCGGAAGCCGGCTTGCGCGGCCTCCATGGCGAGATGCGCATCAGCCACCTCCGCCTCGGCGACCTTGGCCAGCACGGCCCCGTTGGCAGGTGACAGCACCGGCCGCTGCGGCCGCGCAAGGCTTCGGCCATCAATGAGACTGGCAGCATCTGCGTAGGCCGGCACCTTCGCCACCTCGGCACTGAGGGCGCTGAGGCTGGCATCATGCCCGAACTCGACACCCGCCGAGTTGCGCCGGGCCGGACCATACAATGCGGCTGGCAACGGAATGCGGCTGTTCGCCGCCCGCTGCGCCTCCCCGATCCGGGCGGCAGGGCGCACCAGCAGGCTTTGCACCGGCACGGATGTATCGCCCGCCACGCTGACGAACGAGGAATTGGCACCATTCTCCAAAAGCCGCCGCACGAGATAGGCGAGCAGGTCCTGATGGCCCCCCACGGGCGCATAGGTCCGGCAGGCAAAGCGCGGATCGTCCGCCAGCAAGGCGGCATAGCTCGCCTCGCCCATCCCGTGCAGACGCTGAAACTCGTAGCCTTCCGGCCCGCCGGCCATCTCGGCGATCGTGGCGATGGTCAGGGCGTTGTGCGTGGCAAACTGCGGATAGATCAGCGGGCGCAAGGCCAGCATCTGCCGCGCACACGCCACGTAGTTGAGATCGGTCATGGCCTTGCGCGTGAACACCGGATAGCCGGCAAGCCCTCGTTCCTGCGCGCGCTTGACCTCGCTGTCCCAATAGGCGCCCTTGACCAGCCGCACCATGAAACTGCGCTTGTGCGTGCCGGCCAGGGCGGCGATGTGGTCGATCACGGCGGAGGCCCGCTTCTGATAGGCCTGGATGGCAAGCCCGAAGCCGGTCCAGCCCGCCAGCGAGGCATCGGCCACCACCTTGTCGATCAGGTCGAGCGACAATTCCAGCCGGTCGGCTTCCTCGGCATCGATGGTGAAGTTGAGATCGTGGGCCTTGGCCAACCGGGCCAGCGCAATCACCTTTGGTGTCAGTTCAGCCAGCACCCGCCCGGCACTCACCGACTCGTAGCGCGGATGCAGGGCCGACAGCTTGACCGAGATGCCGGGCCTTGCCGGCAACGGCTCGTTGCCGGCCCGCGCGCCGATCGCGGCAATCGCATCGGCATAGGAGCGGTAGTAGCGCGCGGCGTCATCGGCGGTGCGCGCCCCTTCACCCAGCATGTCGAAGGAGTAGCGAAAGGCCCTGGCAGCCCCGGAGCCGGCGCGCTGCAAGGCCTCCTCGATGGTCTGCCCGAGCACGAAGTGCGAGCCCATGATGCGCATCGCCTGACGCGTGGCACCACGCACGGCCGGAACGCCAAGCCGCTTGGCGATCTGCCCGAGGATGCTCTCCGGCGTCTCGCCCGGCTGGATCACCCGCGCCGTGATGCCAAGGGCCCAAGCGGATGCCGAGACCAGCAGCGAGCCGGATCGGGATTCGTGATTCTCGAAGTCACCCTGGCCCAGCTTGTCCTCGATCAGCCGGTCGGCCGTCGCGCTGTCCGGAACACGCAGCAGGGCCTCGGCAAGCACCATCAGCGCCAGCCCTTCCTTGGTGGACAGCGAGTACTCGCGCAGCATCTCCTCGACACCGCCAAAACCACCCGACTGCGCCCTGATGGCCTCGATCAGGGTTGTGGCACGCCGGTCGATCCGCGCTTCCGCGTCGTTTGGCAGGGCTGCATTCGCCAGAAGCTGGCTGGCCAGCGTGACATCATCCTCGGCAAACGGCGCAACGAAGGCATCGGGGCTGCGGCTGTGCATGAAAACCGACCTGTCAGGGCTGAAACGCGATGATCTGAAGGTTATGTCAGATTCGGAGGGATTTCATCTGTTGTTTCGATTTCAGAACAGCGATAAATCCTGCAAACAAGCTTCAAACCGGATTTCATCATGCTCGATAAGATCGACAGGCGGCTCCTGAGCGTCCTTCAGGCCGATGGCCGGATTGCCGCCGTAGACCTCGCCGACCAGGTTGGGCTTTCGGCGACGGCAACAGGCGAGCGGCTGAAACGGCTTGTCCGCGAGGGTTACATCACCCAGTTCCGTGCCCATCTCGATCCCGCGATGCTGGGGCTCGGCCTTCTCGTCTTTGTCGAAGTCTATCTGGACAAGACCACGCCGGATGCCTTCGAGAAGTTCGCGGCGGCCGTGCGGCGCGCGCCCGAAGTGCTTGAATGCCACATGGTGGCCGGCGGCTTCGACTACCTCGTCAAGACGCGGGTCGCCGACATGGCCGCCTATCGCCGCTTTCTCGGGGAGGTTCTGCACACCTTGCCCGGCGTGCGTGAGACCCGGACCTACGCGGTGATGGAAGAGGTCAAGACCGACGGCCTCCTGCCGGTCTGAGCGCAGAGCGGCGGCCTCCCTTGCCCGGTCATGACCCGAAGGTCGGGCTTGGCGACGGCATGCGTTTCGGGCCAGTTTTCATTTGCTTGGGTTCGATGCCCTGCACGATGCCAGCAACCATCTTGCTTTCGCGAGCCGGACCGATCTAAGCACAGACCCAGCGCCGGAAGCGTCTGCCAGGCAGGGGGCCATGCAGGCACCTTCAGGCTTTCATCACGACAGGAACAGCCCATGCGTCTTGACGCCATTTCCATCGGCAAGAACCCGCCCCACGAGGTCAATGTGGTGATCGAGGTCGCCATCGGCGGCGAGCCGATCAAGTATGAAATGGACAAGGAGGCCGGGACACTCGTGGTCGACCGCTTCCTCTACACGCCCATGCGCTATCCCGGGAACTATGGCTTCATCCCGCACACGCTCTCCGAGGATGGCGACCCATGCGACGTGCTGGTGGCCAACACCAGGCCGATCATCCCCGGTGCCATCATCGCCGTCCGGCCCATCGGCGTCATCATGATGGAGGATGAAGGCGGAGGCGACGAGAAGATCATCGCCGTGCCGGTGCCAAAGCTCACAAAACGCTATGAGAACGTGCACAACTACACCGATATGCCGCAGATCACGCGCGACCAGATCCAGCATTTCTTCGAGCACTACAAGGATCTGGAGCCGGGCAAGTGGGTCAAGCTCACCGGCTGGGGCGATGCCGACAAGGCGCGCTCGCTGATCCTCGAAGCCATCGAGCGGGCAAAGAAGGCCAAGGCCTGAACCACTAGGGACCGGAACCACCCGGGGCCACGCCAGCCGGGCATCCGCCCGGTCCTGCGCCTCGTTGCCGAATTTCCACCTGTTGACGGCAATTCGATGTAGGCTCGACCTTCACCCGGAGGTCAAGAGCGTATGCAGATCAGATTTGGCTACGAGATCACCATGACCTGCGTTGGCGCAACGGAGATGGTGTGCCTGCTCAATGTGCATGATGATCGTGCGCGTGACCTGCGCAGCGGGCCGCTTTTTACCTCCACGCCGCCCACACTGACCCGCACCTACAGCGACCTGTTCGACAATGTCTGCCGCCGCATCAGGGCCCCTGCCGGTGACATCACCCTGCGCAGCGATGGCGTGATCGAGGATGACGGCGAACTCGACCCGTTCGAGCCTACGGCGCGGGAAGTTCCGATCGGCGACCTGCCGGATGCTGCCCTGGTCTACCTGATGGGCAGCCGCTACTGCGAAACCGACAAGCTCAGCCAGACCGCCTGGGACCTGTTCGGCAGGATCGCGCCGGGCTGGGGCCGGGTGCAGGCCATCTGCGATTTCGTCAACCGCCAGATCAGCTTCGACTACATGAATGCCAGTTCGACGCGCGGCGCAGTGGAAATCTTCCATGGCCGCATCGGGGTGTGCCGCGACTATGCCCACCTGGCCATCACCTTCTGCCGCTGCATGAACATTCCCGCCCGCTACATCAACGGCCATCTCGGCGACATCGGCGTGCCGGTGGTCGATCCGATGGATTTCAGCGCCTGGATCGAGGTCTGGCTGGAAGGGCCGCAAGGGGCGCAGTGGTACACGTTCGATCCGCGCAACAACATCCGCAGGATCGGCCGCATCGTGGTGGCCCGAGGTCGTGACGCAGCCGATATTCCGCTGGTCAATTCCTTCGGGCCGCACGTGCTCAAGGCATTCACGGTCTGGACCTATGATCTTGCCAACGTGCCCGCGAGCGCTGCCGCGCTGGGTTGAGCCGGTGCCGGATCGCTCACCCGAACGGGTGATACTGATATAGCCAGGTTTCGCTCAGCACCTTGTCACCGAGCCTGAGAAAGGCCCGCATCTCCACCGGCTCGTCGCCCTGCACTGTCAGGTCGAACTGCGCCCGCCAATGGCCGGGAACATCGTTGGGCACCGCCTCGGTGAAGACATAGGAGAAGCTGCCGCGCGAGGCCGACAGCACAGCTTCCGGCTTGGCACCGAACGGTACGTTCTTCAGAGCATCGCCGAGGAACTCGACCATGAACTTGCGAACGCCGCGCGGGCGCACCGTGCCGGGCTGTCCGCCATTGCCCATGCGGGTCGAGACCACGCGGGCCAGTGGCGGCGGATAGGGCTCATCGGCCATCCATGACATGGTGTAGGCATAGTCGTGGCGCTGGCCGGCCCTGACCGGCTGCTCCGGCACCCACATCGCCACGATGTTGTCATGGATCTCGTCATCGGTCGGGATCTCGATCAACTGGACCGCGCCCCTGCCCCAGGCCCCGACCGGCTCGATCCAGAGGGACGGACGCTTCTCGTAGAACACGCCGTCCATGTAGTGGCCGAACACGCGGTCGCGCTGCATCAGTCCGAAGCCGCGCGGATTGTTGTCCACGAACGAGGACGCAATCGTCCGGGGCGGGTTGTTGAGAGGCCGCCAGGCGCGCTCGCCGGCACCGGTCCAGATCGCCAGCCCGTCGCTGTCGTGCACCTCGGGGCGCCAGTCCACCGCCGTCGCCTTCTTGTTCTCCGAATACCAGTACATCGATGTCAGCGGCGCGATGCCGAAGCGCTGGATGTCCTTGCGAATGAACAGGCTCTTCTCGACCCCGATCGTCACGGAGGTTCCGCGCGTCATCACGAAACGGAAGGCCCCTGCAACGGAGGGCGAATCCAGCAATGCGCAGACCACGACGGACTTGGCATCCGGGGCAGGTGTTTCAAGATAGACATGGGTGAAATCGGGAAACTCTTCCGGCCCGGTCGGAACAGCCGGATCGATCGCCAGTCCGCGCGCTGAAAGGCCATACTGGTAGAGTTCGCCAATGGCGCGGAAATAGGACGCGCCAAGGAAGGCCACCCAGTCATTGCCGCGCCAGTCCAGCGGGGTGCCTTTCGGGCCGGGAAAGCCGGCGCGGGCCTCCTGGAAGCGGAAGCCGGCAAAACCCGCCCCCTCAGGCAGCTCGTGCGCCGGGCTGTCCTTCGGCATGTCGAAGTAGCTCTCGTCATAGATGATCTCTCGCGCGCGCTGATCACCCCCTGCCGCGCGGCTGACCACATGCATGCGCACCGGTTTCTGGAAGAACCGGCCAAGGTGGAAGAACGTCACCGGCCATGGCGAGGGCCCGTTGGCCCAGAGGGCCAGATCGGTCTTGTAGCGGATCTTGCCGTGGGCATCGTAGTCGATGCGCTCCAGCACGTCCGGACGGGGGCGTGGCGGCGGATTGTGGGGCGCGGCGGCCATGGCTTGCGCCCGGCTCTTGAGAGCGTCGAACGAGAACGCTGCCTCGGGCCCGAGTTTCAGCCCGGCCTGTGCCAGCGCCTCGGTCGAGAAGCCCTGTGCGGCAGCGGCGCCGAGCGCAGCGGTCCCGGCCAGAAGTGTGCGGCGATCAATCATGGTTCAATCCGGTTGGGCGCAGCAACGCGCGGCTGGTGCTCGATATTGCGCCGATTCGAGCGAAAACAAGGCGGTACTTCGCCGGTCAGCCCTTCAGCTTCTCGGTTTCGGGCTTGTCCTGCCCCAACGAGACAATGCCGCGGCGGATCGCACGGGTCCGGGTGAAGTGCTTGTGCAGCGTCTCGCCATCTCCGAACCGGATCGCGCGCGTCAGCACCGAGAGATCCTCGCTGAAGCGGCCAAGCATTTCCAGCACCGCTTCCTTATTGTGCAGGAAGACATCGCGCCACATGGTTGGGTCGGAGGCGGCGATGCGCGTGAAATCGCGGAAGCCGCCCGCCGAGAACTTGATCACCTCGGATTGCGTCACCGCTTCCAGGTCGTTGGCGGTGCCGACGATGTTGTAGGCGATCAGGTGCGGCAGATGGCTGGTGATTGCGAGCACAAGATCATGGTGCTGGGGCGTCATCACCTCGACGATCGCCCCCATCGCCTCCCAGAAAGCGCGCAGGCGCTGCACGGCAGCGGCATCCGCATCGTCCGGCGGCGTCAGGATGCACCAGCGGTTGAGAAACAGGCTCGAAAAGCCCGCATCAGGGCCGGAATGCTCGGTGCCGGCCACGGGATGCGCTGGAACAAAGTGCACGCCCGCCGGCAGATGCGGTGCGACCTGTTCCAGAACGGCGGCCTTGACCGAGCCGACATCGGAAACAATCGCACCAGGCTTCAGGGATCCAGCGATCTGCTCCGCGACCTGCCCGCAGATTCCGACAGGCACGCACAGGATCACGAGGTCGGCCATGGCCACCGCTTCTGCCGCCGACTGGCTGACCGTATCGGCAAGGCCGAGCGCTCGAGCGCGCGCCGCCACTGCCGGATCACGATCGGCAGCGGCAATCTGGCCGGCGAGATTGAGTTCGCGCGCCGCTCTGGCCAGCGAAGAGCCGATCAATCCCATGCCGATGATGGCGATGCGGCCCACCAGCGGCGTGGTGCGAACAGGGGCGAAGCTCTCAGCCATGCGAGGCCATCATGAAGCTTGTCAGCGTCTCTGCGACTGCCTTGTTGGCCGCTTCGTCGCCAATGGTCAGGCGCAAAGCACCGGGCAGGCCATAGGCATCCATGCGCCGGAGGATCAGCCCGTGTGAAGTGAGGAAGGCATCGGCAGCGGCCGCCGTCAGGCCCTGCGTGCCGGGAAAGTGGATCAGCACGAAGTTCCCCACCGACGGGGTGACGGCAAGGCCAAGCTTTGCGAGTTCCCCGGTCATCCACGCCAGCCAGTGATCATTGTGGGCAATGGCGCGGGCCACATGCGCGTCGTCAGCGATGGCTGCGGCACCAGCCTCGATGGCGGCGCCGTTGACATTGAACGGACCCCGGATGCGGTTCAGCGCGTCGATCACGTGGGCGGGGCCATGCATCCAGCCAAGCCTGAGATTGGCAAGGCCGTAGATCTTCGAGAAGGTCCGGGTCATCACCACGTTGTCGCAGGTCGCAACCAGTTCGAGGCCGGAAGCATAGTCGTTCCGGCGCACGTACTCCGCATAGGCAGCATCGAGCACCAGCAGCACATCGGGTGGCAGGCCCGCCTGGAGACGCTTGATCTCGTCGAACGGCAGGTAGGTTCCGGTCGGATTGTTGGGGTTGGCGAGATAGACGATCCGGGTGCGCGGCGTCACGGCGGCCAGCAGCGCATCGACATCGGCAGTCAGGTTCTTTTCCTTGACTGCGACGGGCGTGCCGCCAGCGGCCATGATGGCGATCTTGTAGACGAGGAAGCCATACTCGGAATAGACGCCCTCATCGCCCGGTCCGATATAGGCATTGGTGATCAGCGAGAGCAGTTCGTCAGACCCCGAACCGCAGATCAGCCGCGCCGGATCCAGGCCGAATTTCGCGCCGATCGCCTCGCGCAGCCGCAGCGCTGTTCCATCTGGATAGAGTTCGAGCTTGTCGGCCAGCGCCTTGAACGCGGCAATCGCGCCGGGGCTAGGCCCCAGCGGCGTCTCATTGGACGACAGCTTGACCAGCTTCACGCCGGCGGGAGCCGAACTCTTGCCCGGCACGTAGGCCTCGATGGCCATCACCCCGGCGCGCGGGGTCGGCCGCGTGCGGGCAGAAGGGGCGGCATTTGCGCTGGTCATGGCGTGGTCCTTGTCCTGTCTCGCATCTGGAAGGCCGGTCAGGCGGGGCGGCGGGGCGGGGCGCTGAAGCGGGCCGCATGGCTGCCGATCTCGGTCAGGTCAGCGCCGCCGAGAGCGGCCTGCAATTGCGAGACCCTTGTCTCGCCATCGGCGGCGATCAGCAGTGACAGACCGGAACTGTCCGCCGCGCTGGCCGTCACCTCGCCGAGTGCTTCCAGCAGCGCGGTGTTCATGTCGGCGGTCCAGCGTTCGACGCGGGCCACATACAGCACCACTTCGCGCACCGCCGCGTCAGCGATCGGGTTGGCGATCACGTAGACAGGCGTTCCTGCGGGGTGATCGGGCCGCTCGATGAACGGCAGCCGTGCAATGATCTTGGGCGCGCCCGGCCCGACCAGCCCGCGCCACCACGCCCCTGCGCTTGCACCTTGATCGATCCGGAAGATGCCAAGGTCGCCAGCCGATTGCGCCACCGCCGCCATGACGGCGCTGGCATCCTCATGCGGCACGTAGGGCGCTGTGAAGCCAAAATGGAACCGCGCGCTGTCACGCATCGGGCCATCCCCGCCCGACATGTCGGCATGCACGCGGTAATTGGCCTGCACCCAGGTGAACGTGGCGATGATGACGCGCCAGATGCCTTCCGCCGTATCGAGTGGCAGCAGGCCCTTATGGCGCAGGGCCAGCCGGCGCATCATTTCCGCCTCGCGTCCAGGCCTGAAGGCCGAGCCCGACACCTGTGTCTTCTTGACCTCGATCAGTTGCTCGATCACCTGCCCGCGTTCCATCAGCAACTCGTGCATCGTCGTGTCGATGCGGTCGATCTCCGACCGCAGGCCGGCCAGCGACACGGGCCGGGCCGCAGAAACGGCAACGGGCGCAGCCGAAGGCGCGATGTCAGGCGTGGCAGGGGGCGCGGGATCTGGCATGGGATCAATCAGACGTGGGCTCAACCGGACGCGAGGTTCAATCTGGTCCGGGTTCGATCAGACAAGATCACGAGCCGTTCTCTAGGCCATGTTGCGCCAAAGTGGAATTCCGTTTTCAGCACAGACCATTTGGCTCTCCGTGTCGGGCGGCAAGAACGACGCGCCTGCGACCCCATCAGCTGGCCGTCTGCCGCAAAAACCGGCTTCCACGACGGATCGTCTTGCAGTAACGTCCGGCAAAACGAACGACATGACTGCAAAAACAAACAGAACCGGCAAAGCCAGCAAGGCCCCAGCTTCCGCGCTGGTCGATCCCGTGCGCGAGGCCAACGAGCCGACGAGCCTTCTGGCGCGCTTTGGCCCCGAGCGGCCACTCGCCATGGATTGCGGCGTGACGCTCGATCGCTGGCAGATCGCTTATCAGACCTACGGCACGTTGAACGCCGACCGCTCGAACGCGGTGCTGGTGTGCCATGCGCTCACCGGCGACCAGCATGTCGCGAACACCAATCCGGTCACGGGGAAGTCCGGCTGGTGGGAGGTGCTGATCGGACCGGGCTGCCCGATCGACACCGACAGGTATTTCGTGATCTGCAGCAATGTGATTGGCGGCTGCCTCGGCTCGACAGGGCCGGCATCGCTGGATCAGGCCACGGGCAGGGCCTACGGTCTCAACTTTCCGCTGGTCACGATCCGCGACATGGTGCGAGCACAGGCCGTGCTGGTCGAGCATCTCGGCATTGCCAGCCTGTTTGCCGTGATCGGCGGTTCGATGGGCGGAATGCAGGTGCTGCAATGGGCATCAAGCTACCCCGACCGTGTCTTTGCCGCCGTTCCGCTGGCAACCGCCGCCCGCCATTCGGCGCAGAACATCGCCTTCCACGAGGTCGGGCGTCAGGCCGTCATGGCAGATCCCGACTGGCAAGGGGGACGTTATCTCGACGGTGCCAAGCGCCCCTCCAAGGGGTTGTCGGTGGCCCGCATGGGCGCGCACATCACCTACCTGTCCGAGGCAGCGCTGCATCGCAAGTTCGGCCGCAACCTCCAGGATCGGGAGGCCCGCACCTTTACCTTCGACGCCGATTTTCAGGTGGAAAGCTACCTGCGCTATCAGGGCATCAGCTTTGTCGAGCGTTTCGACGCCAACTCCTACCTCTATCTGACCCGCGCCATGGACTACTTCGACCTTGCAGCCGACCATGGCGGGGTTCTGGCCAAGGCCTTCGCCGGCTCGAAGACCCGTTTCTGCGTGGCCTCCTTCACCTCGGACTGGCTCTTTCCCACCTCCGATTCGCGTGCCATCGTGCATGCGCTGAACGCTTCCGGGGCCTCGGTCTCGTTCGTTGAACTGGAGAGCGACAAGGGTCACGATGCCTTCCTGCTCGACGAGCCTGAACTCTTCGCGACGTTGCGCGGGTTCATCGGCGCTGCCGCCCGCGCACGAGGCCTGGCATGAGTGACGTCCGGATTGACCTGAGCCTGATCGCCGACATGGTGGAGCCCGGCAGCAAGGTGCTTGATGTCGGCTGCGGCGACGGAGCCCTGCTGGCACTGCTCGCGTCGCGGCGCCATGTCGACGCACGCGGCATCGAGTTGTCCCGTGAAGGGGTCGCCGGCTGCGTGGCGCGCGGATTGTCCGTCATCCAGGGTGATGCGGACACCGATCTTGGCGATTATCCCGACGACGCGTTTGACTATGTCATCCTGTCGCAGACCATCCAGGCGACCCGCGCCCCGCGCCGTGTCCTTGAAAACATGCTGCGGATCGGCCGGCGCGCCATCGTCTCGTTCCCCAACTTCGGGCACTGGAACATCCGGGCCCAACTCGCCTTCAAGGGACGGATGCCGGTGACCAGCAACCTGCCGGAAACCTGGCACGACACGCCCAACATCCATTTCTGCACGATCCGCGATTTCGTCGGATTGTGCGACACGCTGGGCGCGGTCACCGAGCGCGCCGTCGCCCTCAATGCCTCTGGCAGCGATATCGGGGTGAAGGCACCGTGGTGGTTCTGGAACCTGTTCGGGCAGCAGGCGGTGTTCCTGCTCCGGCGCACGGGGCCTGCAAGTCCACCCTGAACCATTCCACCCTGAACCTGTTGACGCAGGGTCCGGCTGCTCGGCGTCAATACAACGGCTGCAGGGGCGGCAGGGGCAGCCTGATCGGACCGAAGCCGACGCGCCCGCCCCTGATGTCGATCGTCGGCAGTGGCCGTGCGCCGTCCGGGCTCGCCGGCTGCGGGCGCCCCGAAAGGGCGCTGGCAAAATCCATGGCCCCGCCGCGCAGCCTGATACCCGCGAACTGGTCGATGTTCGCCGCCGCAGGTTCGATCCGCCCCTCCAGCCGGCGGGCATCATCAAGACCGAACGTGCCCGTGGCCTCGATCAGCTTGATGCCCTTCTTGAGGGAAAAGCGCGTCAGATCGAACTTCCCGCTTGCCAGTCGCCAGGCTTCGAGGGCAGCCGGCGTCAGGCCCTTTGCGAGCAGGTCGGCCTGGGTGGTCGTGGCCTGCAGGTCGATGTCAGATGGATTGGCGTCGCCGAGCAGGGCATCGAGATCGCCCGCCGACATCTGGGCAATGCGCACGAACAGATCCTGGGCCTTGTCCACTTCCGGGCGAGCCGGATTGCGGCGGACATGGCCTTCGAACTGCCGGGCGACATAGGTCGAGACGGTTCCGTCCGGCCTGGTCAGGCTGAATGCGGGCTTGCGCACGTCGAGCGACAGGCGTTCGAGTTGGCCCGAACGCGTGCGGCGGCTGGCTTCGGCGAGATCCCACCGGACCTCGATCCGCTGCCCGTCGGCGAGTTGCACCCTGAGAGGGCCAGCCCCTTGCACGATGACATGGTTGGGCGTGTGCGGCTGGCCGATGGCGACGAGCGGGCCGGATGAGAGCGTGACCACGCCGACCGTGCTGTTTCGGGCCAGGGTCACATCCCGGCAGCGCACCTCGATCCGGAACGGATAGCCGGAGATGCTGCGCTCGGCACACGTCCAGACATCCCCGCGCGCGCGGGCATCGGCCATCGCCTGATCGATGCCATTGCCAACAAGACTGCGGGCCGCAAACCAGAAGGCGCTCCACCCGGCAACGACCAGCGCCAGCAGGATCAGCGGCAGATACAGACCCCACCGGAAGCCGCGCCGGGAAGAAGACCCGTCTGACAGGCTCTGTTGCCCTGATCCTGCGGAAACGTGGTCATGTTCGGTCATGGGACAGGGTGGCCCGATTGCATCGTTGAAGCATTGTTGATAGCGCCGCATCGGCACGAGTGCGAGACAAAACAAGGGGAGCAGATGACGGCCATCCCGAACGCAGGACCGGCATCGGGCGAGGATCTCTGGGTCTTCGGCTACGGCTCCCTGATGTGGAGGCCGGGGTTCGCCTTCGAGGAGCGCCAGGTGGCCCGGTTGTCCGGATTTCACCGCTCCCTGTGCGTCTATTCCCACGTCCACCGGGGCACCCCCGACAAACCGGGCCTCGTCATGGGGCTGGACAGGGGCGGTTCATGCAAGGGCCTCGCCTATCGCGTGCACCACGCCCATGCCGCCGACACCATCGCCTACCTGCGCGAGCGTGAGCAGGTGACTTCGGTCTATGTCGAGCGCATCGCGCCGATCACGCTCCAGAGCGGGGCCCGCCAGCTGGCGCTGACCTACATCGTCGATTCCAGCCATGCCCAGTATGCCGGAAGGCTCGACCGCGAGCGCCTGCTGCATCACATCCATCAGGGACATGGCGTCTCGGGACCAAACCCGGACTATGTGCTGAGAACCCATGACCAGTTGCTGGACATGGGCCTCAATGATCCTGTCCTGTCATGGCTGGCCCGCGCGCTGCGACACGGAACGCCGCGGAACTGACAGACCCGGACAGCCATTGCTCAATGCACGGGCGTCAGATCAGCCACCACCTTCCGGCGCTCTTCGGCGGTGGCGGCAATCAGATGAACATGGATCTCGCTCGCGCCGGCAGCCTCGACCTCGTCGCGCCAGCGCATCGTGGCAGCCTCGAGGCCCCACGGGCCGGCTTCACGCACGCTGATGATCGAGCGATCGCGCCGCACCGCGATCAGCACGCTGTCGGCAAAGCACAGCGCCTCGCTGTCCCGCACCGCGAAGGACGACGCCACATAGCGCCGGCCCGAACGTCCGCGCCACGCCGTGAAGCGGCTGGTATGGCACCGTTCGAGCGAGCGCAGCGGCAATTCCTGCGGCTGGCGCGCGGCGTCGAAATCGAAGGCGACCTGATCGGGTTCCCGAAATGCCAAGGCTGTCATCGTTCATGCTCCGTTCTTGGAACATAAGAGGAACATTTCCGTCCGGCCTGTCAAGCCCTGTTTTTGCGCAAGGCGGGCCTTTGATGCGCAAACCTGATTTCCCTTTGTTGCGCGCTGCACTACTGCTGGGCAGGCGGCATGCCCGCAGCAGAAGGATGCCTGTCATGTCAGCGGTGGATTTTGCCCGTTTCGTCAACGATCTTGCCACGCGGTCCGGCGAGGCGATCATGCCCTTCTTCCGCACGGCGATGACCAGCCACAACAAGGCTGGCGACGGCAGCTTCGATCCGGTGACCGAAGGCGACCGCGCCGCCGAGATGGTGATGCGCCGGATGATCAAGGAGACCTTTCCCGGCCATGGCATTGTCGGCGAAGAATTCGGCTCGGAGCGGGCCGATGCGGAATTTGTCTGGGTGCTCGATCCGATCGACGGCACGCGCGCCTTCGTCTCGGGTCTGCCCGTCTGGGGCACGCTGATCGGCCTGATGCGAGGCGGCGTGCCGGCCTACGGCATGATGCACCAGCCCTTCACCCGCGAGCGCTATTTCGGCGATGGCCAGTCGGCCAACTATGCCGGGCCTGATGGCTCGCGCAGCCTCAGGGTCCGCACCTGTGCCAGCCTGGCCGAAGCCACCGTGATGACGACCTCGCCACGGCAGTTTGTGCCGGCGGATCGAAAGGCCTTCGAGCGCGTCGAGAAAGCCAGCCGTCTCGCGCGGTTCGGCTGCGATTGCTACGCCTACTGCATGTTGGCCGCAGGCCATGTCGACCTCGTGATCGAGGCTGGCCTGCAATCTTATGACATTGTCGCGCTGATCCCGATCATCGAGGGTGCCGGCGGCATCATCACCAACTGGGATGGCGGTTCAGCCGCCAGTGGCGGGCGCATCATCGCCGCCGGCGATCGCCGCATCCACCAGGCTGCCCTGGCCATGCTGAACGGCTGATGCCGGCAAGGCTGCTGGGAGGGCTGTCTCGCCCGGCACGAAGGCATCGAAGGCTGCCCAGAAAGCGGCGCGGATGTCGTCGTTCTCGTGCAGGATCTCGTGGCGCGATCCCGGCAGCACCAGCGCAAGGCCCGTCTTGAGCCTCGCCGCGAAACGCTCGACCGAGGACGTGTCGACCACGGGGTCCGCGCCGGCGGCAATCACCAGCGTTGGCACGCGGACATCGAGCGGCGTCGCCGGGGCGCTCATGTGCTCCATGAAGCGGAAGGCCTCGTGCACCCAGCGCACGGTCGGATCACCCACGGCCAGATGGGGCCGCGCCGCTGACAGCGTAGCGTTGCGTGCATACCGGTCAGGGTCGCTGGTCAGGCGGTTGCCGGCAAACGGCTTGGTCGCGATCGACGTCTCCCCCCCGCCGGGCACGAAGCTCGAACCAAGCAGCAACCCGTCGAGGATGGCCGCAGCCGAGCGGGCGAGCCCCGGCCGCTCGACCATCGACAGCCCCACCATCGGTGCCAACGCAACCAGCCGGCTCACCGGCAAGCGGTTCTGCCGCGCCGCTTCGAGGCAGAGCGCAGCGCCCATCGAATGGGCGAGGACGAACCACGGCTTCGGCAGCCTGGCCATGACCTCCGCGAAGACCACGTCAAGATCGAGCAGGTAATCGTCGAAGCGGCGCACGTGGCCCTTGCGGATGTTGGAAACCGTCCGGTCCGAGCCGCCCTGCCCGCGCCAGTCGAAACTCGCGACATGGAAACCGCGCCGGCGCAATTCGGCGATGACCTCGCTGTAGCGCTCGATGAACTCGGCGCGCCCGGCCACGACCAGGACGCTGCCCTTTGCGCCCTTGCGCGCCGTGGGGCGCCAGCGCGCCGTGCGCAGGCCAATCCCGTCACGCGCTGACACGACCGCGACCTGCGGCTGCGAGGGCACCGGGTAGCTGTCGATGCCTTGAAGTTCGTTCAGCGCCATCGCTGCGATACCATCGATTTCGGGTTCGTGGTTTCTGGGATCATGGTTGGCAAGGCCGCTGCAAGCCACATGGACAACAACGCCCCAGCCTGCGCGGCCCTGCGGTCTCCTGTTATGGGCCTGAGCTTGGCCTCTTGAAAAGCCAAAACCACACGCCCACCTGAAATGACGTGCGGGCCACACAATGGACGCATGACCAAGGACCAAGGCCCGTGCCCCCCGGGGGCGGGCTGATCGCAACAGCTACCAACTCATGCAGCTTCAAAGGAGTGCATCATGCGCAGCTATGACCTTTCGCCTCTCTATCGTTCGACCATCGGCTTTGACCGGCTGTTTTCCATGCTTGATCAGGCAGCCGGCGTCGACAACACCCCCGCTTATCCGCCCTACAACATTGAGCGCAGCGACGAGAACGCCTATCGCATCTCGATTGCCGTTGCCGGCTTCAGCGAAGCCGACCTGTCGCTTGAAGTGAAGGAGAACCTGCTTTCGGTGCGTGGCGAGAAGGCCGCGACGGAAGACAAGGGCAAGACCGAGGTCCTGCATCAGGGCATCGCCTCACGCGCCTTCGAGCGTCGTTTCCAGCTTGCCGACCATGTCCAGGTCACGGGCGCCGCGCTCGAGCACGGCCTCCTGCATATCGATCTCGTGCGTGAAGTGCCGGAGGCCAAGAAGCCCCGGGTCATCCCGATCGGCCAAGCCGGATCGGCGACGCTGATCGAGGCATCCGCCAAGCCGGTCCGCAAGGCCGCCTGACGGCCGCTGCCATTGCGCAGCATGAGGCGCGGTCCGAAAGGATCGCGCCTTCCCTCAACCCGGATCAGACGATGCTGTCCGGTCGGGCGTGGCCAGAGGCGGGTTTCGGTCAGGCTCATCCAGTCCCCTCGTCTGGGCCGGATCGACAATGCGCGGTTCGCGGCTGAGTGGCACGATCGGTGACGACAGCGAAGGCGAGAGCGCAGGCGCGGCGGCAGGTCCGGTGGATGTCGCACCCGGCGTGGCGATCGCCGGCCGGCGCGGCGGAAAGGGAATGGCGCGCTGGGTCTCTGGCGTGGCAGGCAGGCGTGCAAGACGCTGGTGCTGCAACACGTCGACCTGCAGCAGACGCCCATTGTAGGCGCTTACATGTGCCCTTACGGCAGAACCGGCATCATCGACGCCGTCCACCAGATAGACCCCGCCGGCGAATTGCGGCCGGGCCACGCGCCGGAAATGATACTCCTCAGCGAGAATTTCGACGATGTCCGCTGGCGGCAAGGGCGCATGCCGGTAGGGCATCGTGAACGGCAACCCGTAGGCAACGGCCGGACCCGGCAGCAAAAGACCGGGCGGACGCAGGATGAACTGGGCCTGCGCCTGAGAAGGTATGGCCAGACAAATCGCAACGGACGCCGCCAGCGACAGCCTTGCGACGAAGACCGGAGCGCCCGATTTCACCATTCTGCGTCCCATGCGACCACAACGCCTCCAGCCACGATCCTGCCACTCGCCAACGGCGAGCGCTGCATTCCAGCCCCAACCTGATCGAGGGACCATGAACTGTTGATTAACCACGTTTGCGGCGGCCTCAGGGCAGATCGAGCCTGATGGCGAGCCGCTCTGTCAGCCCACCGCAGCGACAGAACGCGCGGCCGCGACGAATCCGTCGACGTCCTGCTCGGTGGTGGCAAACGAGCAGACGAAGCGGAAGATGCCTTCGCCCGGGCGCAAGGCCTCGCCTTCCGGCAACGAGCGGTCGGTCCAGTCATAGAACAGTGCGCCTCGGGCCCGTAAGGACGCCGCCAGATCCAGAGGCATGATGCCGAACACCGCATTGGCCTCGCAGGGCCAGCCGAGCCGGATCCCCGGAACCGTCGCCAGTCCGCCGGCAAGGCGTGCTGCCCGCTCGTTCGACCGCTGGGCCAGGTCCAGCCAGTGGCCATCATGCAGCAGGGCCTCGAACTGCGCCGCCACGAAACGCCCTTTCGAGACGGTGTGGCCGGAACGCTTGCGTCGCCACGGCATCTGCTCCGCCCGCGCCGGATCGAAGAACACGACCGCCTCGGCGGCCCAGGCCCCGTTCTTGGTCGCTCCGAAGCTCAGCACGTCGACACCCGCCTTCCAGGTGATCTGGGCCGGCGTGCAGCCCAGCGCAACGACCGCATTGGCAAAGCGCGCACCATCCATGTGCAGCGCCAGACCGCGTGGCCGGATCGCTTCCGCCAGAGCTGCCACTTCGGACGGCTGGTAGACAAGCCCGCTCTCGGTCGTCTGCGTAATCGAAAGGCATTGCGGCTGAACCTGCTTGACCGCGCCGTGCGGCATGCGCGCCAGCTGCGCTGTGACGATGTCTGGCGTGAGCTTCGAGCCAGCGCCCTTTAGCCCGACCAGCTTCGCGCCATTCGTGAAGAATTCCGGGGCGCCACACTCGTCATCGGCAATATGGCTTTCCTCATGGGTCAGCACCGCGCCCCACGGCTGGGTGACACAGGCCAGCGCCAGCGCATTGGCGGCGGTGCCGGTCGCCAGCAGCGAAACCGCCACCTCGCGCTCGAACAGCTCGGACATCGCAGCCTCGACCCGTGCGGTCCATGGGTCCTGGCCATAAGCCAGCGCAGGCCCGGCGTTCGCCGCTTCGAGCGCGGCCATCACCTTGGTGCTGGCACCCACGGCATTGTCACTGGCGAAATTGAAGGTCATGCGGCGTCATCATTCCTGCGAAGCCGGATCATGCCCGCAGCCTCGCTCATAGCCCGGCTGGGTTCGTTTTCACAAGCACGCGCAAGCTTTTTGCCTGCCGGCTCCCTGCCCTGCCATCGGCACGTGCAGGTCACGACCAGACCGGTCTTGCCGCGACTTGGGTACTTTTATGACCTTAATTGAGGGAGAGACAGTCTTTTTGCTGCCTTTTCGGGCAAACGTGCCCCTTGCGCAGGCTCGGACAATCTGTCATGTTCGCCTCATATTAGGACAGTATTGCTGTCGTAATAGCGCTGCGGTTCTCCCGGACCATCGCGCCCCGCCTTGCAACCGCCTGAGAGATGACATGTCGCTGTGCGCCAGCATCACTGCCAAGAAGGCTCTCAAACGCGCTGACCGCAAAACGGTCGGCATGACCGGGCGCAAGCCGGCCTGATCGACGGGCCAGGACAGCGCCCGCGGAAGACGCGAGGCGCCGGCGAAAGCACCCCGCTTCTTCCTTGAAATAACTGCCTGAGAGTCGGCAAAAGGACTCAACCGGCAGGGTAATCTGTGCGATGGGCAACACGCGCGTCCGTGCCGGGATGCGAGCGGTGGAGGGGTTTGCGATGAGCGGTTTCGAAACCAGACAGGCGGCTGACCAAGGCCCGTTCGTGCTGACCAATCCCGACATGCCGCTTCGTCAGGGCCTTTATGATCCCTCGAACGAGAAGGATGCCTGCGGCGTCGGCTTCATTGCCGACATGAAGAACCGCAAGTCCCACGCCATCGTGCAGCAGGGCCTGCAGATCCTGCACAACCTCGACCATCGCGGGGCTGTCGGTGCCGACCCCAAGCTGGGCGATGGCTGCGGCATCCTGGTGCAGATCCCGCACCGCTTCTTCAGCGAGGAATGCGCCAAGCTCGGCATCACGCTGCCCGAGACGGGCCACTACGCCATCGGCCATTTCTTCATGCCGCGCGATCCTGACATTCGCGCGCTGTGCGAAAGCGTCATCGCCCAGACCGTGACCGAGGAAGGTCAGGTCTTCCTTGGCTGGCGTCAGGTGCCGGTCGACAATTCGGACCTTGGTGAAGCCGTTCTGGCCACCGAACCGGTCCAGATGCAGCTCATCGTCGGGCGCGGCGAGGGCATCGCCGATACCGACGAGTTCGAGCGCCGCCTGTTCGTCCTGCGCAAGTCGGTGTCCAACAAGATCTACAAGCGCCAGGACCGGGCAACCGCGCAGTATTATCCGGTGTCGCTGTCCTGCCGGACCATCGTCTACAAGGGCATGGTTCTGGTGAACCAGCTCGGCAGCTACTACCGCGATCTCCAGGACGAGCGCTTTGAATCGGCGCTGGCGCTGGTCCACCAGCGGTTTGCCACCAACACCTTCCCGTCATGGCGGCTGGCGCACCCTTACCGGATGGTGGCGCACAACGGCGAGATCAACACCCTGCGCGGCAACGTCAACTGGATGGCGGCGCGGCAGGCGACGGTCGACTCGCCCCTGTTTGGCAATGACATCTCCAAGCTCTGGCCGATCTCTTATGAAGGCCAGTCGGACACGGCCTGTTTCGACAATGCGCTCGAATTCCTCTGCCGCGGCGGCTACAGCCTCGCCCACGCGATGATGATGCTGGTGCCGGAAGCCTGGGCCGGCAACCCGCTGATGAGCGAGGAGCGGCGCGCCTTCTATGAGTATCACGCCGCGCTGATGGAGCCGTGGGACGGCCCCGCCGCCATCGCCTTCACCGATGGCCGCCAGATCGGCGCGACGCTGGACCGGAACGGCCTGCGCCCGGCGCGCTTCCTCGAGACCGATGATGGCCTCGTCGTTCTGGCCTCCGAGATGGGCGTGCTGCCGATCAGGGAGGAAAGCATCGTCCGCAAGTGGCGTCTCCAGCCCGGCAAGATGCTGCTGATCGACCTCGAACAGGGCCGCATCATCTCCGATGACGAGATGAAGGCATCGCTGGCCAGCGCCAACCCCTACAAGGAGTGGATCAGGCGCACCCAGATCGTGATCGAGGACCTGCCACCCGTCGAGCCACGCGCCTCACGGACTGATGTCGCCTTGCTCGATAAGCAACAGGCCTTTGGCTACACGCAGGAAGACCTCAAGCTGCTGATGGCCCCGATGGCTGTCACCGGCCAGGAAGCCGTGGGCTCGATGGGCACCGACACGCCGATCTCGGCCCTGTCGTCGAAGTCCAAGCTGCTCTACACCTATTTCAAGCAGAACTTCGCCCAGGTCACCAACCCTCCGATCGATCCGATCCGCGAGGAACTGGTGATGAGCCTGCTGTCGTTCATCGGCCCGCGCCCGAACATCCTCGACCTGACCGGCGCTTCCAAGCGCAAGCGGCTTGAGGTGCGCCAGCCGATCCTGACCAACGAGGATCTCGAGAAGATCCGTTGCATCGGCCATTACGAAGACCGCTTCGACACCAAGACCCTCGACACGACCTATCCGGCCCGCGAAGGCGCTGCCGGCCTCGAAGGGGCGCTGGAACGGCTCTGCGAGCGGTCGGAGGCGGCTGTCCACGGCGGCTACAACATCATCGTGCTCTCGGACCGCATGGTCGGGCCAGACCGCATCCCGATCCCGGCCCTTCTGGCCACGGCGGCCGTGCATCATCACCTGATCCGCAAGGGGCTGCGCACCTCGGTCGGGCTGGTGGTCGAGTCGGGCGAGCCGCGCGAGATCCACCACTTCTGCTGCCTTGCCGGCTATGGTGCCGAAGCGATCAACCCCTACCTCGCCTTCGAAAGCCTCGAGGATGCCCATGCCCGCGGCGAATTCCCGCCCGAGGTCGATGAGAATGAGGTCGTCAAGCGCTTCATCAAGTCGATCGGCAAGGGCGTGCTCAAGGTCATGTCGAAGATGGGCATCTCGACCTACCAGTCCTATTGCGGCGCGCAGATCTTCGACGCAGTCGGCCTCTCGGGCGAACTGATCGGACGCTACTTCTTCGGCACCTCTTCGACCATTGAGGGCGTTGGCCTTGCTGAAATCGCCGAGGAGACGGCACGTCGGCATGCCGATGCCTTCGGGGCCTCCCCGGTGCTGCTGCATTCGCTCGATGTCGGCGGCGAATACGCCTACCGCCTGCGCGGCGAGGACCATGCCTGGACGCCCGACAACGTCGCCACGCTCCAGCATGCCGTGCGCATGAATGCCGACGACAAGTACCGCGAATTCGCCCGGATGGTGAACGAGCAGAACGAGCGGCTGACCACCATCCGCGGCCTGTTCCACATCAAGACGGCTGCCGAACGCGGCGCACATCCGGTCGCTCTGGCCGATGTCGAACCGGCCAAGGACATCGTCAAGCGCTTTGCGACGGGGGCCATGTCCTATGGCTCGATCTCGAAGGAGGCCCACGAGACTCTCGCACTGGCCATGAACGCCATCGGTGCCAAGTCCAACACAGGCGAAGGCGGCGAGGAAGCCGAACGCTTCCGCGTGCTGCCCAACGGCAAGTCCAAGCGCAGCGCCATCAAGCAGGTTGCCTCGGGCCGCTTCGGTGTCACCACCGAGTATCTGGTCAACGCCGACGTGATGCAGATCAAGATCGCGCAAGGGGCCAAGCCGGGCGAAGGCGGCCAGCTTCCGGGCCACAAGGTTGATGCCAAGATCGCCAAGGTGCGCCATTCCACACCGGGGGTCGGGCTGATCTCCCCGCCGCCCCACCACGACATCTATTCGATCGAAGACCTCGCCCAGCTGATCTTCGATCTCAAGAACGTCAATCCGAAGGCCGATGTCTCGGTCAAGCTCGTCTCCGAGGTCGGTGTCGGCACGGTCGCCGCCGGCGTCGCCAAGGCGCGTGCCGACCACATCACCATCTCGGGCTTCGAGGGCGGCACCGGAGCATCCCCGCTGACCTCGCTGAAGCACGCCGGCAGCCCTTGGGAAATGGGCCTTGCCGAAACCCACCAGACCCTGGTGCTCAACAAGCTGCGTGGCCGCATCGCGCTGCAGGTCGATGGCGGGCTCAAGACGGGCCGGGATGTGGTCATCGGTGCGTTGCTCGGGGCCGACGAGTTCGGTTTTTCGACCGCGCCGCTGATCGCGGCCGGGTGCATCATGATGCGCAAGTGCCACCTCAACACCTGCCCTGTCGGCGTCGCCACGCAGGATCCGGTGCTGCGCAAGCGCTTCAAGGGCCTTCCCGAGCACGTCATCAACTACTTCTTCTTCGTCGCCGAGGAAGTCCGCGAGATGATGGCCGAACTCGGCATGACCCGCTTCGACGAACTCGTCGGGCGCTCCGACCTGCTCGACAAGAACCCGGCCATCAGCCACTGGAAGGCCAAGGGGTTGGACTTCAGCCGCATCTTCCACAAGCCGGACATGGGCCCTGACGTGGCGATCAGGCACGTCGACCGTCAGGTTCACCCGATTGACGACGTGCTTGACCGCATGCTGATTGCCAAGGCCGAACAGGCCATCAACACCCAGACGCCTGTGGTGATCGAGGCTGCGATCAACAACACCGATCGCACCACCGGGGCCATGCTGTCTGGCCGGGTTGCTGCGCTTTATGGCCATGAGGGGCTTGCTGACGACACCATCACCGTCAGGCTCAGCGGCACGGCAGGCCAGTCCTTCGGCTCATGGGTCGCGGCAGGCGTCACGCTGGAACTGACCGGGCAGGCCAACGACTATGTCGGCAAGGGCCTGTCAGGCGGCAAGCTGATCATCAAGCCCGATCCTCGGTCGCGCGCGGTGCCGGAAGACTCGATCATCGTCGGCAACACCGTGCTCTATGGCGCGATCTCGGGCGAGTGCTACTTCCGCGGCGTCGCGGGCGAGCGCTTCGCCGTGCGCAACTCCGGCGCAATCGCGGTGGTTGAAGGCACGGGCGATCATGGCTGCGAGTACATGACCGGCGGCGTTGTCGTGGTGCTCGGCCAGACGGGTCGCAACTTCGCAGCCGGCATGTCCGGCGGCGTGGCCTATGTGCTGGATGAGGCCGGGGATTTCCGCCAGCGCTGCAACCTATCCATGGTCGACCTCGAGCCGGTTCCGGAAGAGGAAGAACTGATGGACCGGCTGCATCACCATGGCGGCGATCTGGAGCACAAGGGCCGCGTCGATGTGCACACCGACATGTCGAAGCACGACGAGGAGCGGCTCCTCCAGCTCATCCAGAACCACCTCGACTACACGGGCTCCGAACGGGCCCGGCAGATCATCGACAACTGGCCGATCCATCGGGCGAAGTTCGTCAAGATCATGCCAGTGGAATACAAGCGCGCGCTGAAGGAAATGGAAGCAGCGCGGACGATGCAGGCGGCGGAATAACAAGGGCACGTCATGGGCAAGGTTACAGGTTTTCTCGAATTCGACCGGCAGGAGCAGAAGTATCAGCTCGCCGGCGACCGCGTGCGGCATTTCCGCGAGTTCACGCTTCCGCTGGAGGACAAGGACCTGCAGAAGCAGGCGGCCCGCTGCATGGATTGCGGCATCCCCTATTGCCACGGCCCGACCGGCTGCCCGGTGATGAACCAGATTCCGGACTGGAACGATCTGGTCTATTCCGGGCGTTGGGAAGAGGCCGCGCGCGACCTGCACTCGACCAATAATTTTCCCGAGTTCACCGGCCGCATTTGCCCGGCACCTTGCGAGGAAGCCTGCACGCTCAACCTCGAAAATGCCCCTGTCACCATCAAGACCATCGAGCAGGCCATCGCCGACAAGGCCTGGGAGAATGGCTGGATCACGCCGCAGGTGCCGTCGGCCCGGACCGGCAAGCGCGTCGCCATCATCGGCTCAGGCCCCGCCGGCATGGCGGCGGCCCAGCAGTTGGCCCGTGTCGGGCACGATGTTCATGTCTTCGAGCGCGAGCCGAAAGCCGGCGGGCTGCTGCGCTATGGCATTCCCGATTTCAAGATGGAGAAGCACCATATCGACCGCCGCACCGAGCAGATGACGGCGGAAGGCGTGACATTCCACTACGGCGTCAATGTCGGTATCACCATGCCGTTCGCCGACCTGTTGCGCGATTTCGATGCCGTGCTGATGGCGGGCGGCGCTGAATGGCCTCGCGATCCTGAACTGCCCGGTTCAGACTTGGCCGGCGTGCATTACGCCATGCCATTCCTGACCCAATCGAACCGGCGCGTGAACCGCGAGGACATCTCCGGAGAAACCCCAATCGTCGCGAGCGGCAAGCATGTCGTGGTCATCGGCGGCGGCGACACCGCGTCCGACTGCATCGGCACCTCCTTCCGTCAGGGAGCCTTGCAGGTCACCCAGCTCGACATCCGTCCGAAGCCGCCCCAGATCGAGGACAAGCTGATGGTCTGGCCGTACTGGCCGACCAAGATGCGCACCTCGTCAAGCCAGGCCGAAGGGGCCGAACGCGAGTTCCAGGCCGCCACGCTGCGCATCGAGGGCAAGAACGGCAAGGCCACGGGCGTGGTCTGCGCCCGCGTCGACGAGAAGCGGCAGCCCATTCCCGGCACCGAATTCGTGATCAAGGCCGACCTGGTCTTCCTCGCGATCGGCTTCTCTGGCTCGATCCTCGATGGCATGATCACCGAGGCCGGCGTGACAACAGACAAGCGCCGCAATGTCGTGGCGGACGACATGAGCTACCGCACCTCCCGCGACAAGGTCTTTGTCGCAGGCGACATGCGCCGGGGTCAGTCGCTCGTGGTCTGGGCCATCCGTGAGGGCCGGCAGGCTGCCCGCGCCATCGACGAAAGCCTGATGGGCGCAACCACGCTCCCGCGCTGACATCGGGAAGCATATCGGAGGCATCTTGCGGGAACGTCTCGCAGGAGAGAGTCCGCTCTGCGATCACACCATCTGGCCGCCAGCCAAGAGACGGCGGCAAGGTTCCGTCAGGGCGTTCTCGGCCAGCGGAAATCGTCGGCGCGGCCGGCGGCAGGCGGCGGAGCCTTGCCATCCTCGAACACCCTGTTGAGCAGGCTCGCTTCCGGGCCTGTGCCGCGCGCCGCGCCGAGTGTGGACACCAGCGCTCCGCCTCCCGCCACGGCAGGCCCGGTCAGCGGCAGGACGGGCCCGGCCACAGGCTTGACCTTGATGTCAGGCAGCCTGATCGGTTCGAGACCGTTGCTGAGCCGAGCGATCTGGTCGACCATCCGCTCGATACCGCCCGGCTGCAGTTCGGGCAGCAGCGTCGCTGCCTCGCTGCCGGGCGGCAATGGCAGGCCTTGCGGTGATACACCGGGGAAAGGCGACGCCAGGACCGGCCCGCCGGACACGTCCGGCAAGATGCGGCGCAGTGCCACATCGGCAAAATGGGCGGCCTTGCGTGCCCCGGCGCGGGTGAAGTGCACGCCATCGCCGGTGCGCAGACGGGCGACCTGCCCGGAAAGGTCGGGTCCGCTGGCGCTGTAGCGGTTCTCCGCATCGACGAAACCTTGCCACAGATCGACATAGACCGCGCCGGCCCGCTCGCTGCGCTGCCGGTAGATCTCGTTGAGCATGACCAGATCGGCGGAAAGCCGGCCGTTCTGCATCGGCGGAGCACCCACCCAGATCAGCGGCACGCGCCGTTCGGCGAAGGCCTGCACGACGGCATCGATCCGGTCACGGTAAAGCTCGCGCCAGCGCTCGCTCAGCGGCTCGTGGGTCACATCCCCTTCGCGGATCGCCTGCCGGTCATTGGCGCCGAGCAGCATGACGCCAAGCGTGACCTTCTGATCGCTGGCCAGGAGCTCCCTCACGACCTTCGGCCAGTCATGGAAATCGCTGCGAACGAGGCCCGAATCGGCCCTGGTCTTGCGGATCACCGTGGCGGTCGGCACATCGCCGAGGGCATCGTCCAGCCCGCCGGCCAGCAATTCCCCGAGCGTGTCGCCGAGCACCACGACAAACGTCGTCGGGTCGACCTTGGGCAGCGGCTCGACCGGAGCCCCGGCCAGCGGCACCATCCCCGGCTCCAGCACGCGGCGAACCGGGGCGCGGGCCCGCTCACGCGGCACACCAAGGATGCGCGGCCCCGAACGCTGGGCCGGCAAGGAATTGATGATGGCGTAAAGGCCCGAATTGTCGCTCTGCGCGTTGACGGAAGGGCCGGCGGTCGCCAGCATGAAAAGGACCGCCAACATCACGGACATTGCTGAACGGAGCTGGATGATCACGAAGCGAACCCTGTTGGCGAACCCTGTTGCGGCCATCAGCCACGTCTAGCACGTCTTGGGCTTCCGCGTCAGCTTCCGGCTTGCAGCCGCGTCAGCAATTGCGGCGTCGGATAGCCATCGGGGATCAGCCTGTGGCGCTGCTGATACTGGCGCACGGCCTCGCGGGTTCCTGAGCCGACACGCCCGTCCCCGTCGCCAGCATAGAACCCCAGCCGCTTCAGCCGCCGTTGCAGATCCTGCACCTGCGCCTTGCCGAGCCTCTGCTGCGAGACCGGCCAGTCGCCCTGGATCACCGCGCGCCCTGCGATCCGGTCGCCGAGATGACCGACACCCAGTGCATAGGCATCGGACGAATTGTAGGTCTTGATGACGTCGAAGTTCGAGGTCAGCAAGAAAACAGGCCCGGTATGGCCGGCCGGAAAGAACAGCCGTGCCTCACCGGAAGATGGCAGGCGAGAGCCGTTGGCGCGCGTCACACCGGCCTGCGCGAAGCTGGCAAACGAGCCGCGCAGCAGCGCGTAGTTGTAGCCCTCCGGAAGCGTGACCTCAAAGCCCCAGGGCAACCCCGGTGTCCAGCCGAACGACCGGAGATAGTTTGCCGTCGAGGCAAGCGCGTCAGCGGGTGTGTCCCAGACATCGGCATGGCCGCCGCGAAAACCGACGGCGTGCTTCATGTAGCTCGAAGGCATGAACTGGGTATGGCCCATCGCGCCGGCCCAGGAACCGCGCATCTCGGCGCGCTCAGCCAGCCCCTTTTGCAGCATTTCGAGCGCAACCAGCAACTCGTCGCGGAAGAAATCGCCCCGGTAGCGCGCTGATGCCAGCGTCGCAAGGGAGCGGATCACGTCCTTGTCGCCCTTGAACGAGCCGTAGCCCGTTTCCATGCCCCAGATTCCAACCACGATCTCCTTGGGCACGCCATAGGTCTGCTCGATGCTGGCAAGCGCGGCAGCATGCGTCTGCATGGCGGCCTGCCCGCGCGGGATGCGCGAGCCGCCGACCGCATTGGTCAGATAAGTCCAGATCGGTGCCACGAACTCCGACTGCTTGCGGGTCAGGGCAATGATCGACGCGTCCGGCGTGACCCCGCGAAAGGCAGCATCGAACGTGGCTCGCGATACGCCACGCGCCTGGGCCAACGGCCAGAGGCCCTGCAGGAAACGCTGGAAGGCACCGCCCTGGTCGCTTTCGCTGCGTGGGGCAGCGCCTTGTGCGAGCGCTGCCTGAACCGGCAAAAAGACCGCGCTCAGCGCCAGACCCAGCAGCAATGACAACCGGGGCAGCAGCCGCCGGGACGATTCCAGAGGCGTCATCGAAGGCAAGCGCACAGGCGCAGGAGAGCGAAAGGCAGCTGTCATGACAATCTCCGGGCAGCGGAAGGCAACGCGGGTTCCTGAAACCGCATATGGTAGAAAAGTGATCCTCTGCCAGAGGGCCGATGTTCGGTTAGCGAGCCGTTAACGCCGCGTTGTGTCGCAGGGTTGGCCGCTCTGTTCACGCTGCTTTCAGATGTTCTGTGGCACTTGATCTTCGAAGCACCTGCCCCGCCGGCAGGTCAGCGCCGATCCCGTCCCCGGGGCACCTGCCCTTTGTCTGTTGCCCTCCTCTTCCGAGAGCCCGTGTCATGCACAAGCCCATTCGCAAGGCCGTCCTGCCCGTTGCCGGTCTCGGCACCCGTTTCTTGCCGGCCACCAAGGCGATCCCGAAGGAAATGCTGACCGTGGTCGACCGACCCGTGGTCCAGCACGTCGTCGACGAGGCCCGCGCTGCCGGGATCGAGCATTTTGTCTTCGTCACAGGCCGCAACAAGGACATGATCGAGGATCACTTCGACAATGCCTACGAGCTGGAGGACACGCTTGCCCGCCGCGCCAAGACCCGCGAGCTCGACGGGCTGAAGGCCGACATGCTGCCTGCCGGCGGCGCCAGCTTCACCCGCCAGCAGGCTCCGCTCGGGCTCGGCCATGCGGTCTGGTGCGCCCGTGACATCATCGGCGACGAGCCGTTCGCGCTGCTGCTGCCCGACATGCTGCACCATACAGCGGGCAAGGGCTGCCTTGCCGAGATGATCGCGGCCTATGACAGCCATGGCGGCAACCACATCGCGGTCGCGCCGGTTCCCGACGACCAGACCCACCAGTACGGCATTGTCGGTGTCACGGACCGGGCGGCCAAGGTCTCGCAGATCACTACAATGGTCGAGAAACCGGCCAGGGGAACTGCGCCCTCGAACCTGCACATCACCGGGCGCTACATCCTCCAGCCGACCATCTTCGATCTGCTGGCCCGGCAGGAGAAGGGTGCCGGCGGGGAAATCCAGCTCACCGATTCGATGATCCGCCTGTCGCAGACGGAGGCCTTCTACGCCGTCCGTTTCGATGGTGCGATCTACGATACCGGCTCGAAGATCGGGTTCCTTTCGGCCAATGTCGCCTATGCCATGGCAAGGCCCGACCTCGCCGGCGATCTCAGGGCGGAAATCGCCCGCATCATGGCTGGCTGACCGGGCGGCGATTAGGCCTGGCCATCCGGCACGCCCTGATCAGAGCTGGAGCCTGAGGCCGACGAGGAAGATGTTGGCCGTGTAGTCGGCACCGGCTGCCGTCGATTGCAGCCGCTCGTGGGTGAAGCTGGCGCGAACCGACGTGGTGCGCGTCAGCTTGTACTCGGTACGCAGCCCGGCCGAGATCGTATCCTCCGTCGAGCCGGCCCCGAAGCCCGAGCGCTGACCCTCCGCAAACGCGCCGATGGTCCAGTTCCGGCGCAAGGCATGGGCAACATCGAGGCTGACCTTCCGGTTGATCGTGCCGGAGACGTTGGGCACCGTGGTATCGGCCAGTTCGGTCGAGCCGCGCAGGGTCACGGTGGTCAGCGGCGTGGCGCTCCAGATCAGGCTGGCGTCACCGACGATGCCGCGCAGCTCCCTCAGCCGCGGATCGTCATAGGAACGCTGCTGGTAGCCGACCGAGGCTTCGCCGGTGAGCAGGCGCGTCAGCTCGAAGGTCGAGCCCACGCGGGCACCGCTGCCAACCGATCCTCGCCGGAAGCCCAGTGTATCGGCCTTCTCGTCGAACACGCGGGTATCGGTCGAAACCTCGACGAACGGTGAAATGCCCGGCGTCAGTTCGTAGCCGATGCGTCCCCTGACGCCGAGCTGCGTGGCATCGCGGGAACTTTGCCTGATGAGACCGCCAAGCAGGTCGCGCGCGTCGTCATAGGTGGTGCGGTCGACCGATCCGCGCAGGTTGAGCGAGAGCCGGTTGAAGCGCTGGGTCACGCCGGCCGATGCACCATAGCCATAGACGTTCGGACGCTCGCGCGTGGCGACGTTGAAGTTGGTCGAGCCCGGTCGCTGCGTCTCCAGCGAAAGGCGCGAATCGATGTCGATGTCAGTATCGCGCGATACATTGAGCCGGAGGTTCGAAGTTCCGGTTGCATCGGGCCGGCTCGCATCGCGCTGGTCGGAATAAAACGAGTAGCCGCCGCGCAAGATGCTGGTGAAGGAATGCTGCGACCAGTCCGAGCGGACCTGCACCTCGCCATCCGTGCGGCTGAACACCGAGCCGCGCGCACCTGTCGGTGCCCGGTTCGGGTTGCTGTCATGGCCGGCCGACTGGGTGATCGAAGGGGTCACCACCAAGGTGCCGACCCTGAGCCCAAGCGGCGCGAAGGGGTCGGCCTCCGCCACAACCGGACGCCGCCTCGGCACATCCTGCAAGCCATCCGCCGCCGGTGTGAGGACACGCGTCGATGTGAGCGCTCCGGTCGTGAGTGCCCTTCGGTTCGGTATCTGCGGGCCGGTGCGGGATGTCTGGCCTGATTCCTGGGGTTGGCCCGCCCCGGTGCCGGGCACTTCCGTCAGCCCCGGTGGCAGGCCCAAGACCTGCCGGCGCTCGGGACGAACCGGACGTTGCGCCAGGCCCTTGATGCGCGCCTGAACCGGGCGGCTGGCGCGTGACGGGCTTCGCCGCGTCACAGGCCCGCCGGATGGAGCCTGTGCGGCATTGGCATCTGCGCCGGCAAGCACCGGCACCGCCCCAGCCGATACAGGCCGTGGAGCAGGTTGAAACGGGTTCTCGGGGGCAAGAAAGCGCGGATCGAGCGTGATGTCACGCACATCAGACAGTCTCGTGCCGCGCAAGTCGAAACCTGTCATGCCGTCGCTCTGCGGCAAGGCACGGATTGTCCCTTGCTGGCTCCGCCCCGCAACAGCAGGAGGCCCCGCTGTCTGCGCCAGTGCCGTCTGAGTTGCCAGCAGCCCGACCAGCAGCGCCGCAAGGCTGACACCGCCCAGTCGTCGCCGGACGCCCGCGCGGGCGGCGCTCTGATCAGGCACTGTCTGGCGTCCGCCCATCTTGTCCGTTCACGCGACATCGAAGGGGCTGGGCGTATTGCCCGGCCACCATGGTTAACAGAGATAAAATGAGGTTGGTTAATGGACCGTAACCGGTGCCAGGCGGTGGCCTGCGATCAGGCCGGTTCGACCACGAGCGCAGAGCCCTCAAGGCCGACGATCCGGACCTTGCTGCCCGCAGCGGCATCCTTGCCCTGCGCACGCCAGACCGTATCGCCAAGCCGGATGCGGCCCTCGCCGTTCTCGATGGGCTGATCCAGCCGGACCGTCTTGCCGATCAGGTCACGGGACAGCGCATTGAGGTTCGTTGCGGCATCCGGCTCGGCTCCCTTGCGGCGCATCACCGCACGCCCGGCCAGCACGCTGCCGACCGCAAAGCCGCAGAACAGCATCGCCGCACTGGCCCAGCCGAGGCCAAGGGCTGCCGCAGCCAGCCCTGTCGCCAGCGCGGCCAGCCCCAGCCAGATGAAGAACAACCCCGGCGCAAGCAGTTCCACCAGCATGAACACGAGGCCGGTGATGATCCAGACCCATGGTCCGAGGGCCGCGATTGCCGCGATCATGCGTCGCCCCCGCCGCTGCGGCCGGTGTTCGGTCCGTTCGACGATGGCACGATCGGCACCGTCGGGCCGGGCCGGGCGCGTGTGGTCGGATTCTTGCCGTCACCGTCGCTGAAAACCGCACGGGTCAGCTCGGAGATACCGCCGATCGTGCCGGCGAGAGATGCCATCTCGATCGGCAGGATCACCACTTTCTGGTTTGGTGCCGTCGCCAGTTCGCGGATGGCTCCGATGTACTTCTCGGCCACCAGGAAATTCGCGGCGGCCAAATCGCCCTTGGTGATGGCTTCCGACACCATGCTGGTGGCCTTTGCTTCTGCCTCCGCCGACCGCTCGCGCGCCTCTGCATCGCGGAACGCAGCCTCCTTGCGGCCTTCGGCAGCAAGGATCTGGGAGGCTTTCTCGCCCTCGGCGCGCAGGATGTCTGCCTGCCGTTTGCCTTCCGCCTCGAGGATGTTGGCGCGCTTCTCGCGTTCCGCTTTCATCTGCCGCGCCATCGCGTCGGCAAGATCCGCAGGGGGACGGCTGTCCCTGATCTCGATGCGGTTGACCTTGATCCCCCATGGCGAGGCGGCGGCATCCAGCACCCTCAGCAGCCGCTCGTTGATCTCGTCGCGATGCGACAGGAGCTGGTCGAGGTCCATCGAACCGACCACCGTGCGGATGTTTGTCATGGTCAGCGTGATCAGCGCCAGTTCGAGGTCAGCGACCTCATAGGAGGACTTGGCGGCATCCAGAACGTTGAAGAAGGCGGCGGCATCGATCTTGACCCCCGCATTGTCCTTGGTGATGGCCTCCTGGCTCGGCACGTCAAGCACCTGCTCCATCACGTTGACCTTGTGGCCGATGCGCTCGACGTAAGGCACGATCAGGCCAAGGCCGGGGCCGAGCGTGCGCGAATAGCGCCCGAAGCTTTCGACCGTGTAGTTGAAACCTTGCGGCACGATGCGCACGCCCCGCGCGATGGTGAAAATCACCAGTGCCACGAAGACAAGGATCGCGATTTCGAAACCGGAGAGCAGGAAGTTCATGCGCCGCACCAGAAACGGCCGGCATGCGACGGGGCGTCGCGCGATCAGGGCCAGCCGACCAGCAGTTACATTGGACATCCGTGCTTCATTGCGCAAGGGCAGCCGTGCTGCCCCCACCTCACCAGCCTGCCTTCGGCGAGGCTAGATCCAGCCCTTGAGCTCGCGCTCGGCAATGGCCTGGATCACCTGCATGCCTTCGGGCGAGTCATTCAGGCAAGGAATATAGGCGAACTGCTCGCCGCCATGTTCCATGAAGATCTCGCGGTTCTCGACATCGAGTTCTTCCAGCGTCTCGAGGCAATCGGCGGAGAAGCCCGGTGCCAGGATGGCCATGCGCTTGACGCCGCGTTTGGCCAGCGCTTCCACCGTCTCGTCGGTGTAGGGCTTGAGCCATTCGTCCGGCCCGAAGCGTGACTGGAAGGTCATCACCAGCCGCTCAGGCTTCCAGCCCAGCTCCTCGAGCAGCAGCCGCCAGGTCTTGTGGCAATGGCAGTAATACGGGTCGCCCTTGAGCAGATAGTCCTTCAGCGAACCGTGGAACGAACACAGCACCACCTCCGGCTCGAAATCGAGCGTGGCCAGTTTCGCCCGGATCGAATCGGCCAGCGCGCGGATGTAAACCGGATCGTCGTGATAGGGCGGGGAGACGCGGACGGCGGTCTGCCAGCGCATCTCCATCAGGGCCTTGAAGGCCTGGTCGCAGGCGGTCGCCGAGGTGGGCGCGGCATATTGAGGATAGAGCGGCACCAGGAGGATGCGGTCGCAGCCCTGATCGAGCAGCGCCTGCAGACGGCCCTTCACATCCGGGAAGCCATAGCGCATGCCCCAGTCGACCACGACCCTGTCGCCCACCAGCGCTGTCATCCGCGTCTGCAACTGCTCGGCCTGGCTGCGGGTGATCGTCTTCAGCGGACCTTCGTTGCGTTCCTTGTTCCAGATCGAGTCGTAATCCTTGCCCTTCTTGCCGGGGCGGATCGTCAGGATGATCAGGTTCAGGATCGGCCACCAGATCCAGCGCGACGTCTCGATGACGCGACGGTCGGAGAGAAACTCCTTGAGATAGCGCCGCATCGACCAATAGTCGGTCGCCTCCGGCGTGCCGAGGTTCATAAGCAGCACGCCCACACGTCCGGCCTTCACCGGGCGGTGGTCCGCTGGCAGCCGCACGGGGCTGGTCTGCGTTCCCAAGGGAACATTGATATTCATGGCGCGTGTCCGAAACCTGTCCGCACAGGGCAATAAGCCGGGAAATGGTCTGCCGTCATTGTCATCTGGGCGGGGCGCCGTCCAGCGCAATTTAAGCACTGAATGCGCCTGCGACAGCGACGCCGTCATCGGCTTGAGACGCATTTATTGTCTTTACGAGGCCACGCGACAATCGGATGATGACTCGCCTGTCGAAGAGCCTGTGTCCAGGCAACGGCCCGGGTTGCTGCATGCACAGGCGCCACCAGCAAGCAAAAGGGATGGACCCCGATGACTGACCTGACACGCCGCAAGGCACTGGGCTGGATCGCTGGCACGGGCGCCGCCGCCGTCACTGCGGGCCAGGCCCTGGCGCAGGCCCCCCAGCCGAGACTGACACTGCTGCTTGTCAACGACATCTACAAGCTCGGCGAGGAGCGCGGCCGGGGCGGCTATGCCCGCCTTGCCGCCATCGTCAGGCAGGAGCGCGCCCGCGGTGTGCCGCTGCTCTTCGCCCATGCCGGCGATTGCTACTCGCCCTCGCTGATGTCCGGCTTCGACCAGGGTGCCCACATCGTCGAGATGCAGAACAGGCTCGGCATCGACGTCTTCGTGCCGGGCAATCACGAGTTCGATTTCGGCAAGGAGGTCTATGCAAAACGCATCTCCGAGCAGACCTACCCGACCTTTGCCGCCAACATCCGCGACGCAGCCGGGAACATCCTGCCCGGCCACCGGGACAGCCAGATCATCGAGCTTGGCGGGATCAAGGTCGGCGTGGTCGGACTCGCGCTCGAAAACACGCCGCAGGTGTCCAGTTCCGGCGACCTGCGGTTCCTTCCTGTCATGGAGACGCTGCGTGCCCAGGTCCAGGCCCTGAAGGGGGGCGGTGCCGACCTGATCGTTGCCGTGACCCACACGGACAAACGCGTCGATGAGGAGATCGTGCGCTCGCGCCTTGTCGACGTGCTCCTGACCGGCCACGACCATGACCTGCGCGTGGCCTATGACGGCCGCACGGTGATGGTCGAGTCGAGCGAGGAGGGCAACTACGTCACGGCCATCGACCTCACCGTCACTATCACCGGCGAGGGAGCATCGCGGCAGGTGAGCTGGACGCCGACCTTCCGTGTCAACGACAGCCGGGCCGTTACGCCAGACCCAGAGATGCTGGCCATCGTCCGCAAGCATGAGGCCGAACTCTCCCGCGAACTGGATGTCGATGTCGCCACGCTGGGAGCGGACCTTGATTCGCGCACCGCGTCGGTGCGCTCCGGAGAAACCTCGTTCGGCAACCTCGTGGCCGATGCGCTGCGGGAAACTTCTGGGGCCGACATCGCCATCACCAATGGCGGCGGCATCCGCGCCAACAAGCAATATCCGGTTGGCCACCGGTTGACCCGGCGCGACATCCTCAGTGAATTGCCCTTCGGCAACCGCAACGTCGTCACCGAGATCACCGGAAAAGCGGTTCGTGCCGCACTGGAGAATGGCTTCAGCCAGGTCGAGCAGCGCGCCGGGCGCTTTCCACAGGTCTCCGGCCTCACGGTGGTCTACGACCCCAAGGCACCGGCTGGTTCTCGCGTGGTCTCGGTCATCATCGCAGGGCAGCCACTCGACGAGGCCCGGACCTACCGCGTCGCCACCAATGACTTCATGCTGCGTGGAGGCGATGGCTACACGGCCCTGACCCCGCCAGGCGGCAAGGATCTCGACGTGCAGGGCAAGCTCATGGCCAACGATGTGATGACCCATGCGCGCCGGCTCGGCACCATCACGGCGCGAGTCGAAGGCCGCATCGTGGTCCGGAACTGACAGCCGCCAGCGATGTCAGGCACCGCAATGTCGGACATGGGCCCCTGCCGCAGCGCGCTCGCGTCCTTTTTGAATGATGACGCCGGTGCGGGATGGCGCAGCCTGCCGTTTTTCGCGGCCAGGGAGGCAGATCGCATCTGTCATGACCTCGACGTGGGCCTTGCCGGTGGGCAGAACGTCCTGCCGCCACCGCACCAGATGTTCACCGCCCTTAAGCTAAGTGCATTTCACCGGGTGCGCGTCGTCATCCTCGGTCAGGACCCCTATCCGACACCCGGCCACGCCCATGGCCTTGCCTTCTCGCGAGCTAGCGAAGGCCACCTGCCGGCGTCGCTGAAACGCATCTTCCGCGAACTCGGCGCCGATCTGGGAACGGCACCCCGCCAGCGTGGCGACCTCTCGGATTGGGCAAGGCAAGGCGTTCTGCTGCTCAACACCAGCCTCAGCGTCGAGGCCGGAAAGGCGGGGAGTCACCTTGCCCTTGGCTGGCAGGCACTGGCACGTCAGGCGATCACCGCCCTCGCCGCCTCCGAGCGACCGGTCGTCTTCATCCTGTGGGGTGACAAGGCCAGGGCCTATGCGCCGCTCATCGGGCCGCAACATCTGCTGATCGAGAGCGCCCATCCCTCGCCGCTGGCAGCTCGCGGCGATTTCCTCGGTTCGCGCCCGTTCAGCCGCGCCAATGCCTTTCTGGTCAGCAAGGGCCTGGCCCCGATCGACTGGCTTGGCAACACCCCGGCTCAGGCCGGGTCAATGTCCTGAAGGCGCTGCCGCTGCCGGCCTTCGCCATCGAAATTGGCCGGATCGAGCCAGGCCAGGTAGCGCACCTTGAGGACAGGCCAGTCACGGTCGAGCATGGCAAACCAGGCCGTGTCGCGGTTCTGGCCCTTGACCACCATGTGCTGGCGAAAGATCCCCTCGAACTGGAAACCGAACCGCAGGGCAGCCCGCCTTGAGCCCAGGTTCCGATCGTCGCATTTCCATTCGAAACGGCGATAGCCCAGATCATCGAAAACGTGGCTGGCAAACAGGAACTGCGCTTCGGTGGCCAGCCGCGTTCCGGCCATGGCCGGGCCCCACAGGATTGAACCGATCTCGATGACGCCGTGCCCGGCATCAATCCGCATCAGCGCCTGCCGGCCCTCGGCTCGGCCCGTCTTCCTGTCGACCACGGCCCAGAACAGTGGATCGGCTGAGCCGGCGCTGCGTTCCAGCCACCCCTCGAACCCGGTCCGGTCCATCCGGTCATCAAACAGATAGCGGAACCGGTCCTCGGCGCCCGGTGCCATCGACGCCGCAAACAGCGCCTCGCCATGACGGCCCGGATCGAGTGGCTCAAGCCGCACGTAGCGGCCGTCCATCGCAACCCGAGCGGGCTTCGGGCGGCTGTTCCAGCGAGCCGGATCAGCGATCATGCGCGTCATCACACCGGACCACCTTCCCATGGCGCGAAGTCGACCGTGATGACCCAGTCCTCGCCCAGTTCCTCGCGGATGGCGGCAGCGATGGCATGGCCCTCGGCAACAAAGGCCCGGCGCTCGGTGTCGGAGCTGAATCCGCGTTGGCCGGGCACATCGTCGTCGAACAGCGCATCCAGTGCATCGAGCCACTCCTCGAGCCTGTCTGCGATTGCATCACTCAGACCGATCTCGTCGGCATCGGTGGCATGGCTGCGACCGCGCGCATCCGTGCTCCACAGCGCCGCATCACCCGGCTCGCCCGGCTTGATCAGGAGTCCGCCGCTCATGGATCGGCCTTCGCGTATCGCTCCAGTCTCTCGGACAAGGTGCCCGTGTGAAGCTCGAACAGGTGATTGTCGAAGTCATGGAAATAGATCGAGCGGCCCTCACCGGGGACTCGGGTGCGCGGCGCACGCATGTCGACCCCGGCTGCCCGGACACGCGCCAGATACGCGTCGAATGCGGCGTCGGGAATCTTGAAGGCCACATGGTTGTAGCTGCGCTGCGGCAAGGGCTCGCCTTCCATGATCGCCAGCCAGACACCGCCGACATCGAAGAACATCTCAGGAGCCGTGGAAAAGACCTGGTTGCCGGAGGCATAGAGCTGACGCGCATCGAACACATCGACGAGCAGGCGCGCCGTGCGCGCAAGGTCGGCGACGATCAGGGTAATGTGCGACAGCCCTTCGACCGGCATCGTTGCAAGTTCCGCCTCAATGATTGTCCCGCGGGATTCCCTTGGTCTTGTGGATGCGCTGGTATTTCACCGCCGGCTTCAGAACCATGCCGTGGCTCAGTTCGTCGATCATCCCGCGCTGGATTTCCTGCCAGGGCGTCTGGCTGGCCGGATAGCGGTAGCCGCCGGCCTTCTTCAGAGCAGCCTTGCGGGCAGCCAGTTCGTCCTCGCCGATCAGGATGTTGGCCGTGCAGGCATTGAGGTCGATCCTCACCCGGTCGCCGGTCCTGAGCAGGGCGAGACCGCCGCCGCTGGCCGCCTCTGGCGACGCATTCAGGATCGATGGCGAGCCAGACGTGCCGGACTGCCGGCCATCACCGATGCAGGGCAGCGCGTTGATGCCCTGCTTGATCAGGTAGGCCGGTGGGCGCATGTTCACCACCTCTGCCGACCCCGGATAGCCGATCGGCCCGACGCCGCGGATGAACAGCATCGTGTTCGCATCCAGCTTCAATGACGGATCGTCGATGCGCTTGTGATAGTCCTCGGGCCCATCGAACACCACCGCCGTGCCCTCGAACGCGTTCGGATCCTTCGGGTTCTCCAGATAGCGTTCGCGGAACTCTTTCGAGATCACGCTGGTTTTCATGATCGCCGAGTCGAACAGGTTGCCCTTGATGTTGAGGAAGCCGGCCTTGGCCTTCATCGGCTTGGCCACCGTCTTGATGACGCGGTCGTCCATCGTCTCACGGCCGATACAGTTGGCGTGCAGCGTCCTGCCGTTCACGGTCAGTGAGGCGTCGTTGATCAGCCCGGCCTTGATCAGTTCGTTGACCACAGCAGGCACCCCGCCGGCGCGGTAGTATTCCTCGCCGAGATACTCGCCAGCCGGTTGCAGGTTGACCAGAAGCGGCACGTTATAGCCGTGCTTCTGCCAGTCGTCATTGTCGAGCTTGACGCCGATGTGCCGCGCGATGGCGTTGATGTGCACGGGCGCATTGGTCGAACCGCCGATGGCCGAGTTGACGACGATGGTGTTCTCGAAAGCCGCCCGGGTCAGGATCCGCGACGGTGTCAGGTTCTCCCACACCATCTCCACGATGCGCTTGCCCGTATGGTAGGCCATCTCGTAGCGGTCCCGGTAAGGGGCCGGAATGGCAGCACAACCCGGCAACGACATGCCGAGCGCCTCGGCCAGAGAGTTCATCGTCGAGGCGGTGCCCATCGTGTTGCAATGACCTGCGGATGGCGCCGACGAGGCGATCAGTTCGACAAAACCCGCGTCATCGAGTTGTCCTGCCGCGTGCATCTGCCGCGCCTTCCACACGATCGTGCCGGATCCGGTTCTTTCGCCCTGATGCCAGCCATTGAGCATAGGCCCGCCTGACAGCACGATGGCCGGGATGTCGACGGTTGCGGCGGCCATGATCTGGGCCGGTGTGGTCTTGTCGCAGCCCGTGGTCAGCACCACCGCATCGAGCGGATAGCCATAGAGGATTTCGACGAGGCTGAGATATTGCAGGTTCCGGTCGAGCGCAGCGGTGGGCCGCTTGCAGGTTTCCTGGATCGGGTGGATCGGAAACTCGAAGGGAACTCCGCCCATCTCACGGATGCCGTCGCGCACCCTGTGCGCCAGTTCCAGATGATGCCGGTTGCACGGCGCAATGTCCGAGCCGGTCTGGGCGATGCCGATGATCGGCTTGCCCGATTGCAGTTCGTCCCGTGACAGGCCGAAATTCATGGTCCGCTCGATGTAGAGCGCGGTCATGTCGATGTTGGCCGGGTTGTCGAACCACGCCTTTGAACGCAGTTGGGACGGCTTGATACGACGGGCAGGTTTGCGGGCCATGTGTTTCCTCGGCATGAGCGGTCTTGTTTTGCTTGCCCGCAGGTTACCGTATTCGCAAGCGGTGAAAAGCTGTTTTGGTTGCGGCGGGGCATGCAGCAGCGGAAGAGGCTGCAGGCGCGTTCGAGCGCCTCGGCGAGGCAGGCACTGGCAAAACTCAGGCTTCCACTCCTTTTCAAGGGCGACGATTTCCCGCATACGGACATCAAGCGGGCGCTCTGACCTGCGATGTCTCGAGGAACACCCATGACGCTCCACCTTGTCGACTCCTTCGGCCGCATCGGCGAGGAGAATGCCTTTGCGGTCCTGGCCCGCGCCACCGAGTTGCAGCGCGCCGGCAAGGACATCATCAATCTGGGCATCGGCCAGCCGGACTTTCCAACACCGCCCCACATCGTCGAGGCCGCCGTCAAGGCGTTGCGCGACGGAGCGCACGGTTATACCCCCGCCACTGGCATCCTGCCGCTGCGCGAGGCCGTTGCCGCCTATGTGCAGCGCACCGCAGGCGCCACTGTGAGCCCCGAAAGCGTGCTCATCGTCCCCGGCGGCAAGATCACCATGCACATGGCCATCCTGATGTTCGGGGAGCCTGGCGCGGAGATTCTCTATCCCGATCCCGGCTTTCCGATCTACCGCTCGATGATCGAGTTCACTGGCGCCACGCCGGTGCCGGTGCCGATCCGCGAGGAGAACGGCTTTGCCTTCGCTGCGGAAGAACTGCTTGGCCTGATCACGCCCCGGACGCGGCTGATCATCGTCAATTCACCCGCCAATCCGACCGGAGGGGTCACCCCGAAGGCCGAGATCGACAAGCTGGTGGCCGGCCTCGCCCGCTGGCCCGATGTCGCGATCATGTCCGATGAGATCTATGACGCCCAAGTCTATGATGGCATGTCCCACGTCTCGTTGATGTCCTATCCGGACATCCGCGACCGGCTGATCCTGCTCAACGGCTGGTCGAAGACCTATGCCATGACAGGCTGGCGCATGGGCTGGTCGGTCTGGCCAAAGCCGCTCTATGAAGCGGCGCGCAAGCTGGCCGTGAACTCCTATTCCTGCGTCAACGCCGCCGCTCAATGGGCAGGCCTGGCGGCCCTCGAAGGCCCCCAGGATGCCGTCCATGCGATGGCCGCGGAGTTCGACCGCCGGCGCGGCGTGGTCGTGGCCGGGCTCAACAAGCTGCCCGGCGTCTCCTGCATTTCGCCGAAGGGAGCCTTCTACGCCTTCCCCAATGTCTCGAAGACCGGCTGGAAAGCCAAGGCTCTGGCGTCCGCATTGCTGGAAGATGCCGGCGTCGCCACCATTGGCGGGCCAGACTTCGGCGTGCACGGCGAAGGCTATATCAGGCTCAGCTATGCCAGTTCCCTGCCGAACATCGAACAGGCGCTTGAGCGGATGGGGGATTTCCTGACCCGGCGCAATGCGGGTTGAGGCGCTGGTGGCGTTACGTCACCGGCAATGACCGCATCACGCGAAGGTCACATCCATGCCGGGCAGGTCGAGGCCGACAAGCCTGGTCGTCCAGCGTTCGCCAGGCAGAACCGGGAACGCGCGCGTCACGGTTCCGGTGGTGATCATCTCGCCAGCCCTGAGCGGGCTGGCATCGGCATCCGCAGCCAGCGTCTCGACCAGATGGCGAAGCGCATGGACCGGGCCATCCAGAACGTTGGAGGCGTGGCCGACATCGACGTCGAGACCATCGCGTGACAGGTGAACACTGAAGTCCCCGAGCCGCACGAGCCAGTCGGCCCGCTCTTGGTCGCCGAGCAGTCGGCGCGGCCCGAGCAGCAACGCCCCATGCAGGCCGAATGCAGCGATGCAGTCCTCGACCTTGAACACCCAGCCCGGAAACAGCGACTGCACGATCTCGAAGCCGTGGGCAACCCAGCCGATGCAGCCCATCAGGGCGGCGGCGTCCATGCCAGCCTCCGGAGCTGAACTCAGCCCCAGCACGATCTCCGGCTCGATGCGCGGCTCGACCAGCGCCGCCAGCGAAACACCGCCGATCATGCCCTCGACCTCGCGCAGCGTGCTGTCATAGACCGGACCATAGATCGGCTGATGAACCCCGTACTCGTCCCAGATCGTGCGGTTGGTGAACCCGATCTTCCGGCCGACGACCACCTCGCCGTGGGCCACACGGCGGGCCGTGACGGCGCGCGAGACCCGGTAGGCCTGCGCCACGTCAAGCTCAACCGTGCCGGTCAGCGGGGGTATCTGCTGCCGGCTCGAGAGGGCGGCAAGAACATCATCGGCAAGACGGGCGGCGTTGGGCATGGCGTGAACATAGCCATGGCCCATGGCCTCTGTCACCCCTTGGAACAGGCAATGGTGTTCGAAGTCTTGATGTAAACCGAGAGCCTTTGGCCGGCATCCTCGACCGGCCCGACAGCAGGCTCACATATGAATGGCGCGCTTCTCGACAGCCAGCGCGGCTTCCTTGACAGCCTCCGACAAAGTCGGATGAGCGTGGCAGGTGCGTGCCAGATCCTCGGATGAGCCGCCGAATTCCATCAGCACCGCACATTCATGGATCAGGTCGCCCGCGTTGGGGCCAATGATGTGAACACCCAGCACCCGGTCCGTGGCCGCATCGGCCAGCACCTTCACGAACCCGTCGGTGGCGCGCATGGCGCGGGCGCGGCCGTTGGCCGTGAAGGGGAACTTCCCGGCCTTGTAGGCAATGCCGGCAGCTTTCAGCTCTTCCTCGGTATGGCCGACGGAAGCGACCTCCGGCATCGTGTAGACCACGCCGGGGATCACATCATAGTTCACGTGGCCTGCCTTGCCGGCCAGGATCTCGGCCATGGCTACGCCCTCGTCCTCGGCCTTGTGGGCCAGCATCGGACCCTTGACCACGTCGCCGATGGCATAGATGCCGGCCACGTTGGTCTCATAGTGGTGGCCGATCGTGACCTTGCCGCGCTCCATGGCGACGCCGATCGCATCCAGCCCGAGCCCATCGGTGTTCGGCCTGCGCCCCACGGCGACCAGCACGACATCCGCATCCAGCACCGTCGCTTCGCCACCGGCCGCAGGCTCGACCGTGACCTTGGCGCCGCCCTTGCCCTGCTCGACCTTGGTGACCTTCGAGGACAGATGAAACGCCATGCCCTGCTTTTCCAGGATGCGCTGGAAGGACTTGGCCACCTCGGTGTCCATTCCCGGCAAAATCCGGTCCAGATATTCGACGACAGTGATCTTCGCACCGAGCCGGCCCCAGACTGAGCCGAGTTCCAGCCCGATCACGCCGGCACCGATGATCAGCATCCTGCCCGGCACCTTGCCAAGCTCGAGAGCGCCGGTCGAGGTCACCACGGTCTTCTCGTCGATGTTGATCCCCGGCAGGTTCGCCGGTTCGGATCCTGTAGCGATGACGATGTTCTTCGTCTCCAGCACCTGCGTTGTGCCGTCCTCGGCCTTCACCTGCACCTTGCCGGCAGCGAGAATCGTGCCGAGGCCGTGAAAGGCGTCGACCTTGTTCTTCTTGAGCAGGAAGCCGACGCCATTGACGTTGGCGTCCACCGTGTCCTGCTTGTGGGCCATCATCGCCTTCAGATCGAGCTTGGGCTTCGAAACCTGAATGCCAAGCGCCTCGAAGCCATGCCCCGCTTCCTCGAACATCTCGGACGCATGCAGCATCGCCTTCGAGGGAATGCAGCCCACGTTCAGGCAGGTTCCGCCATGGGTCTTGCGCTTTTCGACAACCGCGACCTTGAGCCCGAGCTGGGCCGCGCGGATAGCGCAGACATAGCCGCCGGGGCCGGTGCCAATGATGATCAGATCGTAGGACATGCCTGGAACTCCGCAGACGTCAGATGGGATTGGCGCGGCGCGCGCGTTCGCCGCTTCACAGATCCATCACCAGCCGCGCCGGGTCCTCGAGGCTTTCCTTGACGCGCACGAGGAACGTCACGGCTTCCTTGCCGTCGATGATGCGGTGGTCGTAGCTCAGCGCCAGATACATCATCGGGCGGATCACGATCTGCCCGCCGACGACCACGGGCCGCTCCTGGATCTTGTGCATGCCGAGAATGGCCGACTGCGGCGCATTCAGGATCGGTGTCGACATCAGCGAGCCGTAGACCCCGCCATTGGAGATGGTGAAGGTGCCGCCCTGCATCTCGTCGATGCGCAGCGCGCCATCGCGGGCACGCTTGCCGAAATCGGCGATAGTCTTTTCGACACCGGCGATGCCGAGCTGGTCGGCCTCCCGCACCACGGGCACGACCAGGCCCTTCTCGGTGCCGACGGCCACGCCGATGTGGTAGTAGTTCTTGTAGATGATGTCGGTGCCGTCGATCTCGCCGTTGACCGCCGGCAGTTCCTTCAGGGCCTGTACGCAGGCCTTCACGAAGAAGCCCATGAAGCCGAGCTTCACGCCGTGCTTCTTCTCGAACAAATCCTTGTACTGGTTGCGCAGCGCCATGACCGGGCCCATGTCGACCTCGTTGAACGTGGTCAGCATGGCGGCGTTGGACTGGGCCTCCTTCAGCCGGCGCGCGATGGTCTGGCGCAGCTTGGTCATCTTCACGCGCTCTTCACGAGAGGCGTCATCCACCGCAACAGGCGCGCGCACCACGATGGGCGCTGGCGCTGCCGGGGCTGCAACACCAGGGCCGGCGGCGATCGCAGCCAGCATGTCGCCCTTGGTGACGCGGCCATCCTTGCCGGACGCGGCCACGGCCGCCGGATTGATGCCGCTCTCGGCAGCAAGGCGCGACACGGCAGGGCCTGAATCGGCGGCCTTGGCCGCCGCCGGCTGCGCAGGAGCAGAAACCGGTGCAGGCGCTGCGGCCTTGGCAGGCTCCGCTTTCGGGGTGGAAGCGGGGGCAGCGGCAGCGCCGCCCGCCGTGATCATGCCAAGCAGGGCTGCAACACCGACGGTCTCGCCTTCCTTGGCCACGATCTCGCCGAGGACACCGGCCGCAGGCGCGTTGACTTCGAGCGTCACCTTGTCGGTTTCGAGTTCGACAAGCGGCTCATCGGCCTTGATGGCGTCGCCGGGCTTCTTGAACCACTTGCCGATCGTGGCCTCGGTGACCGATTCGCCGAGCGTGGGTACGCGGATTTCAGTGGCCATGTCAGTGAGCCTTCGTTTCTGTGTGCGTCAGGAAAAAGGATCAGGCCGCGAAGGCCTCATCGAGGAATGCCTTGAGCTGGACCAGATGCTTGGACATCAGGCCCGTGGCCGTGGCCGCCGATGCCGGGCGTCCGACATAGCGCGCGCGCTTGGCCTTGGCCCCGCAGTGGCCGAGCACCCATTCCAGATAGGGCTCGACAAAGCTCCACGAACCCATGTTCTTGGGCTCTTCCTGGCACCAGACGATGTCGGCACCCTTGAAGCGCGCCAGTTCGTTCGCCAGCGACTTCAGCGGGAACGGATAAAGCTGCTCGACACGCAGCAGGTAGACATCATCGATGCCGCGCTTCTCGCGGTCCTCGTAAAGATCGTAGTAGACCTTCCCGCTGCACAGCACGACGCGCCGGATCTTGGCATCCTTGGCGAGCTTGATGGCCTCGCCCTTTCTGGTCTCGGCATCGTCGCGCAGCACCCGGTGGAAGGTCGAGCCTTCGGCCAGATCGGCCAGATCCGACACGCAGCGCTTGTGCCGGAGCAGCGACTTGGGCGTCATCAGCACCAGCGGCTTGCGGAACTCGCGCTTGAGCTGGCGACGCAGGATGTGGAAGTAGTTGGCCGGCGTCGAGCAGTTCGCCACCTGCATGTTGTCTTCGGCGCACATCTGCAGGAAGCGCTCCAGACGGGCGGAGGAATGCTCCGGCCCCTGGCCTTCATAGCCGTGGGGCAGCAGGCAGACGAGGCCCGACATGCGCAGCCACTTGCGTTCGCCTGACGAGATGAACTGGTCGAACAGCACCTGTGCGCCGTTGGCAAAGTCGCCGAACTGCGCTTCCCAGCACACCAGCGCGTTGGGTTCCGACAGCGAATAACCATACTCGAAGCCCAGAACGGCCTCTTCCGACAGCATCGAGTTGATGACCTCGTAGCGCGGCTGGCCCTCGCGGATATGGTTGAACGAGGTGTGGCGGCCTTCGGTTTCCTGGTCGATCAGCACCGAGTGGCGGCTGGAGAAGGTGCCGCGCTCGCAATCCTGGCCTGACAGGCGCACCGGGTGACCGTCCAGCAGCAGCGAGCAGAACGCCAGCGCCTCGCCGGTTGCCCAGTCGATGCCCTCGCCAGTCTCGACCGCCTTCTTGCGGTTGTCGAGGAAGCGCTGGATCGTCTTGTGCACGCTGAACCCGGCCGGAACGGCAGTGATCTTCTCGCCGATCTCGCGCAGCACCACGGCCGGCACGCCGGTCGCACCGGAGCGGGGATCGTCGGCATCTTCCTTGATCGCCTTGAGGCCAGCCCACTTGCCGTCAAGCCAATCGGCCTTGTTCGGCTTGTAGCCGAGCGCAGACTCGAACTCGGCTTCGAGCCGGTTCTTCCAGTCTGCCTTCATGGCGTCGATTTCAGCTTCGGTGACGGTGCCTTCGGCCACCAGCTTGGCGCCATAAAGCTCCAGCGTCGACTTGTGGCCCCGGATCTTCTTGTACATCAGCGGCTGGGTGAAGCCCGGCTCGTCGCCCTCGTTGTGCCCGAAGCGGCGATAGCACCACATGTCGATGACAACCGGCTTGTGGAACTTCTGGCGGAACTCGGTCGCCACCTTGGCGGCGAACACCACCGCTTCCGGGTCATCACCGTTGACGTGGAAGATCGGTGCTTCCACCATCTTCGCCACATCGGACGGATAGGGCGAGGAGCGTGAATAGCGCGGATAGGTGGTGAAACCGATCTGGTTGTTGATGATGAAATGGATCGAGCCGCCGGTGCGGTGACCTTTCAGCCCCGACAGACCGAGGCACTCGGCCACCACGCCCTGGCCAGCAAAGGCGGCGTCGCCGTGGATCAGGAGCGGCATGACCTTGGTGCGCTCCACCACATCGGCCAGCTGGTCCTGCTTGGCGCGGACCTTGCCGAGCACGACCGGATCGACGATTTCCAGATGCGACGGGTTGGGCGTCAGCGACAGGTGCACCTTGTTGCCATCGAACTCGCGGTCCGACGAGGCCCCGAGGTGATACTTCACGTCGCCCGAGCCTTCCACATCATCGGGCGCAGCGGAGCCGCCCTTGAACTCGTGGAACAGCGCGCGGTGCGGCTTGCTCATCACCTGGGTCAGCACGTTGAGGCGGCCGCGATGGGCCATGCCGAGGACGATGTCCTTCACGCCGAGGTTGCCGCCACGCTTGATGATCTGCTCGAGCGCCGGGATCAGCGATTCGCCGCCATCGAGGCCGAAACGCTTGGTGCCGGTATACTTGAGGTCGATGAACTTCTCGAAGCCCTCCGCCTCGACCAGCTTGTTGAGGATGGCGCGCTTGCCCTCGCGGGTGAAGGCGATTTCCTTGTCCGGGCCTTCGATGCGCTCCTGGATCCAGCCTTTCTGGGCCGGATCGGTGATGTGCATGAACTCGACGCCCATGGTCTGGCAATAGGTGCGGTCGAGCACCGCAATCATCTCGCGGATGGTTGCGAACTCCATGCCGAGCACATGGTCGATGAAGATCTTGCGGTCCATGTCGGCGGCAGTGAAGCCATAGGATGCCGGATCCAGCTCTTCGTTGGCCTTCTTGGCCTCGATGCCGAGAGGATCGAGCTGGGCATGCAGATGGCCGCGCATGCGGTAGGCGCGGATCAGCATCAGGGCGCGCACCGAATCGCGCGTCGCCTGCTGCACGTCGGCCTGGCTGAGTTCGACGCCCTTGGTCTGCGCCTTGCCCTTGAGCTTGTCGCCAACATTCTTCTCGACCTGGGCCCAATTGCCATCCAGCGCCGAAATCAGGTCGCCGTTGGCATGGATCGGCCAGTTCGGGCGCTGCCACGAAGCGCCGCCGGACGCGGTGGTGGCGTCCTTCGCATCGTCCTTCAGCGCACCGAAGAAAGCCTGCCAGTCCGCATCGACCGAGGCCGGATTGGCCTGGTAGCGCGCAAAAAGATCCTCGATGTAGCCGGCATTGGCCCCGTAGAGGAACGAAGTCTGGGCAAAAACGTCGTTGGCGTCCTGGCGTCCCATTGGATGTCTCCGGATCAATCCACGATGAACAGTCTCGCGCCGCTGATGCTGCGCGAACGATGGGGCTCCGCCCCGTCTGCGACCTGGTAGCTTTGGCCAGCGGACAGCGTGTAGACCCGTCCGTCGGCAAGTGTCGTTTCAATGTCTCCGCTCATGCAGAACAGGACATGCCCTTTCTGGCACCAGTGGTCGGAGACATAGCCCGGCGAATAGTCCACCATCCGCACCCTGATCTTGTTGTCTTCAGGGCCGAACGTCTGCGTTCGCCATAGCGCCACCCCTTCATCACCGGAGTGCTGGGTCGGCTCGATGCTGGCCCAGTCCGTTGTCACGAAAGCAATGTCGCTGATCTTCACGGCAGCAAGCCTCTCAGCCCTTCAGCACGTCGACCAAGGTCTTTCCAAGGCGTGCCGGCGAGGGCGACACCTTGATGCCGGCGCTTTCCATGGCTGCGATCTTGTCTTCCGCGCCACCCTTGCCACCGGCGATGATGGCACCGGCATGGCCCATGCGGCGGCCTGGAGGGGCCGTGCGGCCCGCAATGAAGCCAACCATCGGCTTGCTCCGGCCACGCTTGGCCTCGTCCTTGATGAACTGGGCGGCGTCCTCCTCGGCCGAGCCGCCGATTTCGCCGATCATGATGATCGAGGTCGTGTGCGGATCGGCCAGGAACATCTCCAGCATGTCGATGAACTCGGTGCCCTTGACCGGATCGCCGCCGATGCCAACCGCCGTGGTCTGGCCAAGGCCTTCGCGCGTCGTCTGGAACACGGCCTCATAGGTCAGCGTGCCGGAGCGCGAGACGATGCCGACCGAGCCGGGCTTGAAGATGTTGGCCGGCATGATGCCGATCTTGCTTTCGCCGGCGGTGACGATGCCAGGGCAGTTTGGTCCGATCAGCCGCGTCTTCGAGCCGATCAGGGCGCGCTTGACCTTGATCATATCGGTGACCGGGATGCCTTCCGTGATGCAGACCGCGAGCGGCACTTCCGCATCGATCGCTTCCAGGATCGAGTCGGCAGCGCCCGCCGGCGGCACGTAGATCACGGTCGCCGTCGCGCCGGTGGCGCTGACAGCCTCGGCCACCGTATCGAAGACCGGCAGCCCGAGATGGACCGAACCGCCCTTGCCCGGAGAGACGCCGCCGGTCATCACGGTGCCATAGGCAATCGCCTGCTCGGAATGGAAGGTGCCATTCTTGCCGGTGAAGCCCTGGCAAATGACCTTGGTGTTCTTGTCGATGAGGATGGACATCTATGTCTCGTCTCTTTCTGATGTGTTCCTAGATTTCCTTGTCATCAGCCAAATGACCAATAACAAAGATGACCAAAAAACGAATACTATTGCAGCAGGTCCAATCGTGAAGACAAAAGCCAGACCACGTCCACCTAGATCGCCAAATTCCTGAAAAAATCCAGTTTTATCTAGCGCATATAAGCCAAATGCAAATATAGCTACCGATCCAACAAGCCATATTCCCAAAAGCGGAGCAAAGATTTTCTTTAGCAGCAGGAACGCGATACATGCGCCAATAAGCCCAAGAATTGAATGCTCAATGACGCTTTGCAATCACTTCAGCCCTTCACGGCCTTGACGATCTTCTGGGCCGCATCATCGAGATCATCCGCCGAGATCACATTCAGCCCGCTCTCGTTGATGATCTTCTTGCCAAGTTCGACGTTGGTGCCTTCGAGGCGCACCACCAGCGGAACCTTGAGGCCGACTTCCTTGACCGCGGCGATCACGCCCTCGGCAATGACATCGCACTTCATGATGCCGCCGAAGATGTTGACCAGAATGCCCTTCACCGCCGGATCGGCCGTGATGATCTTGAAGGCCGCCGTGACCTTTTCCTTCGAGGCACCGCCGCCGACGTCGAGGAAGTTGGCGGGTTCGGCGCCATAGAGCTTGATGATATCCATCGTGGCCATGGCAAGGCCGGCCCCGTTGACCATGCAGCCGATCGTGCCGTCGAGCGCGATGTAGGCGAGGTCATATTTTGACGCCTCGATTTCCTTGTCGTCCTCCTCGCTCACGTCGCGCAGCGCCATGATGTTGGGATGGCGATACAGCGCGTTCGAATCGAACGATATCTTGGCATCGAGGCACTTGAGCTGGGCATCCTTGGTGATGATCAGCGGGTTGATTTCCAGCATCGCCATGTCGGTGGTGACGAAGGCGGTGTAGAGCTGTGCCACCAGCTTTTCGGCCTGCTTGGCGAGATCGCCCGACAGCCCCAGCGCCTTGGCGACCTTGCGGCCATGCAGCGGCATCGCCCCGGTGACCGGATCGACCGAGAAGGTGATGATCTTCTCAGGCGTGTCGTGCGCCACGTCCTCGATGTTCATGCCGCCTTCCGTCGAGACCACGAACGCGATGCGGCTGGTCTCACGGTCGACCAGCATCGACAGGTAGAATTCCTTCTCGATGTCGGAGCCGTCCTCGATGTAGAGGCGGTTGACCTGCTTGCCGGCCGGGCCGGTCTGTATCGTGACCAGCGTGTTGCCGAGCATTTCCTTCGCATGGGCCTTGACCTCGTCGATCGACTTGGCGAGGCGCACGCCGCCCTTGGCATCGGCAGCCAGTTCCTTGAACTTGCCCTTGCCGCGGCCTCCCGCATGGATCTGGCTCTTGACCACATAGAGCGGGCCCGGGAGCTGCTTGGCAGCGGCCTCGGCTTCCTCCACCGTGAAGGCAGCAAAGCCCCTGGAGACCGGCGCACCGAACTCCTTGAGAACGGCCTTGCCCTGATATTCGTGGATGTTCATGTCGGGTTCCTCTGGAACGGCAATCGTCAGTGGGCAGGAGGCAGTCGCTCAACCGTCCCGGCCGACACGTCTTGCAACGGTCGACCGCCGATTGCCGACTGTTGCAACTCAGTCCTTCAAGGACGGATCGATGGTCTTGCAGGCCTCGATGAGGCCGGTGACGGAGGCCACCGACTTGTCCATCATCGCCTGCTCGTCCTTGTTGAGCTTGATCTTGATGACGCGCTCGATGCCCTTGCCGCCGATCACCACCGGCACGCCGATGAACATGCCCTTGACGCCGTATTCGCCCTTCAGCGAGGCGGCGCAGGGCAGGACACGCTTCTGGTCCTTGAGGTAGCTCTCGGCCATGGCGATGGCTGACGCAGCCGGAGCATAGAAGGCTGAGCCGGTCTTGAGCAGGTTGACGATCTCGCCGCCACCCTTGCGGGTGCGCTCGACGATCTGGTCGACCTTCTCCTGGGTGATCCACTTCATCTTGACGAGGTCGGGCAGGGGCACGCCGCCGACCGTCGAATAGCGCACCAGAGGCACCATGTCGTCGCCGTGTCCGCCGAGCACGAAGGTCTTGATGTCCTTGATCGAGACGCCGGTCGCTTCCTCGAGGAAGTAGGCCATGCGGGCGGAATCGAGCACGCCGGCCATGCCGCAGATCATGTTGGGCTTCACACCCGAGAACTTCTGGAGGGCCCACACCATCGCATCGAGCGGGTTGGTGATGCAGATCACGAAAGCCTTGGGCGCATAGGTCCGGATGCCCTCGCCGACGGACTTCATGACCTTCAGGTTGATGCCGATCAGGTCATCGCGGCTCATGCCCGGCTTGCGCGGCACCCCGGCGGTGACGATCACCACATCGGCGCCGGCGATGTCGGCATAGTCATTGGTTCCCTTGTAGAGGGCATCGAAGCCGTCGACCGCAGACGATTCGACCAGATCGAGGCTCTTGCCCTGCGGAACGCCCTCGGCAATGTCGAACAGGACGATATCGCCCAGTTCCTTCAGTCCGGCGAGATGGGCGAGCGTTCCGCCGATCTGTCCGGCACCAATCAGGGCGATCTTCTTGCGGGCCATGAAGCCATTCCTTCCAGGTCTGTGCAGGCACGGTCGCGAGGAGGACCTTGCCTTGTGGCATGACGGAACGTGAGCTGGAGGAGACAGGCAACCCCGTTGATCGGCAGTGCCAAATCGACCAGCCACGCAAAACCGGCGCTTCTGTGACTCAACGGCAGTCCACGGGCAAGCTGGGGCATCGCGACCCGGTTCCGGGATGTGCTTTGCCGGCGAGCTGTTGGATCGATTGAAAAATGAATTAAATCAATAGTTTGACCACTGATCGAGGGGCAGTTGTAAACGAAAGGTTAAGTGCGAAAATACTGGTTTCAAATAACATTTTTTGTCATTTGAAACTACTCTGAATCAGATAGCGCCACTGGCAAGGGCTCTCAGCATGACCTTGACGATGCCGGCCAGACGTTGATCGAACTGTGTTTGCGGGACATCCCCTTCCAGTTCCACCGCAACCGGATGCACGAAACGGAAACATGCATCGAGCACGAAAACGGCCGCCCGATCCTTGTCGCGCGGCTCGAAACTGCCGGAGTTGATGCCTTCGTCGATGACACGGTCAAGCAGGGTCCGCACCCGCAAGCGGTGCCGTCTCGCCACCGGCCGGCGCTTCACCATGGCATCGCGGAAAGCCGCGTAGAGCGCAGGATTCTCGCCCAGACCATCGCGGTTCGCCCTTGCCAGGGCCAGGATCATGCGCTCCAGCTTGTCATCGGAAGGATCCGGGCCGTCCGCTATGTCGGTCAGGCGCGTCTCGACGGACTTGATCCAGGCATCGACTACCGCATCGATCAGGGCCTGCTTGGACGGGAAATAGCGGTAGACATTGGCGTGCGTCATGCCCGCCGCTTCCGCGATCGCCACCACGGTCAGCCGCCGCGCGCCCATGAGCTTCAGGTGCTCGGACGCCAGCGCCAGAAGGCGCATGTCGGTCGGCTCCTTGGTCTGCGGCATCAATGCCATCAGGTCTCCACCAGCCCGGTCGAACTGCTGCTTGCCGTGGTCGCGCCGCGTCCATGCGGCAGCGTCAGGTAGTCCTCGCCGCGCATCTCGATCAGGCGCGACGCCGTGCGGTCGAACTCGAAGGCCTCGCGCCCGTGGTCGGCGTGATACAGGTGATGCGGTTCCGCCGCCGCAGAGACGATCAGCTTCACGCGATTCTCATAGAGCGTATCGATCAGGATGATGAAGCGCTTGGCCTCGTTGCGGTTCTCCGCCTGCATCAACGGCACGTTGTCCAGAACCAGCGTATGGAACTGGCGGGCCAGCGCAAGATAATCCTGCGCGCCATAGCTGCGCCCGCACAGATCCGAAAACGAGGCCCGCGCCACGCCGAAGGCAGCACGCGGCAGATCGAGGCTGTGGCCGAGCACGGTCAACATGGCCGGCGGCGCATCGACCTGCCCTGTCAGCCGCACGAAGGCCTGATCGAGCGCAGCCGTGGCCTCGCGCCCGAGTGGCTGATGGTAGACGAGAGCGCCCGCAAGCTTTTCCAGCCTGAAATCGGTGCGGGCATCCAGTTCAACCACTGCAACCTGGCGGCCAAGCTCGGCAACGAAAGGCATGAACAGCGTGCGGTTGAGCCCGCCTTCATACAGCCGCGACGGCTCCACGTTCGACGTGGCTACCAGCGTTACACCTTCTGCGAACAGGGCATTGAACAGCCGGCCCAGGATCATCGCGTCGGCGATGTCCGTGACGGCGAACTCGTCGAAGCACAGCAGGGTCGCCTCCGCAGCGATGGCCCGTGCGGTTGGCGCGATCGGATCACCATCCTTGATCTGGCCGGCCTTCACCTGTTGCCGGAAAGCATGGATGCGCGCATGCACGTCGGCCATGAAGGTGTGAAAGTGCGCCCGCCGTTTCGTCACGTTCTTCACTCGCGTGAAGAACATGTCCATCAGCATGGTCTTGCCGCGACCAACCGAGCCCCAGATATACAAGCCCTTGATTGGAACAGGCTCAGGCCGCCCCCTGGCGAACAGCCAGCCGAGCGCCCGGCCCTTGCTGGCGAGGGCGCGCTCGCCAAGTCGCAGCGCCAGGTCTTCCAGTTGCTGCACCAGAAGGGCCTGCGCCGGATCGCGTTCGATGGCACCGGTGGCGACCAGTGCCTCATAATGGTCGATCAGGGAAATGGCGGCGGAATTCGGCACGAACAGGCCTTGCAGCGGCAGTTTCGGAGGTCAGACGCCTGATAGCGCGTGTTGCAGGCCACGACAACGCATCTGCTGGTCAGACCGGCTGGGTTGGCGAATCGCCGCGAAGTTGCGCCAACAAACCATGGATATCGCCCAGCACCCACAGGTCGCGCACCTTCGTGCCCTCGAACTGGAAGATCGGGGCACCAAACCACCAGACATGCCGACCGGTCGGGGCATGCCCGAACAGCGGTGCGCGATGAATGCCATGGAACCTGAGCTTGCCGCAGACCGTCTCGCCCTCCTCCACCAGTTCGAGAATGTCGGAGGTGTAGGAGCCGAGCGCGGTCGTCACCAAGTCGACGTAGCCGGCAAAGGCCTCATGGCCGACCAGAACCGGCCCCAAAGAGCCCCGGAACGTGAAATCGGGATGGAAAATCTGCGGAATCAGACTCTTGTCCGTGTGGTCCCAGAGGCCCTTGTAGAACAGATGCACGACCTGTTTACGCGGCGACAGCCGATCCGCGCTCATGCCGGCCTCCGGTCATGGTTGTCGGCAGCTTTCGGCGGTGGATCCCGGAAGGCCTCGTCGACCGGGATCACGAGACCTGTCGCCAGCCTGTTGGTTTCGCTGGCCATGCCGACCACCGCCACAAGCTCCATCAGTTGCGCCTCGCTCATGCCCCTGGCACGGGCAGCCGCGGTGTGGGACCGGATGCAGTATTCGCAACTGTTCGCCATCGACACGGCGACATAGATCAGTTCCTTGGTGAGCGCATCGAGAGCGCCCGGCGTCATCACCTCCTTGACGCTCTCCCAGGTCCGTCTGAGCAGGACGGGATCATGGGCGAGCCCGCGCCAGAAATTGCCGACAAAGGCGGTGTTGCGGGTGGCGCGAATGTCCGCGAACACAGAAGCGGCGGCAGGCGACAGTTCATCGTCGTCCAGCAATCTCACCATCGACATGCCATGTCTCCCCGTGTCCCGTTCTTGCCCGGCCTCACGGACAACTTTCCGCGAACCGGCCCTGGCGCGCAAGGGCGACGAAAAGGACCGCAGGTGACGGCATGGGCATCTCAGGGAACCGCTCCCGGGAGCGGGCAGGCGGCGCGCGACAGGGCGTGGGCATTTGTCACCATTGCCGTTTATGTTGCGATGCAGCATAATGTCAAAGTCTAGGGAGTCGTTTTTTCATCTTGGGCGTTGACCTCATCGAGGCAGCGCAATCCGCGAAGGAGACGACACGACATGACTGATCCTGACACAATGATCGCATGCGCCAAGCCAGCCACTCCGGCTGCGGGGCGCATCACCGTACGCAAGCTCTGGCCCCATGAGCGCGAAGCCTACATCGCACACCTCCTGCGTCTGGAGCCGGAGGCACGGCGCTGGCGCTTTGGCATGACCATGACCAATGCGGCGCTGCGCGCCTACGCCGGCCGCAGCTTCTGTGTCGGCGGGCTGGTCCATGCGTGCTGCGTCGATGGCGTGGTGCGGGCCACGGGCGAGTTGCAGGGGCTTCTCGACTTTCCCCGGCAGCACGGCGAAGCGGCCTTCAGCGTCGAGAAGGGCTGGCGCCGGCAAGGCATCGGCAGCCGCCTGTTTGCGGCCGTGCTCCTGTCCGCGCGAAATCGCGGCATGTCGGTGCTGGATGTGATGTGCCATCCCGACAATCTCGCCATGAAGGCACTGGCAAGACGCCACGGCGTGACGTTGCAGCTTTTGTATGGCGAGACCCATGGACTGGCGCGGCTCGATATCTCGACCCCGTCAAGTCTGCTGACCGAAGCTCTCGCCAACACGACCAGCGCCTTTGGTGCGTTTCTCGATGCCCAGACCTGCTATTCACAACGCTAGACGGGGCACCGGAAACCTGCGGCCGGCAGCTTTCGATCCATTCCGGTCCAGGCCGCGTATGCCCCTTGGACCATGCTGCATCGAGGTGGAATCCATCTCGACGCTGAAAGATGCTTGATCTTGACACGTTAGAGAATTGCGCCCTGACAAGGCCGGCACCCGCTTTCGTGCCCATTGCTTTGGCGGGGCCGAAGGAGCCGGAAGATGCCGATAGCCTTGTGGAGCGTTCTTCTGGCCGGGATCATGCCCGTCGTGATGGCCGGTGTGGCAAAATGGGGTCCAGGCCTCGACAACAACAATCCCCGGGATTGGGCCAATAGCCTTGTCGGGCACCGCCGCCGCGCCTATGCCGCGCACCAGAACAGCTATGAAGCCTTCCCGTTCTTTGCCGCCGCCGTGCTGGCAGCAATGCTGATGAAGGCGCCGCAAGGCACGATTGATGCCCTTGCCATGCTGTTTGTGGCAGCACGCATCGGCTATGCCGTCGCTTACGTTGCCGATACGGCAACGCTCCGCTCGGTGCTGTGGATCATCGGCTGGTTGACCCAGATCGCCATTCTCACCAGCCCAGCCTGGGCTGGCTGAAACCTGGAACGAAAGCCCTTGGCTGCGACGGGCCTCAGGCGTTCGACATCTGGGAGCGCCGGGCCCATTGCGTGGTCCTCGCCTCGATCATGTCGACGATGACGACGAGGAAGACACCGAGAATGGCGAGGACGATCAAGGCCGCAAAGATCAGCGGCACATTGAAATCGGCCGAGGCACGCGTGATCAGGTTGCCGATGCCGAGGTTCGACGCATTCTGCTCGCCGATCACCGAGCCTACATAGGCCAGCGTGATCGAGACCTTCAGCGCGCCGAACAGGTAGGGCATCGAGCGCGGGATCCCGACCTTGGTCATGATGTCGAGCCGGCTTGCGCCAAGGGCCTTCATCACGTCCTCGGTTTCGGGTTCGATCGTGGCAAGCCCGGTCGCCATGTTGACGACGATTGGAAAGAACGAAATCACGAAAGCGGTCAGCACTGGCGGCAGCCAGCCAACTCCGAACCAGATCACCAGGATCGGCACCACGGCAACCTTCGGAATCGAGTTGAAGCCAACCAAAAGCGGGTTGAGGCCGGCATAGAGAAACCGCGACGAGCCGACAATCAGCCCGAGCGCGATCCCGAACACCACGGACAGGCCAAAGCCCGCTGTCGTCATCCACAGGGTATGGAAGGCATTGGTCAGCAGGGGCCTCTGGTATTGCACCATCGCGCCCCAGACGGCAGACGGTGGCGGCAGCACGAAGGTCGAGACCTTCAGCACCCGGCACGCGACCTCCCAGAGGATGAAAAATCCGATCGTGAACAGGTAAGGCGCCAGCTTCAGGGAGGTTTTGCGGTCCATCAGACAGCCACTCTCGCGTTGCGGATCTGGTTGCGCAGGTCCTGGACGATATCGGCGAATTCGTGCGTGTAGGTGACGTCGAGATCGCGCGGGCGCGGCAGGGTGACCTCGCGTTCGGCAATGATCCGCCCTGGGCGCGAACTCATGCAGTAGATGCGATCGGACAGGAACGCTGCCTCCCGCAGGTCGTGTGTCACCAGGATCACCGTGAAGCCGCGCTCGGCATGCAGGTCACGCACGACACACCACAATTCCTCGCGCGTGAACGTGTCGAGTGCGCCAAACGGCTCGTCAAGCATCAGCAGTTTCGGCTCGTGGATCAGCGACCGGCACAAGGACGCACGCTGCTGCATGCCGCCCGACAACTGCCAAGGGAACTTCTCGCCCATGCCGGAAAGGCCGACCGAGCGCAACAGGTTCTCGGCGCGCGCCACATACTCGTGCTTGTGGGCGCGGAAGCGTGAACGATGGGGCTCGACGATTTCCAGCGGCAAAAGCAGGTTGTCGAGCACCGTGCGCCACGGCAGCATCACGGGATTCTGGAAAGCCATGCCGGTGATCTTCAACGGGGCGGCCACCTCGGCGCCATCCACGATCACCGTTCCGCTTTTCGGGAACTGCAGGCCCGTCGCCAGTTTCATCATCGTCGACTTGCCACACCCTGAGGGGCCGACAAGAGCGGCGAACTCGCCTTCGCGGACACGCACGGTCAGGTCTTCGACTGCCGGCGTCCCGTCACCACCGCCATACACATGGGTGACGTTTTGCACGTCAACGAAGTAGCTCATGAGGCACCGTTCAGGTTGAGGGCGCAATCACCCCATCGGCTTTCCCCGATCCGCAGAAGCGGGCGAGGAGGCGGGCTTTGTCTGGCGAAAAGGCCAACATGCTTGACAAGGAGAAGGAGGCCGGCACCGGCCCGCAAGACCGGGCCGGTGCCATATCCGGATCGGATAGCCCGCTTCACATGGAGCAGGTCACATCGCGCGGTCGGCTGCGCCAGGCAGGAAAGCATCGGTAAAGGCATCGCCGGACCTGGCCTTGTCCTTGAAGGTGAAGGTCAGGCCGATCTGGTCGAGGGCGCGGCTCCAGCGGCCCTTGTCGATGCCGCCGAACCCGTTGGCCTTGACCCAGGGCGTGATCACGTTCTGGTCCAGTGTCATCTTCAGTCGTTCGGTTTCGACCTCGAGGCGGGCAACGTCGTTGCGCTTGATCACCAGCGCAGCGCCTGTGGCCGGATCCTTGACGGTGTCGCGCACGCCCTTGGTCAGGGCCCGCAGGAACCCACGCACGGCCTCCGGCTTCTCGGCCAGGAACTTCGGCGAGACCATGATCACGTTGCCGTAAAGCTCGACGCCATAGTCGGCCATCAGCATGGTGACGATGTCATCGACCGGCACGCCGCGCGACTTCACGTTGATGTAGGACGAATTGGCAAAGCCGAACACCGCGTCCACCTCACCGGAGGCCAGCATCGGTTCGCGCACCGGGAAGCCGACATTCTCGAACTTCATGGCGGCGTCGTTGAGCTTGTTCACGGCCTTGAAGATCGGCCACTGGGCGTAGGCGGCGTCCGCAGCCGGCGCGCCGAACTTCTTGCCTTCCAGGCTCTTCACATCGGCGGTGATGCCGCGCGACTTGCGCCCGACGATCGCGAAGGGTGGCTTGTCATAGATCATCATCACGGACTTCAGATCGACGGTGGGGTTCTCGTCGCGGAAGCGGATCAGCGAGTTCACATCGCCGAAACCCATGTCATAGGTTCCGGAGGCCACGCGCGGGATCGCCTCACGCGAGCCGTTGCCGGTGTCGATGGTGACATCGAGACCCTCGGCCTTGAAGTAGCCCTTCTCGATGGCCATCAGGAACAGCGCCGACGGTCCTTCGAACCGCCAGTCCAGCGTGAACCGGATCGCGGTCTGGGCGCTGGCCTGGGGCACGGCAGCAAGAAGCAGCGCGGCTGCGCCGGCACCGGCCAGCACGGCGCGGCGGCTGAAACGCGCCGCGGTGGCGCGGGCAAGGGACACGAGGGAGGTCATCGACAGGCAACTCCACATCAAGGCCTGACCGGATGATCAGGATGGTTGGCTTCTGGAAAGGTCCGTGAACCGGGCAACAAGCTTGCGTGCGGGACATCACACCACAAGTCTGGCTCAGGTCAAGTGTAGCAAGGTCCGTGCCGCCCGGCATCGCTCCGGATGCGCGCCAGCTCCACGGGACCGGCATTGCAGCGCCGGGTGTGGTTGATGGAGCGGGTAATAGATGCCTGTTTTTAATGCAATTGCACGTAGATTCATCATGTCTGGCGATTCCAGGCGCCGGGAACGCCAAAAGCAGGCGATGCGATTCCCAACATCGTGGCGAAACCTTGACATTGCGCCGAAGCGCCCCACATCAACGGAGTTGGTGACCGGGCCCCTCTGGCGGCTAGGCGTTCGTTGATATCATCCGAACGCCCCGTGATGTCGGAGCCAACGTAGCTTCAATGATGCGTCCATGCGGCAAGTCCCTGTGACAGGCCGGACCGGACGGTCACTCAACTCACGGGATCCGGCAAATGCCTGACATGCTTATCGCCGAATGGCTCGGCAAACCATTGTGGATGTGGGCGGGTTTTCTGTCCATCGTCATCGCCCTGCTCGTGTTCGACCTGGGGGTCTGGCACAAGGAAGACAAGGAGATGGGCATCACGGAAAGTCTGTGGCTGTCCCTCTTCTATTTTGGCTTTGCGATCATCTATGGCGCGGGCATCTGGTGGGCCTACGAGGCGGGCGTCATCACCACTTCAGACCAGACGCATGCCGGCATCACCTTCTTCACCGGCTACTTTATCGAAAAAGCGCTGTCGATCGACAATGTCTTCGTGATTTCGCTGATTTTCGGCTTCTTTGCCATCCCGCGCAAGTATCAGTACCGCGCGCTGGTCTGGGGCATCCTGGCCGTCATCGTGCTGCGCGGTATCATGATCGCGGTTGGCGCGGCTCTGGTGCAGAACTACAGCTGGATCCTCTACTTCTTCGGTGCCTTCCTCATCGCGACGGGCATCAAGATGCTGTTTGTGCCCGAAGGCGATCCGGACGTGTCCAAGAACCCGGTCGTGCGCTTCATGAAGAAGCGCATGCGTGTCACTGATGAACTGCACGACCAGAAGTTCTTCGTGCGCAAGCCTGACACCAAAACCGGAAAGGTCGTGCTCTGGGCCACGCCGCTGTTCCTGGCGCTTGTCGTCATCAACATCGCCGATCTGGTCTTCGCGGTTGACTCAGTGCCGGCGATCTTCGCCATCACCACCGACACGTTCATCGTCTACACGGCGAACATCATGGCGATCCTCGGCCTGCGCGCCCTGTATTTCGCGCTGGCGGCCATGGTCCACCGCTTCCACTACCTCAAATACTCGCTGGCCATCGTTCTGGTCTTCATCGGCCTGAAGATCTTCTGGAACAATCTGGTCGGCAAGTTTCCGCCGGAGTATTCGCTCGGCATCACGGTGCTGCTGATCGCAGCCGGGATCATCTACTCGCTTTGGAAGACCCGGGGCGATGCACCGCACGAAAGGCCAGCGCCGTAATGGCGCGTGGCTGAGGCACGAGAGAATGGCCGCCCTCCAGGCGGCCATTTTTGTTTCGGCTAGACCGCTGAGTCCGCTGACAGGGGATTGGCCAGCATGTGGTGCCCGACCCGGCGCATATAGTCGCCCAAAGCCTCGCATTCCGCAGCCGAGAGCGCTGCCATCATGTTTTCGATGACCTGAACCTGCACCTTCAGGGCCCGCAAGGTCAGCATCCGACCCTCGGCGGTAAGTGAAAGCCGTCTCACCCGCCGGTCCTCGCTGTCTGGCACACGTTTCACCAGCCCCCGCCGCTCAAGCTCGGGCAGCAGCATCGACAGGTTGGAGCGGCCCACCAGCATGCGGTCTGCCAGTTCCTGCTGGGTCAGGCCTGAAAACCTGTAGACATTGGCCAGGATGTCATAGTGCGGCAGCTTGAGCTGCAGAGGTGCCAGACCCGCAGCCATCGCCTTCTCAACCAGCACATGCACCTTGGCGACTGCGATCCAGTTGCGAAAGCGCGGCATGTCCCAAGGCATCAGGCCAGCTTCGGTCCGCTGCCTCGACTTCTCTTCGCCATTTCCCTGTGGATCAGTCACCGCGCTGCTTTCGGCACAATCGCATCTTGATTTTGTTCAAGGCTGAACAATATAGTTCATGGTTGAACATTCATGTTCAACCATGAACAGGAGAGGATGAAGATGGCACAGCTCGGTTTGCAGGTCATCCGCCAACTCGTCCGCGCAGGCTCGATCATCGCCCCCCGCCTGACAGGCAACCTGATGTTCGAACGTTTCTGTACGCCGCCGCGCTCGGCGCGCTTGAGCGAAAGTGAACGCAAGGCGACGGATCAGGCAAGAACGCGGCTGCAAGATGCCCAGACAGCCGACGTCGCTTATCATGGTCGGGGTTTTCCAGCTGGCACGATCCGCACGTATGCATTTGCCAGCAAGCATGCACCGTCACGCGGCAAGGTGGTGCTTCTTCATGGTTGGACAGGTCGGGCCATCTTCATGACCGCTTTCGTGGCACCTCTCACGGAAGCGGGTTTCGACGTGATCGCCTGCGACCTTCCCGGACATGGAGAAGCCTCGGGCAAGCGCCTGCACATTCCGCTCGCCATCGCAGCGCTTCAGGCCCTCCATGCCGAAACAGGGCCCTGGTATGGCATCATCGGCCACTCATTCGGCGGCGCGATTGCACCCGCATTGATCGGCGGCCTGGTTGAAGGGCAGCCTGCGATCGAGATCAGTCGGCTCGTACTGATCGCCGCACCGCATTCGATGCCGCGCATCTTTCATGGCTTTGGTGCGGCTGTCGGACTGACGGCCCGCAGCCAGTCCTGGTTCGATGTCAACGTGAAACGACTGACAGGTCGTGACCTCGCCACGTTCGAGACTGTCGACGTGCTGCAAAGGACACAGACACCAACGCTGGTGTTGCACGCGCCAAATGACAAGGAAGTGCCCTTTGCCAGCGCTGAAGCGCTGGCTGCATCGGGCGACCATGTCACGCTGAAAGCCCTGCCCGGTCTTGGCCACCGGCGCATCCTCTATGCGCCGGCCGCCTTGTCGGCTTCCACCGAATTCATAGCCCGGTGACGGTCCTCACTCGGCGGCGCTGAGAACCCCGCGCCGGACCTGGTCTTCCTCGATCGATTCAAACAACGCCCGGAAATTGCCTTCGCCGAAACCTTCGTCGCCCTTGCGCTGGATGAACTCGAAGAAGATCGGACCCAGCACGGTGCCGGAGAAGATCTGGAGGAGCACCTTGCTCATGCGCCCTTCCTTGTCGCCAAGCGCCACGGCTCCTTCGCCATCGATCAGGATGCCGTTGGCATGAAGCCGCGCCACATCCTCGCCATGGCCGGGAACGCGCCCGTCGATACGCGCGTAGTAGGTGTCCGGCGGCTGGGGCATGAATGGCAGGCCGCGCGCCCGCAGCGCCTCGACCGAGCTATAGATGTCGCGCGAGCCCATGGCGACATGCTGGATGCCTTCCCCATTGTAGGCGCGCAGGTATTCCTCGATCTGGCTCTTGTCATCGAGGCTCTCGTTGATCGGGATGCGGATCTTGCCGCACGGCGAGGTCAGGGCACGGCTGATCAGGCCCGTCAGCTTGCCCTCGATGTTGAAGAAGCGGATCTCGCGGAAGTTGAACAGCTTCTCGTAAAAGCCCGCCCAGAAATCCATCCGACCGCGATGGACGTTGTGCGTCAGGTGGTCGAGGTAATACAGGCCGGCGGGCTCTGGCCGGGGATCCCGCTCGCCTGTCCAGACGAAGTCGATGTCCCAGATCGAACCCTTGTCGCCATAGCGGTCGACGAAATACAGCAGCGACCCGCCGATGCCCTTCACCGCCGGGATGTTGAGTTCCATCGGCCCGACCTTGCCCTCGAACGGCTCGGCACCCAACTCAACGGCACGCTGATAGGCGAAATTGGCATCGACCACGCGAAAGGCCATGGCGCAGGCGCATGGGCCGTGTTCAGCGGCAAAACGCTGTGCAAACGAATCGGGCTCGGCATTGACGACAAAATTGACATCGCCCTGACGGTAGAGGGTAACGTTCTTGGAACGATGCCGGGCGACGGGCACGAACCCCATCGTTTCCAGCAGCGCCTTCAGCGCCTCGGGCTCCGGGTGGGCGAATTCGACGAACTCGAAACCGTCGGTGCCCATCGGGTTGGCGGGTGTGATGGCTGGCGGCGCAGCATCGTGCGGAAACGGTCCCATGGCGGTCCTCCTCTGGACAGACGTTGTTATGAACAGCAAGATAGCGCATTGCGGATGCACAGACCGTGCGATGAACATGGCTTTTGCCGATTTGATGCATGTTTGATGCTGAGATGAGTGCCTCTATGCAGGAAATCACCACGCTGGATAGCTTCGACTGGCGGCTGATGGCGGCCTTGCAGGATGATGCCTCGCTCACCAATGCCAGCCTTGCCGATCAGATCGGGCTTTCCGCCAGTCAGGTCTCCCGGCGACGTCAAAGGCTCGAGGAAACCGGCATCATCAAGGGCTACCGGGCCCTAATCGATCCTGATGGCATCGGCCTCGCCGTCACCGTATTCATTCATGTCGCGCTCGATACCCACTCGCGCGACAATGCCCGGCGCTTCCGTGACCTGGTGCGTTTGACGCCCGCTGTCCTCGAAGCCCATGCCCTGACCGGCGAGGCGGACTACCTGCTGAAACTGGTGGTTCGCGACCTGCGCGAGTTGTCGGAGCTTGTGAACGAGGTGTTCCTGCCCCATGAAAGCGTCGCGCGCGTGCGCTCTGAAATCGTGCTCGAAACCCTGAAACAGACATCAGGCCTGCCGTTGCCGGCGCAGGCGAGGCCGAGGCGCTGAAGCCAGGAAGGAACCCCGTCATGTTCGCGTCTACACCTGCCCAGCTTGCCGCACGCGACCTGTTCAAGCTTGCCCGGATCGTGCCTGTCGTCAGCGTCGATGACCCGGCGGATGGCGTGGCCCTCGCCCGTGCCCTGGTGGCAGGCGGGCTGCCGATCGTGGAGATGACCCTTCGAAGCCCCAATGCGCTGGCTGTGATCAGGGCCATTGCGAAGGCTGTGCCGGATGCCGTGCTCGGGGTCGGCACCGTGCTGGACAAGGAGCAGGCGGCGGCAGCGCTGGAGGCGGGTGCGCGCTTTCTCGTCAGCCCGGGCGTCACGCCGGCGCTGGCGGAGGTCGCGGCCAATTGTCCCGTGCCGTTCCTGCCGGGCATCGCCACGGTGTCGGAGGCAATGCGGCTGCGGGAAATGGGCTTCACGACGCTGAAGTTCTTCCCTGCGGAAAGTTCAGGCGGAATCGCTGCGCTCAAGGGCTTCCACCCGGTGCTGCCAGACATCGCCTTCTGCCCCACGGGGGGCATCGACGCCGGCAAGGCGCCTGCCTATCTCGCCTTGCCCAACGTCGTCGGCCTTGGCGGCTCCTGGATCGCGCCTGCCGGGCTGGTCAAGTCCCGGGATTTTGCCGCGATCACCGCGCTGGCTCGGACCGCATCGGCGATTTTGCCGGCATGAGATGTCGCGCGTCACTGGTGTGACGCTTTTGAATGATTACATGAACTCACAAGGTGCCAGGGACGGCACAACAGGGAGATCATGATGTTCGACGCAAAGAAGCTTCTCGATGCTTTGGTCAGTGCTGGCTCGCAAGCCGCTTCGCAGCCCGGGCAGCAGGGCGGCGCAGCCGGTGGCAGCCTTGGTGGCCTTCTCGGCTCCGTGCTCGGGCAGGTGACACAAGGTGCGCAGAACGCTGGCCAGACAGCAGGCGGTGCCGGCGGCGGGTTGGGCGGCATGCTCGGTTCCGTGCTTGGCCAGCTTGGCCAGGGTGCCCAGAATGCAGGCCAGCAGGCCGGAGGGCTCGCCGGGCAAGCCGGCCAGGCAGCCAGCGGTGCGATGGACCAGTTGCAGGGGCGCCTCGCCGGCACCCAGGCCGGTGACCTTCTCAACCGGGCCCGCGAGTTTGCCGGCCAGAACCAGATGCTCACCGGCGCCGGCCTTGGCGGACTGGCAGCACTTGTGCTCGGCTCCAAGACGGGCCGTTCGGTTGTCGGCTCGGCAGCGGCGCTTGGCGGCCTCGCGCTGATCGGCGGCCTCGCCTACAAGGCCTACCAGAACCATCAGGCTGGCAGCCCGGTCATGGGCGATGCCAGCACGCCGGCGCTGCCGGCACCGGCGGGCTCCGGCTTCGAGCCGGAAGCCGCCAGCAACGAGACAGCGATCCTGCTGATCAGGGCGATGATCGCCGCCGCCGCGTCGGACGGTCTGGTCGATGCGACAGAACGCCAGGCGATCATGGGCGGGCTGACCGAAGCCGGCTTCGATCCGGAAGGCAACGCCTGGCTCGAGCACGAAATGGCCAATCCGGCCTCCTTCGAAGACATTGCGGCTGCAGCCTCGACGCCCGAACTGGCAGCGCAGGTCTACACGGCTGCACGCCTCGCCATTGAGCCGGACACGCAGCACGAGGTCGATTTCCTCGCCAACCTCGGGGCCTCCCTCAATCTCGACCAGCAACTGGTGGCCGAGATCGATCTGGCGGCAGCGGGCGTCAAGGCCTGACCGCGCGGGCCTTGCTGCCTGCCATGCGAAGGCTGCGGTTGCGCGCCGCCTGAATCGGCGACAAGAATGAAAAGGTCAGGCAACGCTGCCTGGCCTTTTTTCATGTCCCCGCGAGCCGGCCTTGCAGCAAGCCTCCCCACGCCGATTGTTCGACTGGAGCTTCTGGCTCATCGTTGTCCTGACGTCCGTCTCGTTGGCGATCGTCTGGCAGCGTGACGGCACGGAGGTTGTCCGCCATATCTTCATCGATGACCTTTGGCTGCTGATCGAGATCATCCCGAAGGTCATCGCCGGCACCCTCATCGGTGAACTGATCCGCCGCCTCGTGGCGCGCGAGGTGATTGTGCGCTGGCTTGGTGCCGGCTCCGGTTTTCGCGGCCTGCTGATCGCGGCCTTCGTCGGCTTCGTCTTTCCGGCCGGGCCCTTCACGGTGTTTCCGCTCGCGGCAGCGCTGCTGGTAATCGGGGCCGACCGGGGTGCCGCTGTCGCCTTCGTCACCGCCTGGCTGCTGATCGGCCTGAACCGCATGCTGATCTGGGAATTGCCGTTCTTCGGTGCCGACGTGGTCATGCTGCGGGCCGTTCTGTCGTGCTGGATGCCGCTCGCAGCCGGTTGGCTGGCGCGCAAGATCCCGGTCACGATCCCGGCTGGTGCCCCGGACAGGACACCACCGGCATGATCCTGATCGGACTGACCATCATCCTGTATGCGCTTGTGGCGTGGCTGAT
>JAIYDY010000021.1 GCA_027487245.1 Hyphomicrobiales bacterium
CCCCGAAGCGCCTTCTGCAGCGCCTCGGGGAAGGTCCGGCCGATCGCCATGACCTCGCCCACCGACTTCATGGACGTCGTGAGCGTCGGCTCCGCGCCAGGGAATTTCTCGAAGGCGAAGCGGGGGATCTTGACGACGATATAATCTATGGTGGGCTCGAACGAGGCCGGCGTCGCACCGCCGGTGATGTCGTTCTCGATTTCGTCGAGGGTGTAGCCGACGGCCAGCCGCGCCGCGACCTTGGCGATCGGAAAGCCCGTGGCCTTGGAAGCCAGCGCCGACGAACGCGAGACGCGCGGGTTCATCTCGCTGACGATCATCCGCCCGTTCTCGGGGTTGACCGCGAACTGCACGTTCGAGCCGCCCGTTTCGACCCCGATCTCGCGCAGCACCGCCAGCGAGGCGTCGCGCATGATCTGGTATTCCTTGTCGGTCAGCGTCAGCGCCGGCGCGATGGTGATGGAATCGCCGGTGTGAACCCCCATCGGGTCGAGGTTCTCGATCGAGCAGATGATGATGCAGTTGTCGTGCTTGTCGCGCACGACCTCCATCTCGTACTCCTTCCAGCCGAGCACGCTTTCCTCGATCAGGACTTCCGACGTCGGCGAGGCATCAATGCCGCGTTCGACGATCTCGATGAACTCGGCCTTGTTGTAGGCAATGCCGCCGCCGGTGCCGCCCATGGTGAAGGACGGCCTGATGATGGCCGGCAGCCCGATGTCCTCGAGCGCCTCCAGCGCCTGCCCAAGCGTCTTGATGTGGTGCGAGCGGCAGGTTTCGAGGCCGATCCGCGCCATCGCTTCCTTGAACAGTTCCCGATCCTCGGCCATGTCGATGGCTTCCGCCGTGGCACCGATCATCTCAACGCCAAACTTCTCGAGCACGCCCATCTTCTTCAGCGACAGCGCGCAATTCAGCGCCGTCTGGCCGCCCATGGTCGGCAGCAGCGCATCGGGGCGCTCCTTCTCGATGATCTTGGCCACGATCTCCGGCGTGATCGGCTCGACATAGGTCGCATCGGCGAGATCAGGGTCGGTCATGATCGTGGCAGGATTCGAATTGACCAGCACGACGCGGTAGCCTTCCGCCTTCAGCGCCTTCACGGCCTGGGTGCCCGAATAGTCGAACTCGCAGGCCTGTCCGATGATGATCGGACCGGCACCAATGATCAGGATCGATGAGATGTCTGTACGTTTTGGCATCGGGCAACCCCGGCACGGGGGCCGGGCTTTCAGGTTCGCGCACCGCCATCCCGAACGGCTGACCATCGGGGCGGTGCAAGCATGGCAAAGCGTGAGCGCTGAACCGTGCCTATAGACTGAGCGCAAAGCCAGCGAAAGGGGTGAGATGCGCCAGCAGGCTGCATTTCGGTGGGCAGCCACCGCCACGCAAAACGGGACCATCGCAAGGCGATGATCCCGTTCGCATGTCCTGTCTGGCACCGTGCCGGGTTTTCAGCCGCGCGGCACGGGCCTGTCTTGTCCTGAAGAAGGCTTCCCCAGGCACCGCCTTCTGCGGGCCTGCAGCGAACCACCGGCTTTCGCGCTGGCGTTCAGTGCGCGACGTTCGCACGCGCGTGCGGGAAGCGAAGGACCAGGGTTGGACCTTCATGTTCGTCCCAGATCAGTTCCAGCTCGGCTCCACCCTGACGTGCCAGCTCGGAAAGCTCGCGATCAAGGCGCATGAGGGAACGCGGGAGGTGGTTGCTGTTCGAGCCGACGATGATCACGACGGCGTCGCCCTCATCCAGATCGAAGGCCACGCGCAAGGTGGCACGGGCGCTCGAGAGCCCGGCGGCTTCCAGCACGACGGCGGACAGCAAGGCAAAGACCAGGCGCAGATCGCCTGCAACGATCACCGGTCGCCCGGCTGGTTCAAGGTGGACAGTTTGGCTGCGACGCTCGAGGACCGGCTGCATGGCTGTGACAACGATGTCCGTCAGCATGGGCAGATCACAGCGCTCGGTCGGTGTTTCCTTCAGAAAACGACGTGCGAAAGTCGATTGCAAAAATGCAACCTGGTTCATGAATGCCTCCTGTGGCATGTCTTTGATAGCCAGATGCCCCCGTCCCGCGAGCGCTATGGGCGCGTCCGGACGTCATCTGGAATAGTCCTTGTCAACGCAATGGATGGCCAAGCCTGACGGCCTTCGGCAGTCCCGCAAGCAACACGCTCAGGATACCTATGCAGCCACGCAACGCAGGAACGCGTCGTTCAATGGATGGGGGAGAGCCCTGCAGGGCTCGCTGGGCGAAGATTGCGCGGTGCGACGCTATTCTGGCGACCGGCAAGGTTCGTGAACTCTAGCACGAAGAGATATCAGCCCCGTAACAGCCACCCTTCTTCGGGATGGCATTGCAGGCAGCGTGATCAGCAACTGCGAATCACTTGCCCTTAATCAAAAATTAACGGGAAGCCGAGGTGCTCAAAAGTTCGTAAGTCCACTTAGGCGTTTTTTCGCTGCGCGCTAAAATTCTGAGTTGCAGAGATCGCTACCGCCTCACATTGGGCACGCATCAGGCGGCTGGTAGCCCAGCGAAAATCACGACGTGATCGGTGGCAGCACCGGCGTCAAGGGGCTCAGTGTCTGGCTCGTGCCAGTGATGGAAAGCGTCTGCGTCTTGCCATCCTTGGTGAACACGATGTCGACCCGGTCTCCCGGCAACGAACGGGTCAGGTTGATCCGATCCCGAACCGCAGGGTCGCGCGAGATCAGTGTGACGTCGGTGTTCGAGACAGAGATGTCCATGTCGCCCCGCGCGAAATCGGTCAGTTCGATGCGGTTGACCTTGGCCCGATCGGCCACCTGCCCGGTCAGCGCCGAGCCCATCAGCACCTGGTCCACGCCATCGCCCTTGGCAAACCGGTAGATGCCGCCGGTGTTCATGCGCACGAGGTCATTGTCCTTGCCGCCGCTCACGGTGGAATAGAACGTCGCCGTGATATCGTCCTTCCCGGCACCGCCATCGACGGTGCCACTGGCCAGAAGCAGGATGTCGTCATCGCCGGCACCGCCTTCGAGCGTCGCTTCGTCAAACGCCGTCAGCGTGTCGTTCCCCGCTCCGCCATTGGCAAAACCGCCAGCCCGCAGGCTGATGGAATCAGCCCCATCGCCGCCATCGGCGCTGATCCGCGCTTCACCAACGATGATGTCATCACCGTCACCACCGAAGGCGAGACCATCTGTTGCGCCTTCCTCGTCATCACCGCCGGTGGAGAACATGGTGATCCGGTCGTTTCCGAAGCCGCCTACCGCGAGCGTGTTGCCGAACAGGACATCGTCGCCCTCTTCGCCGAAAACGATGTTGCCGATCAGGATGTCATCGCCGAGGCCGCCATTGATCTCGGCATTGCCGTCGGAGATGACGTAATCATTGCCCTCGCCGGCATTGACCAGCGCGTTGTTGGCTCCCGCGAGGAAGATCACATCCGAGCCGTTTCCGCCCGTGACGTTGAACGTCGCGAGGCGCGTATCCTCTCCGCCGGGATCGTTGGTGTCGAGCACAACGGTGCCGCCATTGTCGCCGGTCCGGGCGGTGATCACGAAGCCTTCGTTCGACCGCGTGGCGCGGCCTGCGTCCACAACCTTTGCGCTGGGCAGCACCGCTTCCGGATCAGACGGATCGATCACGACATTGCTGATCTGCGCCTCCAGCGCGCGCCGCGAGACCTCGACGGTTGCACGGCCAAGGGCCTGCACGCGCATGGGCAGAGACCGGTCGAAGATATCACCCAGGGTCTTGCCGGCCGAAGCGGCATTGGCGATGATCGAGATCGGCGTTGGCGCTTTCGATTGCCCCCCCTTGAGGGCCTTGCCCAAGGCACCGACGATCGCACTGCCGGGTGTGCTTGTATTGCTCAGGCTGCCGACGATGTCGGCAATGCTCAGCTTGCCAGAACTGCCGAATGCACCCGTATTCGCTCGCGCATTCGAGAGACTCTCGGCCTGAAGCATGCGATTGACCGCGCGCTGGGTGGCGCGCTTCAGGGAATCGGTCAATTGCTCGGAACGGATGATGCCGCGCGCTTCCTCGATGCCGTTCAGCGCTACCGAAACCTCGCCGACCCTGTTGGCCAGCCCATTGAGGTTGCGGGCCTGGGTGCGCAGGTCGGTCTGGGTCAACTCGACCTGACGGCCGGCTGCCTGACTCACCTGCGACAGGGCACGCGCACCCTGCCGCACGCTGGCGGCGGACACGAACGCGGTGTTCGCGGAGCGGTCCGAGATTTCGACCATGGCCCTGCCTGCTTTACAAACCCGAATCAGTCTCAGCCATCAGCTTCGGGGCTTTGTGTTGAGAAACGCTGAAATCGATCTGCCGGATTGCGGCCTTGTGCGAAAATCATCCCCCGGCAACTTGCAGGCCTGCGCCGAAGCGCTCTATTGCATCGCGTCCGTGAGCCTCTAGGGCTCCGATATGCCGTTATGGCCTTCTGCTGCCCCAAGGGATGTTGATGCCGCGCCTGTTGCTCCGGTTGTTTCTCGGCTCTCTCGCGCTTCTCGCGCCCTGTCTGGCCGTCGGCGACGCTGCCGCACAAATGCCGATGGCCTGGAAGACAGGCCCGGAAGCTGCCGCCATCGAGCGCAGGATCGACCGGCTGCTGCGCCAGATGACAGTCGACGAGAAGGTCGGCCAGTTGCATCTCTATGGCCGGCGCGAGGGTTTCGACAACGGCGAGATTCGTTCGGGGCGCATCGGCAACGTGATGAACTTCGTCGATCCGGCCGAGATGGCTGCCGTGCAGAAGGCGGCGCGCGAAAGCCGGCTGAAAATTCCGCTGCTGATCGGCCTCGATGCCGTGCACGGTGTCTCGACCTACTTCCCGCTGCCGCTCGGCCAGGCTGCCACCTTCAACCCGGCTCTGGTCGAGGAAGCGGCGCTGTGGACCGGGCGCGAGGCACGGGCGCTGGGCATCAACTGGACCTTCGCGCCGATGGTCGACATGAGCCGCGATCCGCGCTGGGGCCGGCTGCTCGAAGGGGCGGGCGAGGATGTGCACCTGTCCGGCATCATGGCCGCTGCCCGCACCCGTGGCTATCAGGCCGGCGGCGTCGCCGCGACCGTGAAGCACTTCGTCGGCTATGGCGGCGGTGAAGCCGGCCGCGACTACAACACCGCCTGGATTCCGGCCGAGCAATTGCACGATCTGCACCTGCCGCCGTTCAGGTCTGCGCTCGATGCCGGCTCACTGTCGGTGATGGCCGCCTTCAACTCCGTCAACGGCATGCCGGCCACCGCCCACAAGGGCATGCTGACAGACCTGCTGCGCCGGCAATGGGGCTTCAGGGGGCTGGTTGTCTCCGATTTCGGCTCCATTCCCGAGTTGATGGCCCATGGCATCGCCCGTGATGAAGCGGAAGCGGCTCGCAAGGCCCTCGCCGCCGGTGTTGACATCGACATGATGGGCTTCGTCTATTCCCGCCATCTGGCGACCGAGGTCCGCGCTGGCCGCGTGCCGATCGCCCAGATCGACGAGGCCGTGCGCCGCGTGCTGCGGGTCAAGTTCCACGCCGGCATGGATACGATCAACGACATCGACCCGAAGACCGCCGAAAGCGCGCTGCAGTCGCCGCCGGCGCTGGATGCGGCGCGCCGCGCGGCCCGCGAATCCATCATCTTGCTGGAGAATGACGGCATCCTGCCGCTCGATCCGGCCCGCCATCGCCGCGTCGCCGTGATCGGCGCGCTGGCCCGGCCCGATCAGGAGAGGGTCTGGACGGATCCGGCCGGCGTGCCGCGCAAGCCGCTTGAGAGCCTTGATGCGGCGCTGGCGCGGCTGCTCGGCGGCGGCGCAACCATAAGCTATCAGCCCGGCGTCACCACCTATTGCGGCACGGAATTCGCCGATCGCGCTGCCGCCATCGAGGCGGCCTCCGCCGCTGACGTGATCATCGCCAAGCTGGGCGAGGATTGCGAGTTCATGGGCGAAGGTGCCTCGCGCACGCGGCTGACCCTGCCCGGCGTTCAGGATGCGCTGCTCGAAGAACTGATCGGCACTGGCAAGCCGGTCGTGCTGGTGCTGGCGACCGGCAGGCCGCTGGTGCTCAGCCATCTCAAGGGCCGGGTGGCCGCGCTGGTCCAGACCTTCCATGCCGGCTCCGAAGGGCGCACCGCCATCGCCGAAGTGCTGACCGGGGCCGTCAACCCGTCCGGCAAGACCCCGATCAGCTTCCCGCGCGCGGTCGGTCAGATCCCGGTCTACCACGACCATCTGCCCACGGGCCGGCCAGAGACGAAACGGCGTTTCCGATATGAATCCATCTTCATGGATGAGGCCAACCAGCCGCTCTATCCGTTCGGATACGGGTTGTCCTACACGCGCTTCAGCATCAGCGATCTGAGAATCGAGACGCCGCGCATCGACCCGAACGGCCTGCTGAAAGCCAGCGTTCTGGTCAGCAACACAGGCTCCCGCGATGGGCAGGAGGTCGTGCAGCTTTATGTGCGCCAGCCGGTCGCCAGCATTTCGCGCCCCGTGCGCCAGCTCAAGGCCTTCGACAAGGTCATGCTCAAGGCCGGTGCCAGCCAGCGCGTCAGTTTCACGGTGCCGGCGCAGGCTCTGGGCTATCATGATACCGCCGGCAGGCTGATGGTCGAAGCAGGTGGCTTCGAGGTCCATGCCGGCACCTCCTCGATGACCGAGCTCAAGGGCGAGTTCAGTGTTTCGGGCAGCACGCGCGATGGCGTCAGGATGAGGCCATGACAAAGGAACGCACACACCGGACAGGCACCATCGTAAGCGTCCACAGCACCGTGTTGTCGGCCGCCGGGGCCGACAGTTTCGTGACTGCGCCCCATCAGGAGCTGGCCCTCGACATGGCCGGCATCGCCAGTGACCGTCATGCCGGGGCCACACGCCCCGCCGGCCCGCGTGAGCCCTGGCTGCCAAGAGGCATGAGCCTGCGCAACGACCGGCAGCTCTCGGTGCTCTCGAAAGAGGAACTGGCCCTGATCGCCACAGGCCTTGGCCTTGAGGAGCTGGATCCCGGCCTGACCGGGGCCAATCTGGTCACGGAGGGCATTGCCGACCTGTCTCGGCTGCCACCCGGCGCGCATCTCGCCATTGGCGGCAACTGGGGTGGCCAGGGCCGCTTCGACGGTCACACCCTGCTCCGCGTCGAGGCCTACAACCGGCCCTGCCGCGGACCGGGCCGCAAGCTGGCCGCAGCCCACGGCAACCCCGATCTCGAATTCGCCTTCGTCACGGTCGCCAGGTCCTTGCGCGGGCTGGTGCTCAGCGTCGCCCACCCGGGCGTGATCCGGCCCGGCGATGCGGTCGTTGTCATCCCGCCGCTGCTGGCTCCGTGATCGCGGCCCCTGCTGCCCGACCAATTCATCGCTGGCATGCGTGCCATCACGCGAATGCGCGGGTGATTGTCGCCGCACGCTGATATGCAGCCGCAGTGAAAAGCGCGGATACCATGCCCAAACCGAGCCTCCTGTCGCCTGCCAGCCTTGGCCTCCTGCTCGGCTTTCTTGGCGTCGTCGCCTTTGGCGGCACCTTTCCGATGACGAAGCTGGCCGTGGCCTGGTTCGATCCGGTGTTCGTCACCTTCGGGCGGGCCGGCATCGCGGGCCTGCTGGCGCTTGTCGTCCTCGTGGTGCTGCGCAAGCCCTTGCCGGCAAGGCCCCTGTGGCTGCCGATCGGCATCGCGGCGCTCTGCCTTGTCTGGGGCTTTCCGGGGCTGACCAACTTCGCGATGCGTCTGGTGGAATCATCCCATGCCGGCGTCGTGGCCGGCATCCTGCCGCTCGGAACCGCCGTGGCAGCGGCCATCATCCTGCGCGAGCCCCAGAGCCGGGCCTTCTGGGCCATCTCGATCCTCGGCATGCTGGTCGTGGTCGGCTTTGCCATGCGCAGCGGCGGAGCGGCAGGGCTTGGCCTCGGCGACATCCTGGTGCTGATCTCGGTGGCGGTTGCCTCGACCGGATATGTCTACTCGGCCAAGGCGGCGCGGGTCATGCCCGGCTGGGAGGTGATCTCGTGGATCCTCGTCGCGGCCTTGCCGATCAACCTTGCCGGCATGGCGCTGAGCTGGCCCGGCACCGCCGCTTTCGCCGCTGCGCCTGTGTCGGCACTGGCCGGTTTCGCCTACGTCACCGTGATCAGCCAGTATGTCGGCTTCTTCTTCTGGAATGCCGGCCTTGCCATGGGCGGCGTCGCCCGCGTCGGGCAGGTACAGTTGCTGCAGACCTTCATCACCCTGATCTTCGCCGCGACACTGGCGGGCGAGACGGTGGAGCCGGTTGTCTGGCTGGTGGCCGTGGTGGTCGTCGCACTCGTGGTCGCGGCCAAACGCGTGGCGCACAAGGCCTGACGCGGACGGGGCGATCTAGCCTGTTGGGCCAAGCCTAGCCTGATGCGCCAAGCCGCGTTATGACGGATGAAACTGGCCGCCCGATCATGCCGGACCAGATCATGCCGGAGGAACACCCCATGACCACCATCACCCGCCGCCACTCGCTCGGCCTGATCGCCGGAGCCATCGCCGCTCCCTCGCTGGTCCGCGCCCAGGGCGCTTGGGCTCCCTTGCGCACGATCACCATGGTCGTGCCCTATCCGGCGGGCGGCCCCACCGATGCGATCGGCCGCATCGTGGCCAAGGAACTCGAAGCGATCTTCAAGGTCGGCGTGGTGGTCGACAACCGCGCCGGGGCATCGGGCGCGGTCGGCACCCGTTCGGTGGCGCGCGGCGAGGCCGATGGCCACCTCATCATCTTCGGCAACAATCAGACCCATGGATCCAACAGCTTCCTGCTGAAGGAGCCCGGCTACGATCCGCAGAAGGATTTCGCCCCGCTCGCCGGCGTCGGCTCGTTCGAGCATGTCTTCGTGGTGCGCAAGGACCTGCCGGCCAAGACCATTCCCGAACTGGTGGCGCTCGCCAAGGCCGATCCGGGCAAGCTGAACTACGGCTCCACCGGCATCGGCTCGGGCTCGCACCTGTTCACCGAACTGTTCATGACCCGCACCGGCACGAAGATGACGCATGTGCCCTTCCGTGGCGCTGCCCCGCTGGTGCAGGAGCTGATGGGCGGGCGCATCGACATCGCCAACTCGACCCTGCCCTCGGTGCTGGGCCAGATCCAGAGCGGCGACCTGCGCGCCATCGCCCTTGCCAGCCCGGCCCGCAACATGGCCGTGCCGTCCGTGGCGACCCTGCGCGAACAGGGCGTTGCCAATGCCGATGCTGATTCATGGGCGGCCTTCTTCGCGCCCGCCGCGACGCCGGCTCCCGCACTGGCCCGCCTTTCGGCAGAGGTGGTCAACGTGCTCAACGCATCGGGCCCGCGCGAGGCCATCCTGCGCACTGGCTTTACGATGAATGTGCGCGATCCGGCTGCCTTCCGGCCCTATCACGCACAGGAAATCACCGTCCTGCGCGATGTCATCGAAGCAGCCGGCATCAAGCCGACCGAGTGAGCCTGATGAGCGACACGATCAGCAGCATCGCCGAACTTGAAGCGATCTATGGCCAGATCGTGCCCGCCGCCAAGCTCAAGGTGCTCGACCACATCTCCGAGCACTATGGCCAGTTCATCGCCGCAGCACCGTTCGTGCTGCTGGCGACGAGCGGCCCGGAAGGCCTCGATTGCTCGCCGCGCGGCGACCCGAAGGGCTTTGTCCGCATCCACGATGCGAAAACCCTGATGATCCCAGACCGGCGCGGCAACAACCGCGTCGATAGCCTGCGCAACATCGTGCGCGATCCGCGCATCGCGCTGCTGTTCATGATCCCCGGCATCGGCGAGACCATGCGCGTCAACGGTGAGGCGCACCTGTCGACCAACCTGGTCCTGCGCGAAAGCTTTGCGATGGAGGACAAGATCCCCGCCTCGGTGATCGTCATCACGGTGCGCGAGATCTACACCCAGTGCCAGAAGGCGCTGGTGCGCTCGAAGCTGTGGGATCCGGCCACGCAGATCCCGCGCTCCGCCCTGCCCTCGACCGGCTCGATGTTGCAGGCCATCAGCCAGGGCAGCTTCGACGGCAAGGCCTATGACGACGACTATCCGGAGCGGATGAAGCGCACGATTTATTGAGCGGCTGCCATTGGCCTGTCTGGCCACTCGCCAGGCAAGGCGAACTAGCGCGCGAATTTCCGGAAGAACGACCAGATCACCTCGGTGCCTTCAATATCCCGATTGCGCGGGCCGAGCACGCGTTCGAGTTGGCTGGGACCGCTTGCCGACGGCATCTGGTGGCCACCGCCGACGACACGATAGATGACCACGTCCTGCCCGGGCGGACACTGCGCCTCGCTGACCCTCACGCGTGATCCGTCGGTGGGATCAGAATCCGGCAAGTCCCTTGCGGGCCCCGATGGGCCACACCGGTTGATGCGCTGCCAGAATGCGGCTGTTCCATCCGTGCCGAGGAAGCGCCCAGGGAGCGGCTGGTCCGGCACGAGCCGATCGTTGGTGCCGTTCATCAGCAGCAACGGCACCGGCCGCGCAGGCCTGCAACGGGCCGAACTCGATTCCGGCAGGCTGGCGATGATGGCAGCACCGGCGGCAAACATGTCCGGCCGGTCACACAACAGCCGCAACGCCATCATGCCGCCATTGCTGACGCCTGCAACATAGATGCGCCTGCGGTCGGCGATACCCTCCCTGACCAAGGTCTCGACCAGGCTAGTCAGGAAGGCGACGTCGTTGAGCCCCGCCGGCGGCTTGCGCCCGCGGAATTCGCGATCAGACCGGCCATCAGCCCAACTGCGGTTCAATCCGTCCGGAAATGCCAGAGCTATCCCGCCTTTTGGGACCAGAGATGCCCAGGGTCCATTCCGCAACAACTGTCCGGCACTGCCACCGTTGCCGTGAAGGGCGAGAATTAGCGGGCGTGGAGCACCAGGCGTTGCACCAAGCAGGAGAAAGCTGCGCTCGATCCCATCGGATTGCAGTGTCCGCTCCTGCTGCGCCTCGGCGGGCAGGATGTTGGCAAGGCCAAGCGCCGAGGCCAGAACGAAACCTGCAATCGCCAACCCAGCCTTCACACCACCAGACCCTTGACCGGGGCAAGCCCTGCCGTGCCGGGAAAGACCTTCTCTGCCAGCACCGGGCCTGACACGCCGAACAGATCGGTCAGCACGCCCTTGGTCACGGCCCTCAGGTCCATGGTCGGTTTCAGGTCGCGCTGCTCGTGCAGGTTCTCCAGTTTCAGGCCCGGCCAGTCTGCGATCACCCGCCCGCCGCGCACGGCGCCGCCCACCATGAAGGCCACCGTGCCGGTGCCATGATCGGTGCCGACCGTGCCGTTGACGCGAGCGGTGCGGCCAAACTCCGTCACCACCATCACCACCGTGTCCTTCCAGCGGTCCTTGAGGCCGGTCTCGAACGCGGCCAGCGCGCCATCCAGCCCGCGCAGCAGGCCGGCCAGCCGGCCCGTGGCCCCGCCCTCGTTGGCGTGGGTATCCCAGCCCTCGAAAGCCAGCGCCGCCACGCGAGGACCATCATCGGCGTTGACCAGCTTGGCGGCCCCCTCAGCGATCAGGCGCATGCCTTCGGCATTGTCCGGCCCGCCGCGGGCGCGCTGCCCGGCCATGCCTTCGCGTTTGATGATCTTCTCGATGCTGGCCCCTTGAGCGAACGCCTTGGCCAGAACCGGATCGCGCTGGCCGTAGAGGTCCATCAGCCGCATCACGAGGTCGTCGCCTGCACGCGGCAGGACGGGCGGAGCCCAGCCCACGATCGGGGCCTGACCGCGCACCACCAGCGGCGGCACCACGCCGATGCCGAGCGCACCCTTGCGCGATATCGCCTCGCCGGCGGGCAGCACTTCAAGCAGGCGGTTGAGCCAGCCATCGCGGGTCTGCCCCGGCCCCATCTGGCCGCTTTCCAGCACATCCTGCCCGTCGAAATGCGAGCGCTGGCGATAACCAGTAGCCACCGCATGCAGCACCGTGGCCTGCTGCGCCTTGTAGAGGCGGGCGAGGTTCGGCATGGCCGGATGGAGATAGAAGAAGCCGTCCAGCGGCAGCGCGGCGTTCTCGCCATCCTTGGGGATCGCGATGCCTTCCCTGAGCCCGAGATAGTCAGGATCGGCCAGCGGCGGCACGGCGGAGAGCCCGTCCATCGCCCCGCGCAGGATCACCACGACAAAGCGCGGATCGCGCGCGCCCGGTGCCGCATAGGCCATCTTCGGCACGAAGGACCAGGCGAACAGTGCGCTTGCCGCCCCGAGCACGGCCCGGCGCGACGGTGTCATGGCTTCGCAGCCATCGTCATGGTCGTGATGTCCGCTCATGGCGCTCACCTCCGCTGGAATTCGGGAGCCATCAGGGCGATGGCGACGGCCTGATAGCGTGTCTCGGCCCTGAGGATGGCCTGACGGGTTTCGGTCGAGGCGGCAGGGCCGAAGATGTCCTCGACCAGACCCTTGGGGTCGATGCCGTTGGCGCTCTGCCGCGCGATGGCCGCCGACACATCGAGCCGGGTTTTCAGGCCTTCGGGCGATGCCCAGGCAGCCACGCTGTCGGGAAAGCCGTTCGGCCCGCCGGGCTGCCAGATGGGATGGCCCATGGCGTTGAGCGGCCCAAGGATCTGCCCGATCTCCGGCTTGCGGCCGAGCGCGCGGGCGGACGCCACGAGGAACTCCTGCGGGCTGCGCATCTTGGTTGCCGGCGCGCTCCACGCTTCCGGCGAATCGAGCAGGGCGAAGGACAGCGCCTGCAGGTCTCCGTCCGTATCGCGGAACACCTTGGCCAGCCGCGCCACCATCGAGGCCGGCGGCTCATCGGCCACGAAATGCCGGGTCAGCTTGCGGGCTATGTGCTGCGCCGTGGAAGGGTGCCGCGCCAGATCCGCCAGGGCAGCCTTGCCGCGCTCGAAGCCGCTGTCGCCATAGCGCTTGCCGAGCAGCAGATGCTCGCCCGGCTCGTGCATGTTGGCATTGAAGCGGAAGGTGCCGGGGATGCCCTCCTGGCCATTGGGCGGCGCCAGCGTCCAGCCGGTGATGATGTGGGCCAGCGCCGTGACATCGGCCTGCGTGTACCCCCCGGCCACGCCGAGCGTGTGCAGTTCCATGATCTCGCGTGCGAGATTTTCGTTGAGACCGCGCCCGCGCCGCGCCCCTGCCCGCGAGTTCGGTCCGAGCGACTGCTGCTGGTCGAGGAAGAAGATCATCGCCGGGTGCGTCTCGACCGCCAGCAACATGTCGGCGAAGCGGCCATGCACATGGGGCCGGATCGCCTCGCGCTCCAGGAGGCCGGCAAAGGTGCGGACCTGATTGCCCTTGTTCACCGACACCGCGAAATGGTTGGACCAGAAGGCCACCAGCCGCTCAGGCAGGCCGCCCAGCGGCTCCAGCATGGCATGGAAGCGGCCCAGAACCTCCTCGCGGTAGGTGCGCTGCGGCAGCGGCGGCTCGGGTGGGGGCTGGCGCGCAGGCGCAGGTCCGGTCTGGGGCGCCGCCATCGCGCCGGAAGGCGCAGCGGGCGGGGGCACGGTCCCTTGCGCGGCGGCGGGAGCAGACGTTGCAGCAGCCGGCGGCGCCGGGCCTTGGATGGACTGTCCGGCGGCCACACGCACCTCGCGCTGCATGCGCTCGGTCTCGCTGAAATCGCGCAGGGCGGGTGCGGCCTCGCGGATGCTGGCGAAGCTCACACCGGCAATGCTGGCCACCTGCTTGCCGGCGATCTCGGCCCGCAGCACCTCGCGGATGTTGCCGCCGATCCTGGCAAGGTCACCGGGCCTTGGTCCAAGCCCGAAGCGGTGGAGGCCGCGCAAGGTCAGTCCGGGGTCGCTCGACATGACATCTCCCCATGTTCGTCCCGATCACTATGGCTCGCCCTTTGTTGCTGAACCGTTGGTGAATGATGACAAGTTGGACAGGTTGCGCGCCATGGGTCGCCAACCACGAGGAACGGCAAAGGCCGCCGCTCCTGACACGGAACGGCGGCCTGCCTCGACCGGCGCGGGAGACCCCGCCTCACATCGCCGGCAGAACCGCGATGTCACGCACCGCGCCCTTCAGGCCGCTGACCTGCCCGGAGGTCCGCAGCTGGCCATTGCCGATGTCGATCATGCTCAGCGTGCCGTCCGCCAGCAGCCAGCCGGTATTGCCGCCCTTGCCGTCGGCCTCGATGTTGAAGGCGATGGCCCTGGGTTTCGCCCCGAGGCTTCCAAGTGTGTTGAGCACGCCGTCATTCGGCGGAATCTGCTTCACCAGTGCGCCAAGCGCGGCATCGATCTCGTAGAGCGCGGTCTCCTTGGTGCCCTTGAACTTGTTGGAATAGGCACCCGCCAAGATGAACGGCGAAGCCCCCTTGTTGGTGTCTGCATCGGCAAACTTCAGCCGGCCATCGACGGTGGTCTTGCCGTCATCGACGTTGATGCGCAGGTTGGTGCCATCGGCGCCGACCACGCGCATGCGGTCTGCCACCGGGTTGAAGTCGACCGTCAGCGCCACGCCCGCAGGCAACATCTGGTCGAGCTTGGACTTCATCGTGGCCTGCCCCGACTTCATGTCGATGGTGACGATCTGGCCATCCCGCTGAAGGCCATAGAGCATGCCGTCGGCGGGGCGGACATCGATGCCGGCCAGCGGCGCGCCAAGGCCCTTGACCATGACGGTGGCCGTGACCTTGCGGGTGGTCGAGTCGAACATCTGCAAGGTCTGGTCCTCGCTGAGCGCAACGAAGCTGCCGGCCATGGCCGTGCCGGCGAGAAGGCCTGTGACGAGGGTGGTGGTGATGGCCAGCGTGAAGCGGCGGACGGTCTGGGAACGGATCATGGGGTCTCTCCGGTGTGTTGAAGCGGTTGAGGCGAAGGTGAGTGGACATCGGGGCCAGCCTTGCCGGCCACGCAGCGGTTACAGCCGGCAGGCGCACACCGGATGCAGGGCGTGGCTCTCAAAAAAACGTGATGCGCAAACCCCGGTTTTGCTGCATCCGTTGGGGCATGGCGCGGGTAACCGCCGATGACGTGTGCGCGGGCCGACCAGGCACGAGCGCTGCGAACGGACAACAGGAGTGCCCCATGGCTCTCGATCTGGAAAAGGCCATCATGGCCTGCGCCGGCGGTGACAAGCGCGCGCTGAACGCGATCTATGAGGCGGAAGGCCCGCGCATGCTCGGGGTCGCCATGCGCATCCTCAAGCGGCGCAGCCTCGCCGAGGAAGCCGTGCAGGATGCGTTCGTGCTGGTCTGGCGCAAGGCGGCGAGTTTCGACCCTGCCAAGGGGGCCGCTGCAACCTGGCTCTACACCGTGCTGCGCAACCGCTCGCTCACCATCCTCAGGGACGAGGGCCGCGCTGAGCCCACGGAGATGCCGCTGGGCGAGGAGATCGCCGACGATGGCGAGAGCCCCGAGGATACGATTGCCCGCCTCTCCGATGCCGAAGCTCTGAAGCACTGCCTCCAGAAGCTCGAACCCAAGCGCCGCATGGCCATCGCTCTCACCTACGTGCATGGCCTCAGCCATGGCGAGCTGGCCGGCAAGCTCGGACTGCCGCTCGGAACCATCAAGTCATGGCTGCGCCGCAGCCTCCTCACCTTGCGCGAGTGCCTGCAATGACCAGCCCGTTGCCCCCCGCAGACCAGGCTCTCGCCGCAGAGTTTGCTCTCGGCCTTCTGGATGAGCACGAAGGCCGGCGCGCCGTGGAACGCGAGGCTGCCAACAGCGATTTTGCCAGCGAGGTCGCCCGCTGGCGTCGCCATTTCTCCGGTTTCGACAGGACCACGCCCATGGCCACCCTGCCGCCCGACCTGTGGAGCCGCATCGAGGCCAGGCTGGATACGGCACCCGCCGCCGCAACGCGCCCGGCCTCGGCCTTCGACGAACAGCCTTCTCTGGAAACCTCGCGCGCCGCCCAACTGCGCGAACAGGGCCGCCTGCCGATCACCAGCGGCGAGGCTGCGGCCGATGCACGCCGCCGGCTGTTTGATTGGGTCTGGCACAACCTGAATTTTTGGCGCTTTGGCGGGTTCGCTGCGGCAGCAGCGGCCATCGTCATCACCATGGGGCTCGGCTCTCAACTCCAGCAGGCCCGCTCCGCGCCGGTCCTGGTGGCGATCCTGCAAACACCGGACAACCAGACCGCCGCCATCGTCAACGCCTTTGCCGACGGGCGCACGGAACTGGTGCCATTGACCAGTTTCACCGTGCCCGCCGGCAAGGTGCTGGAGGTCTGGACCCTGTGGGACCGCCAGATCGGCCCGCGCTCGGTCGGATTGCTGCAGGCGATGTCATCATCGCGGCTGAAGCTCGACAACCTGCCGCTGGGCGCAAACCAGCTGTTCGAGATCACGCTGGAGCCGGCCGGCGGCTCCCCCATCGGCCGCCCCACCGGCCCGGTGCTGGCGATCGGAAGGACAGCGCAGCGGATTTGAGGCGATGATCAGCGGCGTGAGGTTCTCATCCGCTCGCCCTCTCCCACGAAAGAAGGGTCGCGCCGAGGCTTGGCGTTGCACCTGGTTCTAGACCACCACGGTGATCTGCTTCGCAGCCCGTGTCAGCGCCGTGTAGAGCCAACGCTGGCGATGCTCACGGAACGCAAAGGACTCATCGAACAGATAGACATTGTCCCATTGCGAGCCCTGCGCCTTGTGCACGGTGAGCGCATAGCCATAGTCGAACTCGTCGGAATGGCGCCGCAGCTCATAGGGCAGCATGTCTTCGGTGCCCTCGAAGAAGTTCGGGAACACCGAGACCTTCACCGGCTTGCCGCCTGCATCCTCCTCGGGCGCAACCCGCATCGTCACGAGCTGGGACTTCGAGGTGCGCAACTCCGCCACGATCCAGAGCCCGCCATTGAGCAGGCCTTTCTGGCGGTCATTGCGCAGGCAGACCAGCTTGTCGCCGGCCACCGGCATCTTGCCGACCCGGCCCATCAACTCGCGGATGCGGGCATTGAACGCCCGCCGGGTCTTGTTCATGCCGACCAGCACCTGATCGGCGGTCAGAACCGCATCGCGCTCCACATCGGCGCGGCGGATGACACGGCTGACGCCGAACTGGCCAACATCGAGCCGGCCGCCTTCCCGCACGATGCGGGCCAGATGCACGATCGGATCGTCAGCCTCCTGGCGATGGATTTCGGTCAGCATTGCGTCGGGCTCGGCCTCGGTGAAGAAGCCCCCGCCCTTGACCGGCGGCAACTGCGCCGGATCGCCCAGGACCAGCACCGGCACGCCAAACGAAAGCAGGTCGCGGCCCAGTTCCTCATCCACCATCGAGCACTCGTCGATGACGATCAGCTTGGCCTTCGAGGCCGCGCCCTCGGGGTTGAGCACGAAGGTCGGGGCCTCCTCGTTCTCGCCGCGCGAGCGGTAGATCAGCGAGTGGATCGTGCTGGCGCCCTCGCAGCCCTTGGAACGCAGCACCAGAGCGGCCTTGCCGGTGAAGGCGGCATAACTCACCTTGCCCTCGACGCTTTCGGCGAGGTGCCGCGCCAGCGTTGTCTTGCCCGTGCCGGCATAGCCGAACAGGCGAAAGACCTGCGGGGTCGAGCCCTCGCCCGGCCGCTGCGCCAGCCAGCGCGCCACAGCCTTGAGCGCAGCATCCTGTTGGGGTGAGAACGGCGACATGGGCTGCTGTTAGCAGATTCGGCCAGAGCTGCGCTCGGTGACGAAGATCGTTGTCATGACAGCGCCTTTGTCGCGCCGCCGCAGCATTGACCCGTCCTGCCAGCCTGACTAGACCTTGGCCATGGTTTCCGCAGCACGCCCCCGCAGCCTCGCACGCCTTCTGGCGCTGGTGATGCTCGCCTATGTGCTGGCGCTCAATGGCCTGCTCGGATCGATCGCTGCCGGTGCCCATGTCACCGAGGCCCGCACGGCCGCCCAGCTCGGCGTGATCTGCACCATCCATGGCATCTCGAACGATGGTTCGGGCCAGGCCGAAGATCCAACCCCCGGCAAGCTCGCCTGCATCGAGCATTGCGTGCTGGCCTCGGCCGGCATCGTGCCGGCGATGCTGCCCGCAGGCAGCATGATCAACCTGCCCGAACCGGATGCCGAAACCGTCGGGATATCCGTGGTCGACCAGGGGCTCCGGATCGCTCCCGCTTCCACCCCTCCGCCATCGCGAGGCCCGCCCTCTTTGATCTGATCAACCGGATTTCCGTTTCATCACATCACGAGGACTCACCCATGTTCAAGACATCGTTCGCGGTTGCCGTCGGCACCGCACTCGGCGCAATGGTATTCTGCGCTGCATCCGTGCCAGCATCGGCACACGCCACATTCGACCGGGCAGAAGCCAGGCAGAACAGCACCTGGCGCGGCGCCCTACGCGTGCCCCATGGCTGCAATGGTCAGCCCACCAACGTCGTCCGGATTACCATTCCGGAAGGCGTCATCAATGTGAAACCGATGCCGAAAGCCGGCTGGCAGCTTCAGACTGTCAGCGGCCCCTATGCGCGCAGCTATACGCTCTCGGGCAAGCCCATCGCCGAAGGCGTCAGGGAAGTCGTCTGGTCAGGTGGCAACCTGGATGATGGCCACTATGACGAGTTCGTCGTCACCGCGCGCATGACGGATTCGCTGCCACCCGGTCCGGTGTTTTTCCCCAGCGTGCAGGAATGCGCCACGGCAAAGGCAAGCTGGACCGAGATCCCGAAGCCCGGGCAGGATGCCCATGCGCTGAAAAGCCCCGCACCTGCCGTCATGATCATGGCGCAAGGCGCGCAATCCGGTGGCCATAACCATGGCGCTGCCCCAGCGCCTGCCGCGGCTATCAAGGCCGGCGCTCTCATGATCGAAGCGCCATGGACCCGTGCCACGCCTGCCGGCGCGAAGGTGGCCGGCGGCTTCATGACCATCACCAACACAGGCTCCGCGCCGGACCGGCTCATCGGCGGCAGCTTTCCGCTGGCTGGTCGCTTCGAAGTGCATGAGATGGCCGTCGCCAATGGCATCATGACCATGCGCGAACTGGCAAAGGGGCTGGAGATCGCGCCGGGCCAGAAGATCGAGTTCAAGCCCGGCGGCTACCATGTGATGTTCATGGACCTGACGTCGCAGGTGCGCGAAGGCAAGCCGGTCAAGGGCACACTGGTGTTCGAGAAGGCCGGCACCGTCGAGGTCGAATACCGCGTGGCACCGGTTGGCGCACGCGCTCCGGCTGGCGCGCACGCGCATTGACGATCACGCAACGACCCTCATCCTGAGCCTGCATGAGGGTGAGGGTTGCTGTGCCGAACATCCACCCATCAGCGCAACGCGGGGCGATCCATCACCGCGTTGCGCTTGCCGCCGCGCACCGGGGCGACTAAACGGGTTTTCGCGCGCAAGCAGCGCGTGTTGAACCGGAGCCCGTGAGCCCATGGCCTTTCTTGCCGACGCGCTGAGCCGCGTGAAGCCTTCCGCGACCATCGTCATCACGCAGAAGGCGCGCGATCTGAAAGCGGCAGGCCGCGATGTGATCTCGTTGTCCGTCGGCGAGCCGGACTTCGACACGCCGGACAACATCAAGAACGCTGCGATCGATGCGATCCGGCGCGGCGAGACCAAGTATACGCCCGTCTCCGGCATCCAGCCGCTGCGCGAGGCCGTGGCGAAGAAGTTCAAGCGCGAGAACAACCTCGACTACAAGGCCAGCCAGACCATCGTCTCCACTGGCGGCAAGCACGTCATCTACAATGCCCTGCTCGCCACCCTGAACCCCGGCGACGAAGTCATCTGCGTCGCGCCCTACTGGGTCAGCTATCCGGAAATGGTGGCGCTGTGCGGCGGCACCCCGGTCTTCGTCGAAGCCAAGCAGGAAACCAACTTCAAGCTCCAGCCCGGCGATCTCGACCGCGCCATCACGCCCAGGACCAAGTGGGTGATCCTCAATTCGCCGTCGAACCCGTCAGGCGCGGCCTACACATGGGCCGAGATGAAGGCGCTGACCGATGTCTTCATAAAGCATCCGCATGTCTGGATCCTCACCGACGACATGTACGAGCACCTGACCTATGGCGACTTCAAGTTCTGCACGCCGGCCGAGGTCGAGCCCAATCTCTATGACCGCACGCTGACCATGAACGGCGTGTCCAAGGCCTATGCCATGACCGGCTGGCGCATCGGCTATGCCGCCGGCCCGCAGCACCTGATCAATGCCATGGACATGGTGCAGGGCCAGCAGACCTCCGGCACCTCGGCCATCTCGCAATGGGCCGCCGTCGAGGCGCTTGACGGCACGCAGGAGCACCTGCCGAAGTTCCGCGCCGCCTTCGAGCGCCGCCGCGACCTCGTGGTCTCGATGCTGAACCAGACCAAGGGCCTCAAGTGCCCGGTCCCTGAAGGTGCCTTCTACGTTTATCCGAGCGTGGCCGAACTGATCGGCAAGAAGACGCCCGAAGGCAAGCTGATCGCCACCGACGACGATTTCGTGCAGGCCCTGCTGGAAACCGAGGC
>JAIYDY010000005.1 GCA_027487245.1 Hyphomicrobiales bacterium
CGGAGAGGCCCTTGCCCGTCATCTCGAAGACGCCGATCTCGTCGGTGGCACCGAAGCGGTTCTTCTGGCCACGCAGGATGCGGAACGAGTGCGCCCCTTCGCCTTCGAAAGACAGCACGGCGTCGACCATGTGCTCGACCACGCGCGGGCCGGCGATCTGCCCATCCTTGGTGACATGCCCCACGAGAATGAGGCAGGCCCCGCTGGTCTTGGCGAAGCGGATCAGCGCCTGCGCCGAGCCGCGCACCTGCGTCACGGTGCCGGGTGCGGATTCGACCTCGCCTGTCCACATGGTCTGGATCGAGTCGATCACCACCAGCGCCGGCGCGCCGGCCTGTGACAGCGTGGCGATGATGTCCTCGACATTGGTCTCGGCGGCCAGTTCCACCGGCGCATCGACAAGGCCCAGCCGCTCGGCCCGGAGCCTGACCTGCGCAACGGCCTCTTCGCCGGAGACATAAACGACCCGATGGCCGGCCTTGGCGAGCGCGCCGCAAGCCTGGGTCAGCAGCGTGGATTTGCCGATGCCGGGGTCGCCGCCGATCAGAAGCACCGAGCCGCGCACGAAGCCGCCGCCCGTGACCCTGTCCAGTTCGGCCATGCCTGACAAGGTGCGTGGCGCATCGCGCGTCTCGCCCTTCAGGCTTTCGAGCGCGAACACCCGGCCCTTGACCCGCCCCGAGGGGGACCGCCCGCCACCCGGCAGGGGCGGGGCGGCTCCCTCCTCGACGATGGTGCTCCACTCGCCGCAGGCATCACAGCGCCCCTGCCAGCGCTGGTAGACGGCCCCGCAATTCTGGCAGTTGAAGGAGGGACCGCGCCGCGCCATCACTGGCCCGAATAGCTGCGCTGGTAACGCCGACCGAGGCTCGTCAGCATTTCATAGCCCACCGTCTTGGCGCCGGCTGCCACCGTGTCGAGATCGAGCCCGTCGCCGATCAGGACCACCTCGGCCCCGCGCACGCTGTCCGCTGCCGGCACATCGCTGACGTCAAGGATGATCAGGTCCATAGAGACGGTGCCGGCAAACGGGCACAGCACGCCGCCTACCATGGCGTGACCACCGGGCAGGGCATCGGTGTAGCTGGCGTTGCGCGGGTAGCCATCGGCATAGCCCAAACAGATCGTAGCCAGCTTGCGGGAGCCGCGCGCATGCCAGCGGCTGTTGTAGCCCACGCCTTCGCCGTCGGCGACGACGCGCGTTTGCAGGATGCGTGCGGTCAGTCGCACGACGGGCTGCATCGGGTTCGGCTGCCCCGGCACGGGATTGCCGCCATAGAGCGCATATCCCGGGCGGGTCAGGTCATAGGGCGGCGCGATATCGAGGAAATGACCAGACGAGTTGAGCAACGACTTGCCAGTCTCCGGGAACATATCGGCCACCTCGGCAAAGCGTGTCACTTGCTTGAGATTGGCCAGATCATCCGGCACTTCGGCTGCGCTGAAATGCGTCATCACCAGCCTGATGTCGAGCCGTTCACGCAAGGCGCCGTCGATCATGCGCTGCAGGTCACTTTTGCCGAGACCGAGCCGGTTCATGCCAGTATCGACGTGCAGGGCGCATTCCCGGCCACTGCCTTCCAGCGCCCATTCCGCGATCTCTTCGGGCGCTCCCAGCACGGGCCGCGCCGCAATGGCGTGGTAAGCGGATGCAGAACCCGGCAGCAGGCCGTTGAGGACATAGATCGTGGCCGATGGCGCGACCTTGCGCACACGCCTGGCCTCCGAGAGGTGCGCCACGAAGAAGGTGTTGCATCCGGCCCAGCCCAGCGCCGGCACCACTTCCTCGATCCCGCAGCCATAGGCATTGGCCTTGACCACGGCACCGCATTCGGCCGTCGGCACACGGCGCGCCAGCCGTCGCCAGTTCTCGGCCAGCGCGTCGAGATCGATCGTCAGATGCGCGCCAAACTCGCTGCCGGAGACCTGGCTCATGTCATTCGAGCCGCTCGGGCAGGTGATCGGCAGCGGCCAGATCGGAGAAGCGCGTCACTTCCGCGTCGAACTGGAGCTGCACCGTGCCGGTCGGGCCATGGCGCTGCTTGCCGATGATCAGTTCGGCCTTGCCATGGATCGAGTCCATTTCCGCCTGCCACTTGAAATGCTCCTCGGTGCCGGGCTTGGGCTCGCGGTTCTTCACATAGTATTCCTCGCGGAACACGAACATCACGACGTCGGCATCCTGCTCGATCGAACCTGACTCGCGCAGATCCTGCAATTGCGGGCGCTTGTCGTCGCGCGATTCCACCCCGCGCGAGAGCTGCGACAGCGCGATCACCGGCACGTTGAGTTCCTTCGCCAGCGCCTTCAGTCCCGTGGTGATCTCCGTCACCTCCTGGACGCGGTTGTCGCCCTTCTTGTTCGAGCCGGACAGCAGTTGCAGGTAGTCGATGAACAGGATGTCGAGCCCGCGCTGTCGCTTCAGTCGCCGCGCCCGCGCCACCAGTTGGGCAATCGAGATGCCGCCGGTCTGGTCGATGTAGAGCGGCATCTTCTCGATCTGCGCCGCGACATCGGACAGCCGGAAGAACTCGTTCTCGGTAATCTTGCCCTGGCGGATCTTGTAGGACGAAATCGCCGACTGCTCGGCAACGATACGGGTCGCCAGCTGTTCCGCCGACATTTCGAGCGAGAAGAACCCGACAATCGCGCCGTTGCTGGTCTTCAGGGTGCCGTCGGGCAGGCGCTCGGAGACATGCGCTTTGGCCATGTTGAAGGCGATGTTGGTGGCCAGCGAGGTCTTGCCCATGGCCGGGCGGCCCGCGATGATGATCAGGTCGGAATTCTGGAAGCCACCCATGCGCTGGTCGAGATCGCGCAGTCCGGTGGCAATGCCTGACAGGCCACCATCGCGCTCATAGGCCCGCGCCGCCATGTCGATCGCCGTGGTGATGGCACTCGAAAAGGGCTGGAAACCGCCCTCGTAGCGGCCCTTTTCGGCCAGCGCGAACAGCTTGCGCTCGGCTTCCTCGATCTGCTCGCGGGGAGGGGCATCAACCGGGGAATCGTAGGCGGTGTTGACCAGTTCCTCGCCGACCGTGATCAGGTTGCGGCGAATGGCGAGATCGTAGATCGTCTGGCCGTAATCCTGGGCGTTGATGACCGTCGTGGCCTCTGCCGCCAGCCTCGCCAGATACTGCGAGACCTTGAGCCCGCCAAGATCGTCATCCTGCAGGAAGGTCTTGAGCGTGATCGGCGTCGCGATCTTGCCGGCGCGGATAAGGCTGGCCGTGGTCTCGTAGATCTTGAGATGAACGGGCTCGAAGAAATGCTCCGGCAGCAGGAAGTCCGAGACCCGGTAGAAGGCGTCGTTGTTGACGAGGATCGCGCCCAGCAGCGCCTGCTCCGCCTCGATGTTGTGTGGCGCGACGCGGTAGGTCGTCTCGTCAGCCGAATCGAGTTTTGCCGCCAGAGCGGTCACGGTCGCCATTGCTCATCCTGATTCTGTGGGACCTGATTGTAGCATCAGCGCCGTTGGTGAAAGGGCAAATCCGCGCTGCACAGATATTCACAGGCGCAAGAAAAAGGCCGCCCGAAAGCGGCCTTCCATTTGCATGTGGTCCGGATGCCGCAGCGCGCGGCATACAGGGTCACATTTCAGCGTTGGGTCCGGCTTCTGCGAGGGCTGCGCCGACTTCGAGGCCCAGATCGTCGAGGTTGAACTCCTCGCGCACCGAGGCGACTTCGCCGCGCGCCTGACGTTCGGCTTCCTCAGCGCTGCGGGCGACGTTGACGGTGATCTTGGCGTCGACTTCCGGATGCAGCACGACGGCGAGCGTATAGAGGCCGAGGGTCTTGATCGGGGCATTGATCACAACCTGGCCCTTGTCGACGCTGAAGCCGGCTTCTGTCAACGAAGTGGCAATGTCACGCGCCGTGACCGAGCCGTAGAGCGAACCGGATTCGCCAGCCTGGCGGATCAGCACGTAGCTGGTGCCGTCGAGCTTCTCGGCGACGGCCGCCGCTTCGCCCTTTGCTTCGAGATTGCGCGTTTCAAGCTGGGCGCGCTGGTCGGTGAAGCGCTGCTTGTTGGCAGCGGTGGCGCGCAGCGCCTTGCCGCGCGGAAGCAGGAAATTGCGGCCATAGCCGTCGCGGACGCGGACGACTTCGCCCATCTGGCCGAGCTTGGCAACGCGTTCGAGCAGGATCACTTCCATGGGTCTCTCCTTGGGGTTCGTCTGAAATCAGGTGTCGGATCAGATCGGGGTGGGGGTTGAAGGTGGCGGGGAGCCGCGCCGTGCCCTGAGGCGCAGCAGGCAATCGACAAAACCGAACACGGCAATCAGCGGCAGCAGGATGGTCCCGCCAACGACGAGCCCGAGATAGACAGCAAACAGCAGCCCGCCACGCATGGGCTTGCCCATTGACATCTCATGGATGCCGGCAAGGCCATTGAGCATGAATCCCGAAACGGCAGCGCCAAGGATGGCCATGCCGAAGAAGCCGAAGAAGCCGGGCATGAAAGCCAGAACCAGCGCGGCAGCGGTGACGGCAAGCGCCTCCTGCGGCAGGTTCGTGGCCGGAAGGAACGGCCAGGGCCGGGGCAGGCGACCGGACAGGTGCACCGCCTTGGCGGCCATCCACAGGTTGGCCGCCAGCATCGGCACGAAGGCCGCGCCGGCCACGAACGGCGCCCAGACGGCCAGCGCCGACGCCACGTCCTCGACGGTGAGGCCTGCCGGCAGGTTGGGCGCCGGCATGCGGGGCACGGAGCCGGACAGCACGGCCGTGATCGAACGCTGCATGGCAGCACGGTAGGCCTCATGATCGCCGGCGACAGCCATGGCACCCATCAAGGTCACCAGGGCCGAGGTCCCGATCACCCACAGCAGCAGCCGGCCGACCGGATACCATTCGGTCGAGCCGTTCTGGTCGGTGCGGCCCAGCAGGGCCTGATAGGAAATTGCCCAGGCCGGCAGCGCGATGCCGATCGCAAAAGCGAGGCCGGCCTGATAGCGCAGCGCCAGTGCGATCGCCGCCGCGCCGGCTACGGCTGCAACCAGCCCAGACAGGTGCCGCCAGCCGAGTGCCACAATGAAAACGGGAAGGGGAGCTGCGTAGGACAGCAGAAAGGCCAGCGGCGATCCTGTGATCACCACCGCAAACAGCAATGCGGAAACGAGGCCTGCGCCGATACCGGCGACGATGAAGCTCATGGTCTGTCCTGCTGTCCCGCAACTCGGACATGTCCGGTGCGGTGAGAAGCGATTTGCTTCAACGAACCCGGCGGGTTTTCACCGCCGGGCGACGAGGGGGCGTCCGTGCGCGACGTGCACGGACCGAGATCGCGATCAGCTGATCACGTAAGGCAGAAGGCCAAGGAAGCGCGCGCGCTTGATGGCGGTTGCCAGTTCGCGCTGCTTCTTGGCGCAAACGGCCGTGATGCGCGAAGGGACGATCTTGCCACGCTCGGAGATGTAGCGCGACAGCAGCTTCACGTCCTTGTAGTCGATCTTGGGAGCGCCCTCACCCGTGAACGGGCATGACTTGCGGCGGCGGAAAAACGGACGGCGTGCACCAGCGGTCATGATCAGAACTCCTCGCCAACTTCTTCTTCGTCACGGCGGCGCGGCGGACGGTCATCGCCGAAGCGCTCACGATCACGGCGCTCGTCGCGCTCGCGCTTCTGGAGCATGGCGGACGGGCCGTCCTCGTGCTCTTCGACGCGGATCGTGATGAAGCGCAGCACGTCTTCGCTCAGGCGCATCTGCCGTTCCATTTCGGCAATGGCCGAAGGGGGGCAGGCGATGTTCATCAGCGAATAATGAGCCTTGCGGTTCTTCTTGATGCGGTAGGCGAGGGACTTGACGCCCCAGTATTCCACCTTGCCGACGGTGCCGCCGCCGGTTTCGATGATGCCCTTGTACTGTTCGATCAGGGCCTCAACGGCCTGCGCGCTCACGTCCTGGCGCGCCATGAAGATATGTTCGTAAAGATGAGCCATTGGCCTTCCTTCTGTTTCAACGCTGCCGCCCGGCGCAAAGCCCTTCGAGCCAAATCCCATGCGGGGGAACCCGCGCGGAAGGCCCGATTTGCTGTCGAAGGCGGAGACAAGGAGTGTCGGGGCAAGCCCCTCGCGTGACTGACAACGGGTGTCACACGCACTCTTTCAGCCTCCGGCCGAGGCAATCAGTGCCGTGCAGATACATGAGCCCGTGCGGCAATGCAACATGCCATGCACCAGCCGGCATTCTCGCCGGGCGGCCTGCCACGCCGCGCGCGGGCCGTTGTCTTTCACATGTGCCGCCATCGCGGTCCTTGACGTGCCACGGCAAAACCGTCACTTCCCCGCCACCTGTTGCGCAAGGATTGTCCCTTTCATGACCACCGCATTGATCTTTCCGGGCCAGGGCAGCCAGGTTGTTGGCATGGGCAAGGCGCTGGCCGACGCATTTCCCGTTGCGGCTTCGGTCTTTCACGAGGTCGATGAGGCGCTTGGCCAGAAGCTTTCCGCCATCATGTGGGATGGCCCCTCCGAGGCCCTGACGCTGACCGCCAACACCCAGCCCGCCCTGATGGCGGTTTCGGTGGCCGTGACCCGTGTCCTGCAGGCCGAGGCCGGCCTCGATCTGGCGCGCGACATCGCTTTCGTCGCCGGCCACTCGCTTGGCGAGTATTCGGCGCTGGCCGCTGCCGGCACGTTTTCAGTGGCGGACGCAGCGCGCCTGCTTCGCATTCGCGGCGACGCCATGCAAAAGGCCGTTTCGGCAGGCGAGGGGGCCATGGCGGCCCTGATCGGCGTCGAGCTTGATGTTGCCCGCGAGATCGCAGCGGACGCGAGCGAGGGCGAGGTCTGCGAGGCGGCCAACGACAATGGCGGTGGGCAGGTGGTGCTGTCGGGCTCAAAAGGCGCGGTCGAACGCGCCATGGCGCTGGCCACTGGTCGCGGTGTGCGCCGCGCGGTCCTGCTGCCCGTCTCCGCTCCGTTCCATTGCGCTCTGATGCAGCCGGCTGCCG
>JAIYDY010000024.1 GCA_027487245.1 Hyphomicrobiales bacterium
GCCGCGACATGGGCCTCCACCGCCGGATCGATGTTGGCGAAGGTGCCGACCGCGCCCGAAATCGCGCAGGTCGCCACCTCGGCCCGCGCCGCCACCAGCCGCGCCCGGCAGCGGGCGAACTCGGCATACGCCTGCGCCAGCTTCAGCCCGAAGGTCACCGGTTCGGCATGGATGCCGTGCGAGCGCCCGATGGTCGGGGTGTCTTTGTGCTCCAGCGCCCGCCGCTTCAGCGCCGCCAGCAGCCCGTCGACATCGGCGATGAGCAGGTCGGAGGCGCGCGCAAGCTGCACCGCCAGCGTGGTGTCGAGCACATCGGACGAGGTCATGCCCTGATGCACGAAGCGGGCTTCCGGACCGACGATTTCGGCCAGATGGGTCAGGAAGGCGATGACGTCATGCTTGGTGACGCGTTCGATCTCGTCGATCCGCGCCACATCGAACACGGCATCCCCGGCCTTGGCCCAGACTGCAGCGGCAGCCTCCTTCGGCACGACGCCTAGTTCCGCCAGCTTGTCGGTGGCGTGCGCCTCGATCTCGAACCAGATCCGGAACCGCGTCTGCGGCTCCCAGATCGCCACCATCTCGGGGCGGGAATAACGCGGGATCATGATGTTTCTCCCAAAACGGGGTCGCTGCGTTCACAGAGCATTACCCGGATCCCGGGTTCGATCGTCATTGCGAGCGCAGCGAAGCAATCCAGCTTCGTTGCGACGGGCATCTGGATTGCTTCGCTGCGCTCGCAATGACGGCCACCCTAAACCCAGCCGCCGCGCGCGCCTTCCGCAGCCTTGCGGATGGCGGCGATGTTGCCGGCATAGGCGCCCTCGCCGCCCCTGAAGGCAGCAGACCCCGCCACCAGCACGCTGGCACCGGCTGCAACCACGAGGGGTGCCGTCGCCGGCGTGCAGCCGCCATCGATCTCGATGGCGATGGGCCTGTCGCCGATCATCGCCTTGATCCGGGCAATCTTGTCGCAGACCTCCGGAATGAAGGCCTGCCCGCCGAAACCGGGGTTGACCGTCATGCACAGCACCAGATCGACGCTGTCGAGCAGATAGGCGATGGCGCTTTCCGGCGTGCCGGGGTTGAGTGCGATGCCGGCCTTCTTGCCCAAGGCCCGGATCGCCTGCAGGGTGCGATGCGGATGCGGTCCGGCTTCCACATGGATGGTGATCAGGTCGGCCCCGGCGCGTGCGAACGCCTCGATGTAGGGATCGACCGGCGCGACCATCAGGTGCACATCGAACAGCTTGTCCGTGTGCGGGCGGATCGCCTTCAGCACATCGGGGCCGAAGGTGATGTTCGGCACGAAGTGGCCATCCATCACGTCGCAATGGATCCAGTCCGCGCCGGCCCGGTCGATGGCGGCAACCTCCGCGCCCAGCCGCGCGAAATCGGCGGACAGGATCGAAGGTGCAATGATGATCGGCTTGGTCATGCGGGCGGGTTAGCATTGCCGGCAGCGCCGGGCAATCGGCTTTGGCTGTGTCACGGCGAACAACTCGATACTCCCCCCAATGTCATCCCCGGCCGGAGCGAAGTGCAGGGGAAGGGGATCCAAGAGATCACAGCACCATGGATCCCCTTCCCGGCCCTGTGGGCCGCCGGGGATGACACCCGTGGATGCAAGCGGTCGAGGCTTCCGGGCTGCCAGTCCCCGCCAGCCATTCAGCGCGGCGGCGGCTCGTCGGTGACGGCAAAGCGCCTGGCCAGCGGCTTGATGATCTGCGGCATCAGGTAGATCGGGAACTGCGCCAGCGCGAAGAACAGGAAGGTGGTTTCCGGCGTTGCCGCACCCAACGCGGCAATCAGCGCGCCCATGTTGCGCTGGCCGGTGCCGTAACCCATCAGGAAGCGGTCGGACGCGCCCATCACTGGCCTGAGCACGAACCAGGCCAGCACAAAGCCGGCCAGCACCACGCCGAAGGCGACACCAAGGAAGAGCAGCACCTTGCCGGGACGCGTCATGAAGGCGTTGGTCACGCCATCCATCGCCGCGATCGCGAACAGGAAATACATCACCACGCCGAAGCCATCGAGTGACAGCTTGTGGGCGACGATGCGCCGATATCCGACGAGCAGGCGGAACACCACCGCCAGAACGATGGCCCCGCCGATGAGCCCGAGCAGCCGGAGCATCAGCACGGTCGTATCGAGCGGGGCCGGCCCGCCGAGCAGCCATTCGGCCACGGGCGGCGCGATGAAGGGTGCCGCTGCGGTGGTGATGATCGTGGAGGCAATCAGCACCGTAGGCGGAATGTTGAGCATCATCGCCACGGCCGGACCCGACATGATCGGCGGCGAGGCGGCGACCACCACCAGCCCCAGCACGAGCCCCGGATCCAGCACCTCGCGCGGGATGACAGCCAGCAGCACAGCGATCATTGCGATCGGCGCGACGGTCAGCCAGAGCACGGCGACGATGACACCTTTGGGCCTGATCAGCGCCGCCTTCAGGGCCGCAAGGTCGGCCCGCGCGAAGGTCAGCGCCACAAACAGGAAGATCGTGATCGGCAGCAGGGGCCGGGCGGCGGCGGCGAATTGCGGCAGCGCCAGCCCCATGAAGATCGAGATCGCGAACCCTTGCGTTCCATAGCGGCCGAGCAGCGCAAGAGCGGACAAGACAAGCTGCACGGGCCGGAATCCTTCAGGCCAGGCGCGCCTCAGCCCGGCAGCCTGCGCCACTACCAGATTGGGCCGGCGAGGCAACCGGCGCCGGCGCATGGCACACCCTTGGCTTTGCGTGTCCCACGGCCCCGAGCGGCGGGAAGCGCAACGGATATGCGCCAGAGCCGTCCCTCAGCCGGAGATTTTCGCGGGGATGGCCGCAGAACGGTGTTTCATTGCGCGCGACCGGCCTTATCCTGATGAACGGGCGTGGTTGGGAACATGGAAAGCGGCTGACATGCGGGTTCATCATGCGGGTTGATTGCATCGTTCTCGGCGCGGGCGTCGTTGGTGTATCGACAGCCCTTCACCTCCAGAAGCGCGGGCGGAACACGGTTCTCGTCGACCGGCGCGGCGTCTCGGAAGAGACATCCTTCGGCAATGCCGGCCTGATCCAGCGCGAAGGGGTCTATCCCTACGGCTTCCCGCATGATTTCGGGGCCCTGCTGCGCTACGCGATGAACAACACCATCGACGCGCACTATCACGTCGCGGCGATCCCGAAGCTGGCGCCTTTCCTGTTTTCCTACTGGATGCACTCCCGCAAGGCTCGGCATGAGGCGATTGCCCGCCAGTACGCCACGCTGATCGAACACTGTGTCAGCGAGCATGATGCGCTGGCCGGAGAGGCCGGCGCTCAGCACCTGCTGCGCCGGACAGGCTGGATGAAGGTGTTCCGCACCGAGCGCGAGCGCGACGCGCGCCTCGCGGAAGCCGACAAGTGGCATGCCGAATTCGGCCTCAACCACAGAAAGCTCGATGCCGCCGCGCTGCGCAGTGCCGAGCCGCACTTGACCCATGAGCTGATCGGCGGTCTCCACTGGACCGATCCGGTCTCCGTTTCCGATCCTCATGGGCTTTCGATGGCCTATCTGGCACGGTTCGAGGCCCTGGGCGGCGCCTTCCTCAGGGGCGAAGCCACGACCCTCACCCAAGCCGCCGATGGTTTATGGACCGTCGTTGCCTTCGATGGCACGGTCATCACCGCGCGCGACGTCATCGTCTGCCTCGGCCCATGGGCCGATCTGGTCACGCGGGGGCTGGGCTATCGCTTCCCGCTCGCCGTCAAGCGCGGCTATCACATGCACTACCGGGCGGAGGGCAATGCCGTGCTCAACCACCCGGTGCTGGATCACGAGCGCGGCTATTTCCTCGCGCCGATGCTGAAAGGCGTGCGCCTGACCACCGGGGCGGAGTTCGCGACCCGCGGCGCGCCGCCAACGCCGGTGCAGCTTGGCCGGGCCGAGCCCATCGCCCGACAGGTCTTCCCGCTGGGCGATCGGCTCGACGCAACGCCTTGGCTCGGCAACCGGCCCTGTACCCCGGACATGATGCCGGTCATCGGCCCGGCACCGCGCCACAAGAACCTGACCTTTGCCTTCGGCCACGCCCATCACGGACTGACGCTGGCGGCCGTCACCGGCCGCATGGTGGCGGAAATGGTCACGGGCGAACCGGTTTTCATCAATCCTGAGCCGTTCAGGCCGGGGCGGTTCTGACCGGGCGGGTCGCGGCCGGCGCGTAAAGCGCCTGGCCCCGCCCGAAGGACCAGTCCAGCGGCGTGTTCTCGCTGAGCGCGATCAGGATATCGTCCGGCTTGATGCCGCTGAGCTTTGCCGCCTGTGCCACCACATCCCGGTAGAAGGCCAGTTTCTGGGCCTCCGTCCGCCCTGCCCTGAGCATGACCGAGACAATCAGCGCCTCCGCTGTCCGTTCGACCGAGGGATAATGCGGATCGATCAGCAAATGCTGCGCGTCATGGCGCGAGATGATCTGGAAACGGTCTGCCTCCGGCACATTCATGTGGATGACGAGGGCGGCATGGACCGCATCGGCCACGGCCCGCAGGCGCTCGGGCGGCAATACGGCGGGAGCATCGATCCTGACCAGCGGCATCAGCCCAGCCTCGCGTTGTGATGGCCTTCCGGAGCAGCCTTCAACAGGCCGCGCAGCCAACCCGCAATCGCGCTGAAGGCGTCACGCTGCGCCTTGATCCGCTCGCGACGGGCCAGTTCCCTGTAGCGGCCGTAGTCAACGTGGCCATCCGGTGTTGTGAGAATGGCGGGGATCGGATGGCGGGACACATCACGCATGAAGCCCATGGCGTTCTCCTGTGGTTGATCACGGGAGCATGTGTATTATAGTCTTTTGAGTCGATAATTATTCGCTTTTTGCATTCAGATCGGACAGACAGTCATGAATAAGATCTCCTCCTCCGAAGAGATCGCCATCTTCGTCCGCGTGGTCGAAACTGGCAGCTTCGCAGCAGCAGCCGAAGAGCTGGCGCTGACCCCGTCCGGCGTCTCCAAGGCCCTGACGCGGCTCGAGGACCGGCTGGGCGTGAAACTCATGCAGCGCACCACGCGGCGGCTGGTGCTGACCGGCGAGGGCGAGACGCTGCTGGCGCGTGGCCGCGACATCCTGGCCGCCATCGAGGCCGCCGAGGCGGAGGTCACCATCGCGCGCGGCAAGCCGCGCGGCCTGCTCAAGATCAACACCGGCACGGCATACGCCAAGCACCGTCTGGCTCCGCGGCTGCCGGCATTTCAGTCGCGCTATCCGGAGATCTCGCTGGAGCTGTCAATTGCCGACCGGCGCGTCGATGTCATCGGCGAGCAGGTCGACGTGGCAATCCGCACCGGCGGCACGGGCGATTCCAGTCTGGTCACCCGACGTATCGGCGACATGCGCCGCGTCATCTGCGCCAGTCCGGCTTACATAGCCCGCCACGGCATGCCGCTCGTGCCTGCCGACCTTGCGCATCACAACTGCATGCTGTTGACCGGCTTTGCCCGACTTGCGGACTGGCCCATGAGGGTGGACGGCAAGATCATCGAACTGAAGGTCAAAGGCACCATCACATGCGACAGCGCCGAACTGCTGCTCGACATGGCCTGCGCCGGACTCGGGATTGCCCGGTTTGGTGACTTTCTGGCCGAGGAGGCCCTTGCCAGGGGCGAACTTGTGCCCTTGCTCGTCGAGCACCATGTCGTCGAGGTCCAGCCGATTTCCGCGCTGATGCCGCCCGGTCGCCAGCATCTTCCGAGGGTCAGGGCCTTTGTCGACTTTCTGGCCGCCGAGGCAGGACGCCACGACCTCCCGCTTTCGTGAACGCAAACCACGTCTTGCAGCGGTTGAAACGGGCCGGGCTTGCGCCATGTGGCCTCTGAACAAGATTGCGACCAGCAAGATTGCGCTTCATTCCGGGAGAAACACCAATGATCGATCTGTCACGCCGCGAGGCCTTCATGACCGCTGCCGCTGCAACCGCCCTCGCCACCAGCGGCATGTCCGCACCCGCCCTTGCCCAGGCTGCTGCCACGGGCCAGGCACCCGGCTTCTACCGCTACAAGGTCGGCGACATGACCGTCACCGCCATCAACGACGGCTTTGCACAGCGGCCACTTGAGGGCTTCATCCGCAATGCGGAACTGTCCGCCGTTCAGGCCGCCATGGGCGCGGCCTTCCTGCCCACCAATACGCTGTCGATCTCCTTCACCACGCTCGTTGTGCAGAATGGCGCACAGGTCACCTTGCTCGACACCGGCAACGGCGATTCCGGAGCCCCGACCTCGGGCGTCTGGATGCGCAACTTCCGCGCTGCCGGTTTCACGCCGGAGCAGGTCACCCGCGTCGTGTTCAGCCATTTCCATGGCGATCATATCAATGGCCTGCGCCTGAAGGACGGCACCCTGACCTTCCCCAATGCCGAACTGACTGTACCGGCCCCGGAATGGGCTTTCTGGATGGACGATGCCCGCATGGGAGCTGCGCCGGAAGCCATGCGCGGGGCCTTCGCCAATGTGCGCCGGGTGTTTGCGCCGGTGGCGGCAAATGTCAAGCAGTATCAGCCCGGTGCGGAAGTCGCACCCGGCATCACCTCGGTTGCCGCCTTCGGCCACACTCCGGGCCATTGCGTGTTCATGATCTCGTCGGGCACCGGCAAGCTGATGTTCATGGCTGACACCACCAACCACCCTGCCCTGTTCGTCAAGAACCCTGACTGGTCCGCCATCTTCGACATGGATGCCGACGTGGCCCGCGCCACCCGCCGCCGCCTGCTCGACATGGCGGCTGCCGAAAAAACGCAGGTGCATTTCTACCATGCGCCCTTCCCCGCCACCGGCTTCATCGCCAAGGCCGGCAACAGCTTCGACTTCGTGCCCGTGCAGTGGTCCTCGGCCGTCTGAGGTCCTCCCCGTTTGGCCATCTGGCCGGCGGCCTGGACTGACAGGCGTGGTTTTCGTGCTATGAGTAAGCCGCCGGGGCCCTGTGCTCCGGCGGTTTCGCGTCTGGACAGGCTGGTGCGGTCATGAACACGGCGGTTTTCCCCCGCAGCACGATCGAGACGATCGCTTTCGTCGCGGGCGACACCGAGGACGCGCGCGCGGCGCTGGCGCGGCTGACAGCGCGCTATGGCAACACCGAGCCCGAGCAGGCCGATGTCATCGTCGCCCTCGGTGGGGACGGCCTGATGCTCCAGACCCTGCATCGCTTCATGAGCGGCAAGGGCGCGTCCAAGCCGATTTACGGCATGCATCGCGGTTCCGTCGGCTTCCTGATGAACGATTTCCGCGAAGACCGGCTGCTGGAGCGGCTGCGGGCAGCGGAAATCTCGATCGTCCACCCCTTGCAGATGACGGCGACGGACCGGGCCGGCCAGGTCCACACCGCCCGCGCCATCAACGAGGTGCATCTGTTGCGGCGCTCCTATCAGGCGGCGAAGCTGGCCATCCACATCGATGGCAAGGAGCGCCTGCCCGAACTGATTGCCGATGGCGTGCTGCTCGCCACGCCGGCTGGCTCGACCGCCTACAACCTTTCGGCCAACGGGCCGATCCTGCCGCTCAATGCCACCTTGATGGCGCTGACGCCGATCTCGGCCTTCCGGCCCCGCCGCTGGCGCGGCGCGCTTCTGCCCGACAGGGCCCATGTCACGGTCGAGGTGCTGGAGGCCGACAAGCGTCCAGTCAGCGCCGTTGCCGATCATACCCAGGTTGATGACGTGCTGCGCGTCGACATTGCCATGGACCATGGAATTGATCTTCTGATGATGCATGATCCGGGGCATAGTCTCGACGAACGAATCCTGCGTGAGCAGTTCGGCTACTAGCAACATGCCCTTGCCGGGTCTCTCCGGTCGCATGTACGCTGCCGATCCATCATGCACGCGCGCCTATTCCCGGCCGTTACGGGCGCGGCGGGAGATCAACCTCGGCCCGCTGCTGGACTGTTGCGCCAATGAGGGTTGATTTCACCAAGCTCCGCTTTCTCGTCGTCGACGACAATCCGTTCATGCGGAAAGTGGTCAAGGCCCTTCTCCACGGATTTGGCACCCGCGAGGTCCTGGAAGCTGAGGACGGAGCGACCGGGCTCGAGGTTTTCATGACCTATTCGCCGGACATCATCCTGCTGGACTGGGAAATGCCGATCCTCGACGGGCTTGAGGTGACACGCCTGATCAGGCAGCCCACCACCAGCGTTAATCCGTTCGCACCGATCATCATGGTCTCGGGCCATGCGGAAAAACGTCGCGTCATCATGGCGCGTGATGCGGGCGTTAACGAATTTCTCGTAAAACCTATCTCTTCTAAAGGCTTGTATGATCGGATCCTCGGTGTCGTTGCCTTCCCGCGGCCCTTCATCCGGACGAAGAGCTATTTTGGTCCGGACAGGCGCCGGGGTGCCAGCAACAACTACAGTGGCACTGATCGCCGCAAGGGGGGTGGTGAGTTCGAGACCATCCGGACCCGCCCGCTGATTGAGAAGACGAGGAGCAAGACATGAGCCGGCACGGCGATTGGGGCCCAAGGCCACGCTCGGACGATCACGAGGATCACTCGAAGATCGAGCCCGTCCGCGACCTGGCGGAACGCGCCATCACGGGCGGCACCGCAGCAGACTACGAGCGCATGCTGGCGCAGGCGGAGATGAACCTTGCCTCGCTCAAGCAGGAGTTCCCGGCCTGGATGGCAAGTGAGCTTGCCGATCTCGAAACGGCCCTGAGCAACTACAAGGCGGGTGTTCCGGATGGCGCAAAGCTGTTCTTCCGCAAGGCCCATGACATGCGGGGGCAGGCAGCCACCTTCGGCTATCCGCTGGCGGGCCGTGCTGCCGACTGCCTGTGCAAACTGATGGATGCACTGGAGAAGGTACCCGACGACGTCATCGAGACGCACATGAACGCCATCCGCATCATCATCAAGATGAACATCAACGTCGTTGATCACCCGGTCGGGACACAGATGCTCGATGAATTGGAGAAGCTTGGGTACAAGCTGATCAGGAGCGCGCTGAAGTCGGTCTGACCGTCGCTGCCGCAGAGCGGCAGGCGCTCGGGTCCGTCAGGCCGCGATCAGCAACTGGCGATCATCGATGCCGTCATCGGCCAGCAAGGTCAGGTGCGGGTCGATCTCAAGCAAGGCTGCGAGGGCCGCATCGTCGGCGAGCATGTGCGCTGCCTCCATCGCTTCCTCGCGGGCGGCCTCGGCCTCCAAGCGCCGGAGCAGCGCCATCAGTGCGGCATTGTCCGCAACATCGCTGGCATCGCAGACAATCAGGACACGTTCGACGATCCGCCGCGACGTGGCCGCCCGAGCTGCGCCATGCGGCGGTGCACCGATCTCGCGCACAGCTTCCACCGCGGCGACGAAAGCGGGGATCAACGCTTCCGGAATTCCGGCCTTTCGGCACAGCGGCAGCACGCTTGAGCCGCGTCGGTCATGCAGGATGGCGCTGGCGCGCCTGAGCGGCATGCCGGCCAGATCCGCCAGCGCAGCTTCCGCCAGCGCCGTTTCGCCAGAGAGCAGCGAGCGCAGGATCAGTCCGGGCGTGAGCCGGTCGCTCGCCTTGAGCTGGCCGATCAGGTCCATCAGCTCGGCCTCGAAGGCCTCGGGCCGCATGGCCAGTTCAACGGCAACCTTCTCGCTCGATTCGCGCGTCACGCGGTCAGCCCGGTCGCGGCTCATCAGCCCGCAGCCTCCGGCCCAGACCGACAGGGCCGATGCGACCTGGAGCGCCAATTGGTGCCGGATCGCCACCGGCAAATCGGGGCGCGCCAGCAAGGCTTCACGCACCTCGGCGATGTCGCCGCAACGATCTGTCGCGCGCTGGAGGGTCGAGGCCGCGATCTCAGCCGATGGATTGCCCAGCAGCAGCCGGATCGCCGCTGGACAGGCGACCTCGACGATCGCGGCTGCGAGCGAGATGGTGACATCCGCCCGCCGCGCCACGGCGCTCTGGGCCAGTTCGTCACCAACCGCGACCGCATCAACGAGATCGGCCTCGGTCAGCACCGGCGAGGCCGCCAGGACCATCGCGGCAATGTCGGACTGGTCCTGCGTCAGGCCGAGAATCACGGCGCGGGGCGCATCCTCTCCGGCGAGGGCTTCAGCCAATGCGCGCCGGACCAGTGCGGAAGGATCGTCCAGCATCGACAGCATCGCGGTCTCGGCCTCGCGCCGGTCCTCGATCATCATCGGCGAACGCACGTAGGCTTCGGCCAATGCCCTTGTGCCGGCGGCGCGGTCACTGGCGCTGGCGGTGCGGGCCCAGAGCAGGAAACGGCGCACAATCACCGGATCACCTCGCGGCGCAGGAAGGCACTGAGATCAAGCGGCTTGCTGCGCTGACGCGCCGGCTTTCCCCGCTCCGGGGCAGTGGCCAAGGCAATGTCGGCGGGCCGCTCCGGCGGCCTCGGCGCCATCACAGGCCTGCCCGCAGTCTCAAGCGGGGGCTGGTATGCCGGTTGGGCCATGTTGCCTTCGGCATTCGGAAAGAAGCGCTGCGCCGGCTCGAGCGAGGCCAGTTGCACCCGCCCCCCGCGCGGACCCGACCAGAGCGCGGCCACGGAATCGGACACGGGCTTGCGCCCGCCTTCGGTCGAGAACAGGCCAAGCAGGCCCTTGCGCTCGTGGGCGGGAGCCTGCGCCGTTTGCGGCCCCGATGCGCTGGCGATGCTGGCATGCTGGGAGGCCAGCACATTGTAAACCTCGGCGGCACTGCGGGCCTTGCCGGCCTTGTCGAAGAAGATGCCGCGGTTGGCGGCGGCGGCCTCGGGAAAATCGAGGGCGGCGCTGCGCTGGGGTGCGGCCTGGGCCGTGCTGATCAGGTCGTTGGCGCCGCGCGCACCGAGCACGTGGGCGATATAGAGTTCGCCGCCGGTCGGCTCACGCCCCAGGCTGGCCTGCAACTGGTCGCGGTTGCGCTGGGTGAAGGCCCCGGCCATGGTCGATGCCACCTCGGGATCGCGGCGCAGGTTCATGATCTGCTGGCGCATCTGTTGATCTGGCACGGCCAGGCGGCCATCGGCCCCTTGCGTGATCGCGCGGGCGGCCTCGTCGAGGCCATGCTTGGCCCCTTCGCTGCGCACCATCGAGAGCCACGTCTGCTCGATGAACTGGAACAGCCCTGTCGCGCTCGATGTGCGGGCCTTGGCTTCCGGATCAAGCGCCGATTCGCGCTGTGCGGTCTTGACCAGATAGTCGAAATTCGTGCCCGTACGGTCCGCACCCTGCCGGATGGCATCGATCACCGGATTGGCCGGTGCCGCTGGGCTGGGAGCGCTGGTTCTGAACAGGAACATGAAGGCCCGCTGCGATGGGGACGGCGACGAGAACGTTGGCGCAACACCGCCTCGCCTGCGACGCGTGCCGGTCTTCAACATGCGTGAAGTATGGTAAGCGAAGCGTTAAGTCCGGACTCGGACGAATGTGCTGAAAAGGGAATTGTGGACCATGACCGAGATCGGCAGCGACGGACGACACTGGCGCGGCGGCCTCTATCTGGAAGACCTGTCGGTCGGCACCGTGATTCGCCATCGCCTGACCCGCACCGTCACGCAGATGGACAACATGCTGTTCTCCAACATGACGCTGAATCCGCAGCCGCTGCACATCGTTGCTCACTTCTCCGCCACCGAGACCGAATGGGGCAAACCGCTGATGAACTCCCTGTTCACGCTCGGCCTGATGATCGGGATTTCGGTCAACGACACCACCGTGGGCACCACCATCGCCAATCTCGGCATGTCGGACGTCAGGTTCCCGGCCCCGCTCTTCGAGGGTGACACGATCAACTGCACGACCGAGATCGTATCGGTGCGCGAGTCACGCTCGCGGCCGGATGCGGGCATCGTCGATTTCATCCACCGCGCCTACAGGCAGGATGGCGTGCTGGTGGCCGAGTGCCGCCGCCAGGCCTTCATGCGCAAGCGTCCGGCGAAGGGCTGAAGGCATGCGATCCCTGCTGTTCGTTCCGGGCGATGATGCCCGCAAGCTCGAAAAAGCCCTGCAATCGGGCGCCGACGCGCTGATCATCGACCTTGAGGATTCGGTCGCAGCCGAGCGCAAGGCGCTGGCGCGCACCTTGACGCGGGATTTCATTGCGGCATCGACAAAGGCTGGCGGCCCTCGCCTGATGGTCCGCGTCAACGGGTTGGCGACGGGCCTCACCGAGGCCGATCTCGACGGCGTGATCGGGGCCTGCCCCGATGCGATCGTACTGCCCAAGGCCGAGGGCGGCATCAGCGTGCAGCATCTGGGGGCCAAGATCGCCGTGCGCGAGGCTGAATCCAATGTCCGTGACGGGGCTGTTCGCATCCTCGCCATCGCCACGGAGACCCCGCGCGGCGTGTTCCAGCTCGGCACCTATGCCGGTTCGTCGCACAGGCTGATGGCTCTGACCTGGGGCGGCGAGGATCTGTCCGCCGAACTTGGTGCGGAGACCAACCGCCTTGACGATGGCAGCTATGCCGATCCCTACCGGATGGCCCGCGCCCTGACGCTGATGGGCGCAGGTGCCGCCGGCGTAGACCCGGTTGATTCGGTGTTCACCAGCTTCCGCGACATGGACGGGTTGCGCGCTGAGGGAGAGGCCGCCCGCCGTGACGGCTTCGTCGCGAAGATGGCGATCCACCCGGCGCAGGTTCCGGTCATCAACGCGGTGTTCACCCCCTCGCAAGCGGCCATCGACAAGGCCCGGGCCATCGTCGCGGCTTTCGAGGCGAACCCTGACCTGGGCGTCATCGGCATCGATGGCGAGATGCTCGATCTGCCCCATCTCAAGCGCGCAAGACGATTGTTGGCACGGTTGCCGGGCTCCTGAGAAATCTGCGAAGCCGCCCGGAAAAGCGCTATCTGACATCCAGGATGCGGCAAGTGCGGCTGCCGGATTCAAGACAGTTCTGTGCGCGCCTGGCCTTGTCGAGTTCCAGCACCAGCCACAGGCCGGAACCGCCGATCAGCGCCATCAGCAGCAGCCGCACGGCGACGGCCAGCCAGCGCCGCTTGCGCTCGTCCTCGGTCAGCGGCGGCAGGCGGCGGAGTTCTGCCATCATCTAGCCGCCCGGCGGGCGCTGGATCGAGAACAGGGTGTCGACCACCGTGTAATCCGAGTAGCCGCAGCGGGCGATGGTGCGGGCCGCCGTCATGTCGAAGCGGCCATCGATCAGGCAGCGCTCGTCGATGAACACGCTCACGACCTGGCCGAGCACCATGTAGCGGTCGATCGGCTTTCCGGTGAGGTCATGCAGCGGGGTTACCGACAAAAGCTTGCATTCGAGCGCGGCCGGGGCACCCTTGACGCGCGGCGGCCTGACAAGCTCGGACGGCGCGGTTTCAAGCCCGGCAAAAGCATATTCGCTCTGCCCGCGCGGCAGCGGCGCAGACGTCAGGCTCATCTGCTGGGCCATGTCATAACTGGTCAGCGAGCAGGTGAACTCGCCGGTCTCTTCGACAAAGGTCACGGCATCCTTCCGGCCTTCGGACGAGAACATCACGATCGGCGTCGGCGACGAGGAGATCATGTTGAAGAACGAATAGGGCGACAGATTGAGGTCGCCAGAAGCGCTCAGCGCGCTGATCCAGCCGATTGGCCGTGGCGCGACGATGGCCTTTAGCGGATCGTGCGGCAGGACGTTCGTGTCGCGCGCGTCGGGTCTGTAGTGCATGTCGGGCTCGATTCAGGTGAGAAATGGACGACGCTGCGCGGGCAGCCAGGATCAGGCGTAGGTCAC
>JAIYDY010000082.1 GCA_027487245.1 Hyphomicrobiales bacterium
CGTCTCCGCACCTTTCACGTGCGCTCTGCCGCAGCCTGCCGGCGACGCCATGCAGGCGGCTTTGGCCGCTGTGGCCATGCAGGCGCCAGCCGTCCCGGTGATGGCCAATGTCGGCGCAGCGCCCCTGTCCGATCCGGCCGCCATCCGCGCCAGCCTTGTGGCGCAGGTCACCGGCACCGTGCGCTGGCGTGAATGCGTTGCTGCCATGGCAGCAGCCGGCGTCGGCCAGTTTCTGGAACTTGGCGCCGGCAAGGTTCTGACCGGCCTTGGCAAGCGCATTGCCGCCGACGCCAGCTTTTCGGCCATCGGCGGGCCGGATGAGATCGCAGCCCATATCGCCACGCGCAACTGAAGGATGACAGCCATGTTCTCTCTGGCAGGCAAGACGGCGCTGGTCACCGGCGCGACCGGCGGCATCGGGGGCGCGATCGCGCGGGCCTTCGCAGCGCAGGGCGCACGCGTCGCCGTCTCCGGCACGCGCATCGAGGTCCTGGAAGCATTGGCAGCCGAATTGGGCAACGGGGCCGTCGCGCTGCCCTGCAATCTCTCCGACCCGGCCTCGGTCGAAGCCCTGGTGCCGGCTGCCGAGGCGGCGTTGGGCCAGCTCGATATCCTCGTCAACAATGCCGGCATTACCCGCGACAACCTCTTCCTGCGCATGAAGGACGAGGAATGGGATCAGGTCATCGCGGTCAATCTCACGGCCTCTTTCCGGCTGATGCGCTCTGCGGTGAAGGGCATGATGCGCCGCCGCTCCGGCCGCATCATCTCGATCGGCTCGGTTGTCGGCACCACCGGCAATCCGGGGCAGGGCAACTATGCCGCCTCCAAGGCCGGACTGATCGGCATGTCCAAGGCGCTCGGCGCCGAGGTCGCCAGCCGCGGTATCACCGTCAACGTGATCGCGCCCGGCGTCATCGAGTCGCCCATGACGGACGGCTTGAACGACAAGCAGCGCGAAGCAATCCTTGGCAATGTTCCCATGGGCCGGCTCGGGACCGGCCCGGACATCGCTGCCGCGGCTGTCTTCCTGGCCAGTCCGGAAGCGGCCTACCTGACCGGTCAGACGCTGCACGTGAATGGCGGAATGGCAATGATCTGAAAGGCTTGTGCCGGCAGGCCGGGTTCTCCCCAGCCTTCGGCGAAACGGCTCGCCAGCGCCAACCCGGCATGCTATTCAGCCGATGAGAGGGTGCAAGGGCTTGACGCGCGCCCCTGTGTTGGGCTTTTGCAGCACTGTCGACAACAGGACGGGGTCAGCCGCATCCGGCTTTCCGGCCACCAGAACAATCACACGCGGCAGCTTGCAGCGTAAAACAAAGTGAAGAGGACGTGTCCATGAGCGATGTCGCGGAACGCGTGAAGAAGATCGTCGTTGAGCACCTCGGCGTCGATGCCGAGAAGGTTGTCGCCGGCGCGAACTTTATTGATGACCTGGGTGCCGACTCCCTCGACACGGTCGAACTCGTCATGGCGTTCGAAGAGGAATTCAACGTCGAGATCCCGGACGACGCCGCAGAAACCATCGTCACCGTCGGCGACGCCGTGAAGTTCCTCGAAAAGAGCGCTGCAGCCTGACAGGCAGCGCCGACCCGTCCACATTCTCCAACTGTTGATACGGAGCTCGAACGATGCGGCGCGTCGTCGTGACGGGATTGGGAGCAGTGTCGCCGCTTGCCTGCGGCGTGGAAGAGACGTGGTCGCGCCTTCTCGCAGGTCAAAGCGCGGCGCGGCCCATCACCAGCTTCGATGCAAGTGATCTGCCAGCCCGGATTGCCTGCACCGTTCCCCGCGGTGACGGCACGGGCGGCACCTACAATCCAGACCAGTGGATGGAGCCGAAAGAGCAGCGCAAGGTCGATGAGTTCATCGTCTTCGCCATGTCTGCCGCCCGGCAGGCCCTTACCGACGCCAACTGGAAGCCCGAAAGCTATCAGGACCAGACCCGCACCGGCGTGATGATCGGCTCGGGCATCGGCGGCATCGGCGGCATCTACGAGGGCTCGCTCGTGCTTCACGAAAAGGGCCCGCGCCGGCTCTCGCCATTCTTCATTCCCGGACGCCTGGCCAATCTCGCATCGGGCTATGTCTCGATCGAGCATGGCCTAAAGGGCCCCAACCACGCCGTGGTCACGGCCTGCTCGACCGGCGCGCACGCGATCGGCGATGCCGCCCGCATGATTGCGCTTGGCGATGCCGAGGTCATGCTCGCGGGGGGCTCGGAATCCGCCGTCAACCGGATCGGCATTGCCGGCTTCTGCGCCTGCCGTGCTTTGTCGACAGGCTACAATGACACGCCCGAAAAGGCCTCCCGTCCCTATGACAAGGGCCGCGATGGCTTTGTCATGGGCGAGGGCGCGGCGGTGCTGGTGCTCGAAGACATGGAACATGCCCTGCTGCGCGGTGCGCGGATCTACGCCGAGGTCATCGGCTATGGCATGTCCGGCGACGCCTATCACATCACCTCGCCTTCGGAAGACGGCGACGGGGCCTTCCGCTGCATGACAGCCGCCCTCAAGCGGGCCGGCATTTCGGCTGGCGACATCGATTACATCAATGCCCACGGCACCTCGACACCGCTCGGTGACGAGATCGAACTTCGCGCCATAGAGCGTCTTGTCGGGGCCCATGCGGACAAAATGGTGATGTCGTCGACAAAGTCGGCGATCGGCCATCTGCTCGGTGCAGCCGGCGCGATCGAGGCGGTCTTCTCCATCCTGGCGATCCGCGACGGCATCGCGCCTGCTACGCTCAACCTGGATGATCCGTCTGTCGAGACATCGATTGATCTGGTGCCGCATACCCCTCGCAAGCGCCGTATCGATGTGGCATTGTCGAACTCGTTCGGTTTTGGCGGAACCAATGCCTCGCTCGTGTTCCGGCGCTTTGCGGCGTGAGCCGCAACCCGGCATGGCGATGAGCGAGCTTTGGCCACATTCAGGGCCGACAACAGCTGACCGTGTCCACGCCGGCAGCGGCGCTGGCCCGGAAAACCATGAACAGGCCGAGAGCACGCGATGAATGGCAAGCCTGCAAACGGGCGCGGATCGGACATCGCCGAGATGAGCCAGCGGGCATCGCCGCGCAGCCCGTCCGAGGCGATGAAGCCGAGCGCTCCGCCACCGCCGCCGAAGAAGACCCGCCGGCGCCGCAGCGGTTTCATCGGCTTTCTCAGTGCGTTGTTCACCCTTGGCCTGCTCGGCGCCATCATTGTTGGCGGATCGTTCGTCGTGATCCAGCGGCAGGCGGTCGAGCCCGGCCCGCTTGCGGTCGACAAGGCGCTGGTCGTGCCGCCCGGCAGCGGCCTTGCCGACATCGCCGAGCAGCTTGACCGCGAGGGCGTCATCCGCAATCCGCTGATGTTCCGCATCGCCGGCTACACCACCGGGGCCTGGTCGCAGTTGCGGGCGGGCGAATACCTGTTCAAGGCCAACATCAGCCCGCGCGAAGCGCTCGATGTGCTCACCAGCGGCAAGCCGGTGCTGCATTCCGTGCTGATCCCCGAGGGCCTGACCAGCGAGCAGATCGTGGCGCGGCTCAAGGAAAACGACCTGCTGTCCGGTGACATCCTCCAGACACCCCGCGAGGGCGCGCTGTTGCCCGACACCTACAGGATCGAGCGCGGCACAACCCGCCAGCGCCTGATTCAGACCATGGCCGAGAAGCAGCGCGAGGAACTGAACCGCATCTGGGCGCGCCGCGTGGCCGATCTGCCGATCAAGACGCCGCAGGAACTGGTGACACTCGCCTCAATCGTCGAGAAGGAGACAGGCCGTGCCGATGAGCGACCGCGTGTCGCCGGCGTCTTCGTCAACCGGCTCAACCGGCGCATGAAGCTGCAATCGGACCCGACCATCGTCTACGGGCTGGTTGGCGGCAAGGGCACGCTCGGCCGTGGCATCCTGCGCACCGAGATCACCCAGCCGACGGCCTACAACACCTATGTCATCGACGGGCTGCCGCCCGGTCCGATCGCCAATCCGGGGCGCGCCGCCATGGAAGCGGTCGCCAACCCGTCCCGCACGCGCGACCTGTTCTTCGTCGCCGATGGCACCGGCGGGCATGCCTTTGCCGAGACGCTCGACCAGCACAACCGCAATGTCGGGCGCTGGCGGCAGATCGAGGCCTCGCGCCGTGAAGCTGGCCGGCCATCGCCGGAAGCCAGCGTCGACCGCGCCGAGCCGCCGCCCGCACCACCGGCAACCGCGCCGACGGCGACCCCTGGCAGCGTGCCTGCGGAGCGTCGCACGGAGACATCCGATCCGGCAGCCCCGCGCGCGGCATCGTTCGCTGATCAGGAGCAGCCACTCGACCTGGAGACCTTCCCCGTGCCGGCCAGCCGCCGTGCCGGCATGAACCAGCCCACGCCGCAGCCATTGCGCGCAACACCTGCCGCTCCGCAGGCGGCGGGCCTGCCGGGGCAGCCCCGACCGCGTGGTTTCGATGCGTCGGAGGGCACGACCCGCGATCCCTTGCTGAACCGCAGCTTCGATCTCAACTCGTCCAAGGCAATTCCTGCGCTACGGCCTTAGGCGGCGCGCGAAAAGCATTGCCGTCCTTTCAACGCATGCTCTACGGTCCGCCCGTGAACAGACGATTCCGGACCATTTTCCCATGATTTCCAGCATGACAGGCTTCGCGCGCGAAGCAGGGGCGGCCGGCACCCTGAACTGGGCCTGGGAACTCAAGTCAGTCAACGGACGCAATCTCGATGTGCGCGTGCGCGTGCCCCCCGGCTTCGATGCGGTCGGCGAGGAGGCGCGCAAGCAGGTGAGCGCGGCACTCGTGCGCGGAGCGGTGCAGGTCGGCCTCACGGTGCAGCGCGTCGAGGCCCGCCGGACGGCGGTGCGCATCAACACCGAGGTGCTGATGTCGCTGGCCGATGCGATCCGGGCGCTCCCGCCCGGGCTTCCATTCCAGCCGGCCACGATGGACGGGTTGTTGCAGGTGCGCGGCGTCGTCGAGGTCGATGATCAGGACGAGCAGGATCTCGGCGCGCTGCTCCAGCCCGATCTGGCGGCGGCGATCAACCGTGCCGCCGCCGCGCTCGCCCAGGCCCGCCGGCAGGAAGGCACAGTGCTGGGCGAGGAGCTGTCCGCACAGTTGGCCCGCATGCGGGAGCTTGTGGCGCAGGTCGAGGATCATCCGGCCCGCACGGTCGATGCGATCAGGGCGCGCCTCACCACGCAGGTGAAAGCGATCATGGACGGGCAGACCAGCCTTGATCCGGCGCGGCTCTATCAGGAAGCGGCCTTGCTGGCCACGCGCGCCGATGTCCGCGAGGAGCTTGATCGCCTCAAGGCGCACATCGATGCGAGCGCAGCCTTGCTGGCGGAAGGTGGGGCCATCGGCCGCAAACTGGATTTCCTGGCGCAGGAATTCGGGCGCGAGACGAGCACACTGTGCGCCAAGTCCAACCATGTCGAGTTGTCACGCATCGGGCTGGAGCTCAGGGCGCTGGTCGACCAGTTCCGCGAGCAGGCGCAGAACGTGGAGTAAGCCGGATGTCTGTCATTCCCCGCCGCGGCCTGATGCTGATCCTGTCCTCGCCCTCCGGTGCGGGAAAATCGACCCTGACCCGCCAACTTGTCGAGGACCAGCCCGACGTGCGCCTGTCTGTTTCGGTGACGACGCGCCCCAAGCGCGCCTCCGAGATCGACGGCAAGCACTACCGGTTCATCACGGTGGACGAGTTCAAGGCCTTGAGGGAGCGCGGCGATCTGCTGGAAAGCGCCGAGGTCCACGGGAATTTCTATGGCACGCCGCGCAAGCCGGTCGAAACGGCGCTGGCCGCCGGCCGTGATGTCCTGTTCGATATCGATTGGCAGGGCACCCGCCAGATCATGGCCAAGATGCGCGAGGATGTCGTCGCGGTGTTCGTGTTGCCGCCATCCATGGCCGAGTTGAAGATGCGGCTGGAACGACGCGCGGAGGACGCGCCCGACACGATCCGCAAGCGGCTGCGCAATGCCCGCGACGAGATCGCCCAATGGGGCCTCTATGACTATCTGATCGTCAACGACGATCTGGGTCGGGCTTTCTCCGGTGTGCAGGCCATACTGGCGGCGGAGCGCATGAAGCGAGAGAGGCTGGTCGGTGCCAAGGCCTTCCTCGACACGCTGCTGGGCGTGCCGGACGCCTGATGGGCGGTCTGTGACCGAAGCTAGGGCTGGGCGCGCCGCTGCGCCGCTGCTGCGTTGGCCAGTTCGACGAATTTGCTAACTGGAATCGTTTCTGCCCGCGCCGTTTCGTCGATGCCTGTCGCTGCGAACAGCGCTGGCAGGTCGAGGTCGAGCCCCTTGAGCGATTGCCGCAGCATCTTCCGCCGCTGCCCAAAGGCGGTCAGTGTCAACCGTTCCAGTTCCTTGAGGTCGCAAGGTTCCGGCGCGTCCCGCGGCACCAGATGCACGACGCTGGAGGTCACCTTTGGTGGAGGCACGAAAGCGCCCGGGGCCACATCGAACAGGATCTCGGCCTCGGTGCGCCAGCCGCACAAGACGCCGAGGCGGCCGTAGTTGGATGGATCGTCGGCATCAGCCACGATCCTCTCGGCGACTTCGCGCTGGAACATCAGGGTCAGCGACGAGAACCACGGTGGCCAAGGCGTCTTGCTCAGCCAGTTGACGAGCAGCGCCGTGCCGACATTGTAGGGCAAGTTGGCGATGATCCGCGCCTTTTGCCCGGCGAGGCGAGCCGCAATATCCTCGCGCATGGCATCGCCGAGCACGATTTCGAGTTTGCCGGGCCAGCGCGCCGCGATCTGTTCGAGCGCAGGCAGGCAGCGTGCGTCGCGTTCGATGGCGATCACCTTGTCTGCTCCCTCGAGCAGCAGTGCGCGCGTCAAGCCGCCCGGACCCGGCCCGATCTCGACCACGCACTGCCCGGCCAGCGGGCCGCTGGCGCGTGCGATGCGGCCCGTCAGGTTGAGGTCGAACAGGAAATTCTGCCCGAGCGAGCGCTTGGCCATCAGATCGAGGCTGCGAACCACCTCCCGCAGCGGAGGCAGGCCATCGGGCGTGTTCATGGCACCCGCACTCCCGCTGCAGGAACGCGTGCCGTCAGCCTGTCGGCAAGGCGCAACGCCGCCAGCAGGCTGTCCGGTCTGGCGATACCCTTGCCTGCAATGTCGAAGGCCGTGCCATGGTCCGGCGAGGTGCGGACAAACGGCAGGCCGAGGGTGACATTCACCCCGTCGTCGAACGCCAGCGTCTTCACCGGGATCAGGCCCTGATCGTGATACATCGTCAGGGCGACATCATAGCCGGCACGGGCACGGGCATGAAACATTGTGTCGGCCGGCAAAGGGCCGCGCGCATCGATGCCCAGCGCCCGGAGCGCGGCCACAGCGCTGGCAATGATGCTGCCATCTTCGTGACCCAGCGCTCCGCCTTCGCCGGCATGCGGGTTCAACCCCGCCAGTGCGAGGCGGGGAGCGGCCACGCCAAAGCGTTGCCTGAGGTCGCGGTCGACGATCACGCCGGTCTCGATGATCAACGCCTCGGTCAGGCGCAGCGGCACATCCCTCAGCGGGATATGGATTGTCACGGGCACGACGGCGAGGGTTTCGCTCCAGATCATCATCACGGGGCGGGGCGATGGCTCAGGGCCGTCTGCTGCCAGCGCCGCAAGGAATTCGGTGTGGCCCGGATGCCGAAACCCGGCGTCGTAAAGCACTGACTTGGCGATCGGGTTGGTCACGATGGCCCGGCCCTGGCCAGCCCTGACCAGTGAAACTGCCATCTCGATGGCCGCGAGCGTTCCAGGTGCACCATGCGGGGAGGGCTGCCCCGCCACGGTGCCGGCCTCAAGGCCATGGTCGATCACCGGCAGGCCACGATCGAAAGCTGCAACAGCCTCTTCCGGGGTGGCGACTGGCACAATCGGCACGGGCAGGCCAAGCTGTCCGGCACGTTGCCGCACGGCACTTGCCGACGCGATCATTGCGAAGGCTGGCAAGGCCACCTGCTTCCGGGCATGCCAGAGGGCAAGGGTCAGTTCGAGGCCGATTCCGGCAGGATCGCCTTGCGTCACCAGCAGCGGCGGGATCGGCGCGTCCGTTGCGCCGGCGCGGGAAGCCGAGTTGGTCGGCACCCTAGTTCTTGATGCCGTCGGCCACGCCGCCATAGCCCTCGTCCTTGAGGGACTGCCGGAAGCCGACACCGCCGAGGGTGCGCAGTTCAAGGCGGAACAGGACGCCCTGATTGGTGCGTGCGCGCGTGCCTTCCGAGGTGTCGCGGAACGAGGTGAAGTAGCTCACGTCGAAGATGGTGCATTCATCCTCGTAACGCGTGCCCACGCTCGCCGAGGCGAGGGTGAAGCGAGGCGTGTCGAGCTTCGGTGCCGCGAGGGCGCGGTCCGTGAGATACTTGTCGAGATCATAGAGCACGCCGCCACGCGCGCTCCAGAACTGCCCGAGCTTGATGCCAGCATTGATGCCCAGACCTTCACGGCGGAAAGGCTGTGCCCGCTCCGGCTGCGCTTCATAGCGGGCATAGGTCACCGAGGCCCATGCCGGCTCGAAGTTGGCCCGCGCCGTGATTTCCAGCGCGCGTGCGGTGAAGGTGCGCTCATCGAAGCGACCCTTGGCCGTGATCGAGCCGAACGGTGTCGGCGCCAGCTGGACGCGGGCGACATAGTCGGACTGGCGCGTTTCGAGGCCGGTATTGGCGCCTGCATTGACGCTGTCCTGAATGGCAAAGGAATTGCGGCCGGCCAGATGATAGGACTGGCCAAACATCGCGTTGGCATAGGCGCCATTGTTGAAGGTGCCGGCATAATTGACGCCGTAGCTCATGCGGATGCCGCCTTCGTTGCGGTCATAGCCGGAGAAGCGGTTCCATTGGAACAGGGTCGTGTCGTCAAACACGAGGCTTTGTGAATCCTCGTTCGGCGTGCGGGCGATATTGGTCTCGTTCGGGCGCGCGATGATCTGGGCCACAGGCGAGATCACATGGTTGCCGGAAGCAGACGTCAGCACGAACGGATAGGCGTAGCTCATGCCGATGGCTGGCATGATCCGCGTCGTTGTGCCTTCCTGGATGCCGAACGCGTTCTGGAAGCTGTTGTTGAAGCTGCCCCCGTTGAGCGACGTATAGAACGCATCAGCCCGCACCGAAGCGAACGGGGTCCAGACCTGGCCAATCGGATCGATCATCTGGCGACGCCATGACACGCCGATCGAGGCACGCGACGCGGTGCCGCCGACGCCGCGCAACAGGCACTCGCTCTTGTTGTAGACGAAGCAGGCTTCGTAATAGGACGCCGTCGGCGTGTTCACCAGATAGTTGGTGTTGGCGAAGTTGCGGGCTGCAGTCGGGATCGTCTGGTAGGCTGACTGTTCGCGGCTCAGGCTGGTAATGTTGGCGTCGACAGTGATCTCGCCGCCAAGCAGGCCGGGCCCTTCCATGCGCTTGTTGTAATCAAGCACAGGATGGACGATCGGCTGCTGTTTCTGCCAGTCGATATAGTTCAGGGTCCGGAAATGATAGGCGCGGGCGTCGAACCATGCGTTAGACGTCTGGCCGTTGAGGTAGACTGACGATGTCACCTCACGGAAGAAGGTTGAGGTCAGGCCTTCCGTCTGGATCCGGTAGTTGCGGTAGAAATAGCGGTCGGTCGAGCCGGATATGTCCCAGCCGAAACGCCACTTGTCGTTGATGTCGAAGGTGCCGAAGGTTTCCAGCGAGCCGCGGAAGCGGCGGTCTCCGGCTCCGAGAGGGGCGGCGGCATAGGCGCCGGGGTCGCTCTGGAAGATGCCGGCTGCGCGGATCGTGTAGGAGCCGTTGACCAGCCGGTGACGCCATTCGCCGACACCAAGAAAGCCCTGCCGCGACAGCACGGTCGGGGTCAGTGTCAGGTCATAGTTCGGCGCGAGATTCCAGAAGAAGGGCACACCCATGCCGACGCCAAGCTGCGTCGAGGAATAGACCGTTGGTGCCAGGAAGCCGGTCTTGCGCTGAACCGTCGAATCAGGAGCCCAGAAATACGGTACATAGGCGATCGGAACGCCGGCCAGTTCGAGGGTCGAGCCTTCGAAATAGATCGTCTTTTCCTCGCCGTTATGGATGATCCGTTGCGAGCGGACCTGCCACAGCGGCGGCTTTTCCGGGTTGTCCTTGCAAGGCTCGCACGCGGTGTAGGTGCCGGTCTGTAACGTCACCGTATCGCCGCCAGAGCGTTCGGCGCGGGGCGCGGCAAAGCGGCTCCTGTCGGGGTTTTCGGTGCGCAGCGTCTCGATGAAACCGTCGCGGAAATCGTCCGTCAGTTCGAAACGCGAGCCGGTGACAACCTGCCCGTTGGCCTCGGTGAGGCGGGCATTGCCCTCGGCGGAGACGCGCTTGGTCGCGCGGTTATAGGTGACCCGATCGGCTTCAAGCGTCCGACCCTGATAGAAAATCTGAACATCACCAACAGCTTCGACGGTGTTCTTGTCGTTGTTGTAGACCAGCTGTTTGGCTTCGATGAGCATGCGCTCGGGTGTGGCCTGGGCGGCAGCGGGGGCCGGCTTCGGGCGCTGTGGCGCCCGCGCCTGGGCATGGGCGTGAGTCAACGCCAGCACCAGCACAAGCCCTGTGCCGGCTGCAAGATGCCCCATCCGCCTCGTGTGAGAGATCATTCTCTCAGTCACCCATTCCACGCGCGCCCCACGCACTCAGCCATCCTCCAGATGGAGGAGGGCAAGCACGCCCAGCAAACTCCCCAAAATCGCCGGCAACCAGGCAGCCATTTCGGGCGCAATAATCCCGTTGGCCCCGAGGTCTTCGGTGAGCTCAGTGGCGACGTAAAGCACGAACCCGGCAATAACGCCACCCAGCACCATTCGGGCGATCCCACCAAATCGGAAAAATCTTAAGGAAACGGTCGCGGCGACCAGAATCATCGCCACCAGCAGCAGCGGGCGCGAGGTCAGCGCCGCGTGATGCAGCTTGTAGCGCGTGGCGTCGAGCCCGGCCTTTTCCGTCCGGTCGATGACCTCCGCGAAATCCCAATAGGAGACCTGCTCCGGCGGGGTGAAGCTGCGCCGCACCTGCTCGCGTTCAAGGTTCGTGGCGATCACCGATGTGGCATAGGTCTGTGGCTCGTCGAGCGTTGAGACGACCCGCACGTCGCTGAGTTCCCAGTATCCGTCGAACAGCACGGCGCGGCGGGCTTCCACCCGTTCCAGGAAGCGCCCTGCGCTGTCATAGTTGAAGAAGGTCACCTGGTTGAGCTGCCGTCCGAGTTCGGACGCCGAGATCGCGCGGATCACGGATTGTCCATCGAGACTCTTTTGCCTGAGCCAGAGTTCCTTGTCCGTGGCGGCCTTGCCACTGCGGGCAAAAATCTTGGCCTCGATGTTCGCCGCGCGCTGCTTGAAGTTGGCGGCCATCGGGTTGAACAGCGTCACCGCCACGATGCCGATCACGGCACCTGTGACCAGACCCGGCTGGAGGAACTGCCAGGCCGAGACGCCAGCCGCCCGCGCCACAACAAGTTCCAGCTTGCGGCTGAGGCCCAGCAAGGCCGCCATGGCGCCAAACAGCACTGCGAAGGGCAGAACCTGCTCCGCGATGGAAGGCGTGCGATAGAAGGCCAGCGTGGCCATGATCCCGGTCGACGCATCCTGCGCGTCGCCCGCACGCCGCATCAGTTCGACGAAATCAAGGGTGAACACCAGCATGTAGATGGTGAAGAACACACCGGCGATCATCTTGAGAAAACGCAGCGCCACATAGATCCCGAGCGTCCGGCCGATAATCATGCCGTCCTCGCAAACCTGAGGCGTGCCGCCGCAATCAGTCCGTCACTCACGCTGGCCAGGCGTGCGAACAGCGGCCTGAGCCGCGGACCGGCCATGATGATCAGCACACAGGCCGCAATGCTGAGCAGCGGCAGGGCATAAGAAAAATAGACCGCCGCATTGGAGCGCACCATCATGCTCGAGAGCGCAAAGCCCGCGATGCGCAGGCCAATCACGGCCAGGCCAGCTGCCGCCATCGCGGTGCCGCGCCCCTGCCGGGTCGTGCGCGGCTCTCCCAGCGCGGCAAACCCGATCAGGATAAAGGCCACGACATAGATCGGAGCCAGGAACCGGTCATGAAGTTCGGCCCTGAAGCGACCGCGCACCTGCCGGTAATAGGGCTCGTTCGGGTCGGGAAAGAGCAGCGCATGGGTCGTGCGCTCGCGTGGCTTGAGGATCACATTGGCGCCATCCTGTCCGAATGAGGACAGATCAACGCCGTAGCGCTCGAATGTCACGATCGAGCTTTCCTGCGACTTGCCGGATTGCTGCTGGATCGAGCCCTGTTCGAGCACGAGGAATGGCTTTCCTTCGATCTCCAGCGTCTGCCCGCGTTCGGCGATGTAGACCATCGACTTGGCTTCGTCGCGGCTGTCCTGGAAGAAGATGCCCAGCAGCGCTTGCCCCGATCGCTCGCGGTAGTGGAAGGTGATCCCCTGGTCGAGGGTGATGAACTGACCCTCCTTCACCACATTGGCGATGAAGTCGCCGCGGATGCGGGTGATCATGTCCCTAAGTTCGCGGAAGCTGGCCGGCATCACATGCAGCGTCATGAACGCCACCAGCGCGGCCGCGATCACGGCCATCAGCGCGAAAGGCTTGATCAGCATGCGCGGCGAGATGCCGGAGGCGCTCATCACGATCAGTTCGGAATCGCTGTTGAGTTTGTTCAGCGTGTAGAGTGTCGCCGCGAACACTGCGACCGGTGCGATCACGATGACGAGAGCCGGCAGGGACAGGGCCGTGAAGTGCAGGAAAACCAGGAAGGTCTGGCCCTTGCCGGTCACCAGACTGAGCTCGCGCAGCGCCGAACTGATCCAGATGACGCAGGTCAGCCCGATCAGGCCAGCCAGCGCCGCCACGGTTATGGTCTTGAACAGGTAGCGGTCGAGCAGGCCAAAACGCATGAAGTGAAGAAGATCCTGAGCTGACCCGGCAATCGGGCAGCGGCTGACATGCAAGCAACAGACCGGCTCTAGGCCCGCCAAACACGGCAAGTTTGTGACCCGAGCTTGTGAGCGGCTCCGTTTGCGCTAGAACTGATGCAAGGTCCAGAATCTTTCATGCGCGGGCTATCTCCGCTTGGATGTCCGGACTGCCCCAGTTCACCACGCGCCGCACCGCCAGATCGCAAGAGCACATCATGGTTGACCGTCTCAGCATTGAATTCAAGCCTTTTGCGCTGCCCGCCTCCGGCGATCTGGCGCTGCTGGTGTTTGACGATCTGGCCTTGCCTGAATCGGTTCCGGCCCCGGTCGCCGAGGCGGTGAAGCGCGCGCTCGACATTGAGCAGTTCAAAGGCAAGGCCCTGTCATCAAGCCACAGCCTCGCTCCCGCCAGTACCGGGCTGGACCGCATCGTCGTGGTCGGGCTTGGCGCGCGCGCCGAGGCCGACAAGATCGACTGGGTCTCGGTTGGCGGTGTTCTCGCCGGCCGGATCGCCTCGGGCCGTCCGCTGGCAGTGCTGATGGCCATCGATCAGGGCGCCATCAGCGCCGATCAGGCTGGTCAGGTCGCGCTTGGCGCCCGTCTGCGTGACTACCAGTTCGACCGTTACAAGTCGAAGAAGGCCGACGCGGACCCCAAGCCCGGCGGTGCGCTCGCGCTGCATGTCGCTGACACGCTCAAGACCAAGAAGGCTGTCAAGCTGTCCGATGCCATCGCCGACGGAGTCTGTCTTGCGCGCGATCTCGTCAATGAACCGCCGAACGTGCTCGGCCCCGAGGAGTTCGCGGCCCATGCCGAGGCCCTGTCGAGGCTGGGCGTCGAGGTCGAGGTTCTGGGCGAAAAGCAGCTCAAGAAGATTGGCATGCGCGCCCTGCTCGGTGTGGGGCAGGGCTCCCATCGCGAGAGCAAGGTCGCGATCATGCGCTGGAATGGCGGCAAGGATGGCGCGCAGCCGGTCGCCTTCATCGGCAAGGGTGTCGTCTTCGATACCGGCGGCATCTCGATCAAGCCGGCTGGCGGCATGGAGGACATGAAGGGCGACATGGCGGGCGCGGCCTGCGTGGTCGGCCTGATGCACACGCTCGCGGCGCGCAAGGCCAAGGCCAACGTCATCGGCGCCATCGGCCTCGTCGAGAACATGCCGGACGGCAAGGCCCAGCGGCCGGGCGATATCGTCACCTCGCTGTCCGGCCAGACCATCGAGATCATCAACACCGATGCGGAAGGCCGCCTCGTGCTGGCGGATGTGCTCTGGTATGTCCAGGACAAGTACAAGCCGCAGTTCATGGTCAACCTCGCGACGCTGACGGGGGCCATCCTGGTCGCGCTCGGCAAGGAAAATGCTGGCCTGTTCTCCAACAACGATGACCTTGCTGCGCGCCTGTTCGAGGCGGGCAAGACCACGGGCGAAACGGTGTGGCGCATGCCCATGTCGGCGGCCTACGACAAGATCATCGATTCGAAGTTCGCCGATGTGAAGAACTCCGCCGGGCGCGACGCCGGCTCGATCACGGCGGCGCATTTTCTCAAGCGCTTCGTCAATGACACGCCCTGGGCGCATCTCGACATCGCAGGCACGGCCATGGGCTCCCCGCAGACCGAGATCAACAAGGGCTGGGCATCCGGCTGGGGCGTGCGCCTGCTCAACCAGCTCGTTGCCGCGCATTACGAAGGGTGAGCGGCGGCAGCGCTCGCTGCGAGGCGATGACGGCGGATGCCATGGACCTGATGTTTTACCATCTTGAGCGCCAGCCGCTCGAAAGCGTGCTGCCGGTGCTGCTGGAGAAGACGCGCGAGCGGGGCTGGCGGGCTGTGGTCGAGGTCTCCGGCGAGGCCCGCAAGGCAGCGCTGGATGACGCATTGTGGACGTATTCGGAGCGCAGCTTCATGCCCCATGGACCGGATGGCGAGCCCGGCTGCGAAACCCAGCCGATCCTGATCACCAGCGGTGCCGGCAACAGCAATGCTGCCGAGGTTCGCTTTGTGGTGGACGGGGCCCGGCTGCCGGCAGACCTGTCGGGTTATGAGCGCATCGCGGTCCTGTTCGACGGCGACGATCCGGTCGCGCTCGATGCCGCACGTGCTGACTGGAAGAGGGCCAAGGTAGCCGGCCTTACAGCCAGCTATTGGCAACAGAATGCCGAAGGGCGCTGGGAGAAGAAGGCATGATCAACCGGACCTGTCGCCTGCTGGCCGCGCTGCTCGTGGGCGGCCCTTTGCTGGCCGCCTGCTCGGTCGACATGGGCGGCTTTGCCTTCGTCAATGACCAGACCGCCTCGGTGCGCATCTCGACCAGCGAGGCGCTGCTGGATGCGGACGGCTCATGCGGCGGTGATGCCAATCTCGATCCGGCCTCGCTGCGCAACCGCCCGTCGGCCATCGCTGTCGGGATCAGCGAATGCGATCTCGTGCGCCTCAAGCGCGACAAACCCACCGATGTGCTGATCGGCGAAAGTGGTCGCGGCCAGCGCGAGGTGCAGGTTCTCTATTCTGAGCCGGGCGGCCGCGAAATCTACCTGTTCACCGACAACAAGCTGACCCGAATCGTCATGCCCGGCCAGGGCTGACCGCGCTGGAGCCCGCGCGAAGCGTCAGCCTTCGCCCAGTTCGGTGCTGACGACAAGCCAGTCATCCTCAAGGCGCGCGATCTTGTCGTCAAGCGCCGCGCGGTCACCTGACAGCCGACCGGCTTTCTCCGGCTCTTTCACGAAGATGTCGGCGTTGCCCAGGGCCTGATCGATGCGCCGGCGCAGGCCGTCGAGCTTGGCGATCTCCTGCTCGATCTCTTTCAGGCGCTTTTCGAGCTTGCCGCGTGCCGGTCTGCCCTTGTCCGGGGCAGCAGCAGGCGCGCCCTGGCCAAAGGCCCCGTCGCGCCGCGCCGGCTTTGAGGGCCCGCCCAGAACCTTGGCGCGATATTCGTCGAGATCGCCGTCGAACGGCTTGACCGTTCCGCCTTCCACCAGCCAGAGCCGGTCGGCGCAGGCCTCGATCAGGAAACGGTCATGGCTGACCAGCATCACGGCGCCCGGATAATCGTTGATCGCCTCCATCAGCGCGGCGCGGCTGTCGATGTCGAGATGGTTGGTCGGCTCGTCGAGGATCAGCAGGTGAGGGCCCTTGAAGGTGGCGATGCCAAGCATCAGCCGGGCCTTTTCGCCGCCCGAGAGCTGCGCCACCTTGGTGTCGGCCTTTGAGGCTGGGAAACCCATCTGCGCGGCGCGAGCCCTGATGCGAGCCTCCGTCGCGTCTGGCATCAGTGGCGCAATATGCTGCACCGGCGTTTCGCCGAGCCTGAGCTCATCGACCTGATGCTGGGCGAAATAGGCGACCTCGACCCGCTGCGAATGGCGCACTTCGCCGCTCATCGGCTTCAGCTTGGCGGCCAGCAGCTTGCAGAAGGTCGATTTGCCGTTGCCGTTCGGTCCGAGCAGGGCAATGCGGTCATCGGGCTGGATGCTGAGGTTCAGCCGGCTGAGCACCGGCGTCTCGCCATAGCCGACGGACGCGCCATCGAAGGTGTAGAGCGGCGGCGACATCTCGCGCTGTGGCTCCGGAAAATGGAACGGCAGCACCTGGCTGTCGACGATGGCCGAGATCGGTGCGAGCTTCTCCAGCCGCTTGACGCGGGACTGAGCCTGCTTCGCCTTCGAGGCCTTGGCCTTGAAACGGTCGACGAAGGCTTGGAGGTGCTTGCGCTCCGCCTCCTGTTTGTCCTTCATCTTGCCCAGCAGCACCATCTTCTCGGTGCGCTGACGGTCGAACGACGAATACCCGCCGCGGTATAGCGTCAGCTTCGACTGGTCGAGGTGCAGGATGTGATCGACGCAGGTGTCGAGCAGTTCGCGGTCATGGCTGATCACCAGCACCGTGTGCGGATAGCGGCCCAAATAGTCGTAAAGCCACAGCGTGCCTTCCAGATCGAGGTAGTTGGTCGGCTCGTCGAGCAGCAGAAGGTCAGGCTCGGTGAACAGCACCGCTGCCAACGCCACACGCATCCGCCAGCCGCCAGAGAACGATGAGCAGGGCCGGCGCTGCTGCGCCGCATCGAAGCCAAGTCCGTGCAGGATCGAGGCAGCCCGCGCCTCGGCGGAGTAGGCCCCGATGTCGACGAGCCGCATCTCGATGTCGGCGCGGCGCATCGGGTCTTCGGTGGTTTCGGCTTCCGCCAGCAGTGCGTTGCGCTCTGTGTCGGCAGCCAGCACGACCTCGATCAGGCTTTCAGGGCCACCCGGTGCCTCCTGCGAGACCGCGCCGATCCGCACGTTCTTCGGCAGGCCGACGCCGCCGCTCTCCGTGGCAAGTTCGCCAAGGATGATGCGGAACAGCGTGGTCTTGCCCGTGCCATTGCGGCCCACCAGCCCCACCTTGGCGTTGGGCGGCAGGGCCACGGTGGCCTGATCGATGAGCAGGCGGGGGCCGAGGCGATAGGTCAGGTCGTTCAAATGAAGCATGGCCGGCTTTTCGCCGAGACGCCGCCAAAAAGCCAGCCCGCAACGCACCATGTGCCGATCTTTCGGCAAGGCGATGCGCGAAAGCTCTCTTTCGTCTCGCATTTGCCGGCACTTCGAGGTATCTGGCCCCGATGAACTACGATTTCGCCGCCGCTGCTCTCGTCACCCTTCTGGTCACGCTCGATCCGCCGGGCCTCGCGCCGATCTTCCTGTCGGTCACGCGCGGCATGACGGCGGAGCAGCGCAAGGTTGTTGCGGTTCGCGCCTCGATCATCGCTTTTGCCCTGCTCGCCTTCTTTGCCCTGGCGGGTGACATCCTGCTCAAGGCGCTCGGCGTGTCGCTGCCGGCCTTCCGGATCGCGGGTGGGCTGCTGCTGTTCTGGATCGCCTTCGAGATGGTGTTCGAGCGACGCAACGAGCGCAAGCAGGCCACGGCCGACATCGCGATCACCAAGGATCACATCCAGAATGTCGCGGCGTTCCCACTGGCGATCCCGCTGATGGCGGGGCCGGGCGCGCTGACGGCGATGATGCTGCTGGCGGGCAGGGCTGCTGGCGATCCGGTTCAGCTTGGCCTTCTGGTTGGCATCGCGGCGCTGGTCGTGGCGTCGTGCACGGTCACCTTCTTCCTCGCCACCCCGATCTCGCGGCTGCTTGGCGTCACCGGCAATGTCGTGCTGACCCGCCTGCTCGGTGTCATCCTTGCGGCGATGGCTGTGCAGTTCGTCGTCGACGGCATCAAGGCGACGATCCGCACGATCTAGAGGCTCGACAGCAGCCGCCGCATCAGTTCCCGGCGCGGCGCAATCGACGAGATCAGTGCGTACTCGTCGAGAGTGTGTGCGCCGTCGCCGTCGATGCCGAGACCGTCGAGCGTCGGCACGCCCAGCGCAGCGGTGAAGTTGCCATCCGAACCGCCACCGGTCATCGGGCAATCCTTCAGATCGAAGCCGAATTCCGCCGCCATGCCGCGCGCCTTCTCGAAGAGCGCTGCCACATCGGCGGACTTCTCGTAAGGAGGCCGGTTCATGCCGCCGAAGACCTTTACCTTCACATCCGGATCATGCGAGGCGAGGGCCAGCAGCCGCTGCTCGAAGTCCACGCCATCGGCGGCTGTCCGCACCCTGAGATCGACGGTGAACCAGGCGTGCTGCGGCACCACGTTGGGAGCCGTTCCGCCATTGATCAGCGCGACTGTGGTCGTGACGCCGCGGCCATAGTCGGTCATGGCCTCGATGGCCAGAATCTGCCGCGCTGCCTCGCGGATGGCACTGCGGCCATCCTGATGACGCGAGCCCGAATGCGACGGGCGGCCTTCGATCGTGACCTCGAAGCGGCCAACGCCCTTGCGCGCGGTCACGATGCAGCCGCCGTCGCGGGCAGGCTCGGTGACCAGAACATGGCTCGCCTTGCGGGCTTCGGCCTCGATCAGGCCGCGCGTGGTCGGGCTGCCGATTTCCTCATCGGGCGTGAACAGGAAGCGCATGGGTCGTTTCGCCTGCGGGGCCACGTCCTTGAAAGCCTGAAGGGCGAGCCAGGCTCCGCCCTTCATGTCGTAGACGCCGGGTCCGTAGAGCCTGTCGCCCTCGATCCGGACCATCAGATCCTTCGCAGCCGTGCCGACCGGGTGAACCGTGTCCAGATGCGACATCACCACGATGGGGGGCTGGCCCGTCTCCGGCCCGGCCTTCAGCAGCAGCGCGTCGCCAAGACCGTCACGTCCGGCAACCCGCTCGACCCCGATCGGCTGGCCGGCGACATCCGCCGTCACCAGATCCATCATGGCATTGACGCCGCGCGCATGCCGGGTCGGGCTTTCGAGCGCCACCCAGTCGATCAGGGGCTGCAGGTTCATGGCGGTCATGTGGGAAGTATCTTTCTGTCTGCGGTATCACCCGGGGCGTGGTCCGTTGGTGAGGGCATCAGAACGGTATGTCGTCATCCAGCGTCGAGGCGCGGCCGGCGGGTGCAGCCGGGCGGCGCTCCATCGGGCCAGAGCGGCCGAAATTGCCGCCGCCTGACCGGTCCTCGACCATGCCACCCGATGCGCCGCCGCCCATTTCGCCGGTCTCGCCACGACCGCGGCTGTCGAGCAGGGTGAGTTCCCCGCGATAGCGTTGCAGCACGATCTCGGTGCGACGGCGCTTCTGGCCCGATTGCTGGTCGTCCCACTCGCGTGTCTGGAGCTGGCCTTCGATGTAGACCTTCGACCCCTTTCGAAGATAGCTTTCGGCGACCTTGGCAAGGTTCTCGTTGAAGATCACCACATCATGCCACTCGGTCTTGTCCTTCCGCTCGCCGGAGGTCTTGTCGCGCCAGCTTTCGGTGGTGGCGAGCGAGAACGACACGACGGCATCGCCTGACGGCATGCGCCGGACTTCGGGGTCCTTGCCGAGGTTGCCGACCAGGATGACCTTGTTGACGCTGCCTGACATGCCGAACGCTCCCTGTGCTCACGTGCTGGAATGGGCGTTGCTGCCCCACATGCCCGCCTTCATAGGGCAAGAGCCTTGTTCGAATCAAGATGTTCCTGCTATGTTCCATGAAATCATGTGGGGAGAACCTCCTTTTTCGAGAAGCGGCAAGGCCACAATGATCGTGGCATATGGCCGCTGTGCGTGACGGGAGGCAAAGCGGGATTGGTCATTGCCACTTTGCACCCTATCTGCATGTGAAACCCTGATCCCGAGACCGAGCACCCATGCCCCGCGCCCGAGACCCGATCGAAGACCTGTTCGACAAGAACCCGATGGCGGATCCGAATGCCCGGATGATCACGGTGCGCGGCGCGCGCGAGCACAATCTCAAGAACGTCGACCTCGCCATTCCGCGCGACAAGCTGGTCGTGTTCACCGGCCTGTCAGGCTCCGGCAAGTCCTCGTTGGCCTTCGACACGATCTACGCCGAAGGGCAGCGACGCTATGTCGAATCGCTCTCGGCCTATGCTCGGCAGTTCCTTGAAATGATGCAGAAGCCCGATGTCGACCAGATCGACGGACTTTCTCCTGCCATCTCCATCGAACAGAAGACCACATCGAAAAACCCGCGCTCGACGGTCGGCACCGTCACGGAGATCCACGATTACATGCGCCTGCTCTGGGCGCGCGTCGGCATCCCGTATTCACCAGCTACCGGCCTGCCGATCGAAAGCCAGACGATCAGCCAGATGGTCGACCGCGTGCTGGCCTTGCCCGAAAAGACCCGCCTGTTCCTGCTGGCGCCCGTGGTGCGCGGCCGCAAGGGCGAATACCGCAAGGAACTGGCTGAATTCCAGAAGCGCGGCTTCCAGCGCGTCAAGATCGACGGTCAGTTCTACGAGATCGCCGACGCCCCGGCGCTCGACAAGAAGCTGAAGCATGACATCGACGTGGTGGTCGACCGCATCGTGGTGCGCGCCGATCTGGCGGCACGGCTGGCCGAGAGTTTCGAGACCGCGCTCGAACTGGCAGATGGCCTCGCCACGATCGAGTTCGCCGACGAGAAGACCGACAAGGGCGAGGCCCGGACCACGATCTTCTCGTCGAAGTTCGCCTGTCCGGTTTCCGGCTTCACGATCTCGGAGATCGAGCCGCGCCTGTTCTCGTTCAACAATCCGTTCGGGGCCTGCCCGACCTGCGATGGCCTCGGCCACGAAATGCGCATCGACCCTGACATGGTGGTGCCCGACCGCATGGCGACCTTGAAGAACGGTGCGCTCGCGCCGTGGGCCAAGTCGACTTCGCCCTACTATGGCCAGACCCTGACGGCTTTGGCCCGCCACTTTGGCTTCTCGATGACCAAGCCGTGGTCGGACTTGCCGGAGGCGGTGCAGTCCATGCTGCTGCACGGCAGCGGCAGCGAGGCCATCCGTTTCTCTTATGACGACGGTTTGCGGTCCTACGAGGTCAACAAGCCATTCGAGGGCGTGATCACCAACCTTGAGCGCCGCTACCGCGAGACCGAGTCCGACTGGTCGCGCGAGGAGATCGGCCGCTTCATGAGCGAAACGCCCTGTGCGGCCTGCAAGGGCTTCCGGCTCAAGCCCGAGGCCCTGGCGGTCAAGATCGGCATGAAGCACATCGGCGAGATCAGCCAGCTATCCGTGCGAGATGCATTGGCGTGGTTCAGCGCTTTGCCGGGGCAGTTGTCGGCCAAGCAGATGGAAATTGCCGTCCGCATCCTGAAGGAAATCCGCGACCGGCTGACCTTCCTGCTCGATGTCGGGCTCGAATACCTGACCTTGTCGCGGGCCTCCGGCACCTTGTCGGGCGGTGAAAGCCAGCGCATCCGGCTCGCGTCGCAGATCGGCTCGGGGCTGACCGGCGTGCTCTACGTGCTCGACGAGCCCTCGATTGGCCTGCACCAGCGCGACAACGAACGGCTCTTGGGCACCTTGCGCCGCCTGCGCGACCTCGGCAACACGGTGATCGTGGTCGAGCACGACGAGGATGCCGTGCTCCAGGCCGATCATGTCGTCGATGTCGGCCCTGGCGCGGGCATCCATGGCGGGCAGATCGTGGCGCAGGGTACGCCGGCCGAGGTCATGGCCAACCCTGCATCGCTGACCGGCAAGTACCTCACTGGCGAGATGTCCGTGCCAGTGCCCGCCCGGCGGCGCAAGCCGCAGAAGGGCCGCGTGCTGAAGCTGATCGGCGCGCGCGGCAACAACCTCAAGAATGTCTCGATCACCTTGCCGCTCGGCACCTTCACCTGCATCACCGGCGTGTCGGGGGGCGGCAAGTCGACGCTGGTCATCGACACGCTCTACCGGGCGGTCGCTCGCAAGCTGAATGGATCGATCGAGCATCCCGCCCCGTTCGATCGCATCGAGGGGCTTGAACACCTCGACAAGGTGATCGACATCGACCAGTCGCCGATCGGGCGCACGCCACGCTCCAATCCGGCCACCTACACCGGGGCTTTCACCCCGATCCGCGAGTGGTTTGCCGGCCTGCCTGAGGCCAAGGCGCGCGGCTACCAGCCGGGCCGGTTCTCTTTCAACGTCAAGGGTGGGCGCTGCGAGGCTTGCCAGGGCGATGGCCTGATCAAGATCGAGATGCACTTCCTGCCCGATGTCTACGTCACCTGCGATGTCTGCAAGGGCAAGCGCTATGACCGCGAGACTCTTGAAGTGAAGTTCCGCGACCACTCCATCGCCGATGTGCTCGACATGACGGTCGAGGAGGCGGCGGAACTGTTCAAAGCCGTGCCCGGCATCCGCGACAAGATGGAGACATTGGCGCGCGTCGGCCTCGACTATGTCAAGGTTGGCCAGCAGGCCACGACGCTGTCAGGCGGCGAGGCGCAGCGGGTCAAGCTCTCCAAGGAGTTGAGCAAGCGTGCCACCGGCCGCACGCTCTACATCCTTGACGAGCCGACAACCGGGCTGCACTTCCATGACGTCGCCAAGCTGATGGAGGTGCTGCATGAACTGGTCGATCAGGGCAACAGCGTGGTCGTGATCGAACACAACCTCGAGGTCATCAAGACCGCCGACTGGGTGATCGACATGGGCCCGGAAGGTGGCGACGGCGGCGGCATGGTCGTGGCCGAAGGCACGCCCGAGGATGTTGCCAAGGTTGGTGCCAGCCACACCGGCCGCTTCCTCAAGGAGGTGCTGGCCCGCCGTCCCTTGAAGCCGTCAGGCGCTGCGGCCACGGCAAGCGCAGCGGAGTGACGGCAATGGGCATCCATGTCGGCGACCAGATCAGTCTTGGCGGCTTCCGCGACAGGCCCAACGAGGACCGGATGGGTCTCAGCATGGGCCATGCCTGGGTCATTGATGGCGCGACCGGTCTCGGCGAGCCTTTCATGGGTACCGGCAGCGACGCGGCCTGGCTGGCCCAGCGGGCGCATGAGGCCTTCACACGCCATGCCACCGTCGCCGATCCGCTAGTGCTTCTGGCCCATGCTGCCGATGATCTCGTGGCGGCCTTCGAGCAGGAGCGCTCACGCCCCCTTAAGGAGCCTTGGGAGCTGCCTTGCGGGGCCTTCATGCTGGCCAGCCTGGGTGAGGCGGGCCTGACCATCACCTGGTCGGGCGATTGCCGCGCGCTTGTGCAGCAGAGCGATGGTCCGGTGCTGAGCTTCGGTGCGACGCCTGTCAGCGAGGAGGCGGAGGCTGCGCTGGTGGCCCGGCTTGGTCGCGGCGGAGACCCGGCAAGGCGTTATGCCCAGCCGGAGGCTTTGGCCGAACTGCGCGCGGGCAGGGGGCTTGCGCTCGCGCCGGGCAATGCGTTCATCCTCGCACCGGACCGGGGCTTTCTCAAGCATCTGAGGCAGGCAACGATTGCCACAAAGCAGGCGCGCCTGCTGATGATGACCGATGGCTTTGCCGCTGCCGAACTGCGCTATGGCCTGTTCGCCGGACCTGAGGCCATGATGCAGGCCGCGAATAGCGAGGGGCTTGCAAGGATGGGCGAGCAATTGCGCCGATTCGAGCACGAGACCGATCCGGACGGCGTGCTCAAGCCGCGCTGGAAACGCTGCGATGACGCCACCGCGATCTGGCTTCAAATCAGTGCCTAAAACATTGATTTCAAATATCTTGTTTGGCTGTGTGTTTTGGTGTGTTTCGCTGGCTTCGAGCGCCTGAATCGTCTAGACCGTCCCAACAGGCAATCGACGACGGACAAGCGCAGTGAGCGACGACGACAACAAGCCGGTTGATCCCCCGGCGCCGGCATCGGGCAGCGACATCAAGCCGATCTCGATCACCGACGAGATGCGCAAGAGCTATCTCGACTACGCCATGAGCGTGATCGTCAGCCGCGCGCTGCCGGATGTGCGCGACGGGCTGAAGCCGGTGCACCGCCGCATTCTCTACGCGATGTGGGAAAACAGCTTCACGCCCGACCGCAAATACGTGAAGTCGGCCCGCATCGTCGGCGACGTGATGGGTCAGTATCACCCGCATGGCGACCAGGCCATCTATGACGCCCTGGTCCGCATGGCGCAGGATTTCTCGATGCGCCTGATGCTCGTCGACGGGCAGGGCAACTTCGGCTCGGTCGATGGCGATCCGCCAGCAGCGATGCGCTATACCGAGAGCCGGCTGGCGCGTCCGGCCATGTCGTTGCTGGAGGATCTCGACAAGGAGACCGTCGATTTCCAGGCCAACTACGATGACAGCAAGGAAGAGCCGTCGGTGCTGCCGGCGCGCTATCCGAACCTGCTCGTCAACGGCGCCGGCGGCATCGCGGTCGGCATGGCAACCAACATCCCGCCGCACAATCTCGGCGAAGTGATCGATGCCTGCGTGGCCTACATCGATGACCCCGAGATCAGCATCGATGACCTGATCGAGATCGTGCCAGGCCCGGATTTCCCGACCGGTGCCTCTATCATGGGCCGTGGCGGCATCCGCGCAGCCTATCATCTGGGTCGTGGCTCGGTGATCATGCGGGCGAAGACCTCGGTTGAGGAAATCCGCAAGGATCGCGAGGCGATCATCGTCCATGAGCTGCCCTATCAGGTCAACAAGGCCAGCCTGCTGGAGAAGATCGCCGATCTGGTGCGCGAGAAGCGCCTTGAAGGCATTTCCGACCTGCGCGACGAATCCGACCGCGACGGCATGCGCATGGTCATCGAGATCAAGCGCGACGCCATGGCCGAGGTCGTGCTGAACCAGTTGTTCCGCTTCACTCCGCTGCAGTCGAGCTTCGGGTGCAACATGGTGGCGCTGAATGGTGGCCGCCCGGAAACGCTGAACCTCAAGGATTTCATCAAGGCCTTCGTGGATTTCCGCGAAGAGGTTATCTCCCGGCGCACCAAGTTCCTGCTCAACAAGGCGCGGGAACGGGCCCATGTGCTGTGCGGACTGGCCATCGCCGTTGCCAACATCGACGAGGTGATCCGCATCATCCGGACGTCGCCCGATCCGAACGCGGCACGTGAATCGCTGACGGGCCGGCTCTGGCAGGCATCCGATCTCGCGCCCCTGATCCGTCTCGTCGATGATCCGCGCTATCCGATCAACGAGGACGGCACGTATCGTCTGTCGGACACGCAGGCCCGCGCCATCCTCGAATTGCGCCTGGCCCGCCTCACAGCTCTCGGCCGTGATGAGATCGGCGACGAACTCACCAAGCTTGCCGCCGAGATCGAGGATTTCCTCGCCATCCTGCGCTCACGAGAGCGCATCTTCGGGCTGGTCAAGGCCGAATTGGCCGAGATCCGCGCGGCGCATGCCACATCGCGCCGGACCATCATCCAGGATTGGGATGCCGACCTCGAGGACGAGGATCTGATCGCCCGCGAGGATATGGTCGTTACTGTCAGCCATGGCGGCTACATCAAGCGCGTGCCGCTCTCGACCTATCGGGCCCAGCGTCGTGGCGGCAAGGGCCGCTCCGGCATGGCGACGCGGGATGAGGATTTCGTCTCGCGTCTGTTCGTGGCCAACACGCACACGCCGCTGGTGTTCTTCTCATCGCGTGGACAGGCCTACAAGGAGAAGGTTTGGCGTTTGCCGCTTGCAGCGCCCAATGCCCGCGGCAAGGCTCTGGTCAACATGCTGCCGCTCGAACAGGGCGAGCGCATCACAACCGTGATGCCACTGCCCGAGGACGAGGCGAGCTGGGAAACGCTCGACGTGATGTTCGCCACCGCATCGGGCAACGTCCGGCGCAACAAGCTGTCGGATTTCGTGCAGGTCAACCGCAACGGCAAGATCGCCATGAAGCTCGACGAGGGCGATGCCATCGTCGACGTGCAGATCTGTTCGGAAGCCGATGACGTGCTGCTGACCACGGCTCTCGGCCAGTGCATCCGTTTCGCCGTGCCGGAAGTCCGCGTCTTCAAGGGGCGCGACTCGACCGGCGTGCGCGGCATCAATCTGGCTGATGGCGACAAGGTCATCTCACTCGCAATCCTGCATCACCTTGATGCCAATGCCGACGAGCGGGCTGACTTCCTGCGCAAGAGGCGTGCGGTGACGGGCGAAGGGACAGAGGATGCCGGCATGCCGGACGGCGAAGGCGCGGACGCTGATGGTGCCGGCGATGCCGCAACCGCAGGTGCGAGCATCTCTCCCGAGCGCTACGCTGCCATGTCCGCTGCCGAGCAGGTCGTGCTCACCGTTTCCGAGAACGGCTACGGCAAGCGCACGTCGTCATTCGAGTATCGGGTCACGGGCCGTGGCGGCAAGGGCATTGTGGCCATGGTGGTCAACGATCGCAACGGGCCGCTGATCGCCTCCTTCCCGGTCGAGGACAGCGACCAGATCATGCTGGTCACAGATGGCGGGCAGTTGATCCGTGTGCCTGTCGCCGGCATCCGCGTTGCCGGACGCTCGACGCAGGGCGTCATCGTCTTCGACACGGCAGATGGCGAGCGTGTGGTCAGCGTCGAGCACATCACCGACGATGGCGCTGACAATGGCGATGGAGACGGCGCGGAAGCATGAGGAGCGGCGGCCTCAAGGCCGCCGCCTGACCGCCCGCGCGTCGCTTGTCCCTAGCACCATTCGTGCAGTGGGCCGGATTTACGGAAGGGTAATGACGACAACCTAAGGTTGTATCCACAAGATGGAGACAGCCTCATGTTTCGTTTCATGTTCCAGAAAGCTGGACCATCCGGCTCCCGCAAGGCACTGACAGCCGGTGCCCCGTCCATGGTGGGTGCTCCAGTTTGGCCTGGTGTGCTGGCTCCTGCCGTCCTCATGGCTGTGATGTCGATCGCCGATGCTGGCGTTGAGCAGCGCGAACGCTGGACCTTGTCGAGTGCATCGGGCACGGCGACTCTGGCCCTGGTACGGGAACCGGGTGGCCGTCCGCTGATCATGTTCATCTGCGGGGCACGCTTGCCGGGCTATGCGGAGGTGGTCGTCAGTGCCGGTCCGGAAGACTTGTCCGCACACCATTTGCGCATGGACATCGAGGCCGGCTCGGTCACGGCCATGGCCTCTGCCCAGTGGTCATCCGGCACATCGACGGCACCTTCGATCGTAATGGCCTCGATCCCGGTGCAGAAGATGACCGAGTTGATGAAGGCCAATGCCAGCACGCTGAGCTGGCGCGTCGAGGTTTCCGATCGCTCCGATCACCCGTTGGCGTCGGCCCCGATGCCAAGTCCCTTTGGCCGGCACCGCACGGAGTTCCTCCGCTTCTGCGCCTGAAGCCCTGTCGCACTTCAGGCCCGCATGGCGCCGGGGCCAGGGCGCGCACCGGGCGGACATTTGCCGAGAATGATCATCCCGAGCACCTCGTCCTCGGTGACATCGGCCACGGCAGCAGAGCCGACGACCTGCCCGTTCTTCATCACCACCACACGGTCCGCCAGGTCAAACACGTCATGGATATCGTGGCTGATCAGGAAGATGCCGATCCCCTGTTGCTTGAGCTGCTTGACCAGATCGCCGACCTGGCGCGTCTCCGCCGGGCCGAGGGCCGCAGTCGGCTCATCCATGATCAGGATACGCGCATCGAAATAGATCGCGCGCGCAATGGCGACGGACTGGCGCTGTCCACCGGAAAGAGCCCTGACCGGCTCCTTGAAGCGCCGGAAGTGCGGGTTGAGCCGGGCCATCACCTTGCGGGTTTCGGCTTCCATCGCGGCATCGTCGAGCGTACCCCAGCGGCTGACGATCTCGCGGCCAAGGAAGATGTTGGCTGCAGCGTCGACATTGTCTGCCAGCGCCAGCGTCTGGTAGATCGTTTCGATCCCGTGGCGCTTGGCATCGCGCGGGCTGGCAATGTCGGCCCGTTCGCCACGGATGTGGATCTCGCCCGAGTCAGGCCTGTAGGCACCTGACAGGATCTTGATCAAGGTAGACTTGCCGGCCCCGTTGTGGCCGAGCAGGGCCACAACCTCTCCCGCATGCAGATCGACATCGACGTGATCGACAGCCGTGATGCCGCCGAATGTGATCGAGATGCCGCGCATGTCGACCAGCGGAACGCCGGCACCTTCCGACCCTTCGGTTCGCGCTTGTGTCGCCATACTCGCCTCACTTCACGCGCTTGTTGTAGATCGTGTCGAGCCAGACCGCTGTCACGAGCACAAGTCCAACGACGATGTTCTGCAACGGTGTATCGACGCCAAGCAGCACCATGCCCGATTGAAGCGACTGCATGATCAGCGCGCCCAGCATGGCCCCGACAATGGTGCCCATGCCGCCCGCCAGCGACGTACCGCCGATCACAGCGGCTGCGATCACGTAGAGTTCGTCAAGCGTGCCGGCAGCATTGGTGGCGGCGTTGAGCCGCGCTGTGGAGATGCATGCCGCGATCCCGACCAGCGCGCCCATCAGCGCATAGACCAGCATCAGGATCCGGCGGGTGTTGACGCCTGACAAGTCAGCAGCCTCGGGATTGCCGCCAATGGCGAAAACGTAGCGGCCAAAGCGCATCCGGGTTGCCAGGATGGTGACAGCGATGCCAACCGCGACAGCGATCAGGACAGGAATGGCAAGGCCGTGCGCCACGAACACGCCGCCTTGCGGCCAGGTGCCGCCAGCGGCCTCGATCAGCCGACGCGCGACGCCGGCAGGAAGAGCATAGCTGTTGGCGATGAGCACAGCCCCAAGCACGCCGGCGCACAGCAGGCCCGCGACCAGCAACTCGCCCCAGAGCGGGCGCATGTGAAAGCCGAACGTCTCACGCCGCCGCCGCGTGACAAGCGTCAGCGCGATGATGACAAGGCAGGCACCGATGCCGATCATCCATGACGCCGTTGCTCCGATCGCGCCCTCGATGCCGCCACCGATCGGTCTGAAGCGCGAATCCATCGGGGCCAGTGTCTGGCCTTGCGTCACCCACCAGGCCGCACCGCGCCAGATCAGCAATCCGCCAAGCGTGACGATGAAGGAGGGAACGCCCAGATAAGCGATGATCGAGCCTTGCAAGGCCCCCAGCAAGGCTCCGACTGAAATGGCGACCAGAACAGCCACGATCCAGGTGGCCGGATGCTCCAGCCCCCAGATCGCCGGAAGATACTGCGCCTGCACGATGCCGATGATCATGCCGATGAACCCGAGCATCGAGCCCACGGACAGATCGATGTTGCGCGTGACGATGATCAGGACCATGCCGCAGGCCATGACAGCGATCGATGCGGTCTGCACCGACAGGTTCCACAGGTTGCGCGGTGTCAGGAACGAGCCGCCCGAGGCCAGGTGAAATCCGGTCCAGATGACGGCCAGTGCCACAAGCATGCCGACCAGTCGCGGCGAGATTTCAAGGCTCTGGAGCAATCTGGACAAGGGATGGTCACCTGGATTCGGGCGGCAGTTCAGGGCATGCGCCGCGCATCATCATCGGGCGCATGGGTGCCTTGGAGGGTGCCGTCGGAAGCGGCACCTCACTGGGGATCAGTTGCAGGCCGGCACCTTGCCGGGGGCGACGC